>JBLMXM010000082.1:0-9362 GCA_050257775.1 Hyphomicrobiales bacterium
AATAAGCCCACATCCACTGCGCAGGTCCGGTTGAAGATGCTGTGTCCGACGGATATCATGGCGAATTTGCGTTGCAGGCCATCAGCCAGGCGGATCGATATGTTCTGATCGGGGAAAAGAACATACTCCATGAAGCGGTTCCCCACCGGCAAGTCAGCGATGCCGCGAAAATCAATCAGGATAACGCTGTCCTGGATGCGAACGCAGTGGTATAAGATCTCCCGGTAACGCCTGTTTTCTTCCCGGTACACCTCCACCCGTTCGCGAAAATCCGACAGTTCCAGAATCTCGTCAATGGTATGGGAGCGGAGCAAGCCCGGCAGGCGCTTCATCAGATCGAAATTGCTGATGCGGAAATCCCGTTTCCGTCCTAAGCCGGTGCGCGGGTCCGCAATGAAGGCCAACATGGCGAGCCCCTGGGGGTCCAGCACATCTTCGCGGCTGAACCGGCCGGAGTCCACCCACCCCGCCATATCGACCAACGGCTCGAAAGGATTCAACCGGACCCGGCATTCCGGGTGCTTGCGATAATATTCGAACACCACGGCCGCGGCGCTGGGGGCCTCCGCGCTGTTTCCTTCAAACCGACCTTGAAGCTTCAACCGTTCACATTCGCTCGAATGGTGATCGAACCAGAGGCCGCACCCTGAAACATAAGGCACGTTGGCCAAGATGTCGTTTCCCGTCACCTGAATCTTGTGGTCCTGAAGGTCCTTGGGATGAACGTAAAGAATATCGTCGATGAGACCCAACTCGCTCAGAAGCACGGCACAAACTGATCCATCGAAATCCGAACGTGTGACCAACCTCACCTTTTCACCCCCGCTTCGAATGGAATGGATGCCCGTGCTAGGTAAGTTATCGGCTGTTACTCAAAAGACTTTAGGAGGGTGACCGGTTCAAACAGCTTTGCCGTCAAGCACGTTGCGTACGGTATGGGCCAGCTCGCCGATGACGAGGGGCTTCAAAACGAAGTACCGGACCCCGATGGACTTGGCGCGCTCTTTCGAAATCCGATTGCTGTAGCCCGTGCAAAGGATGATCGGGATGTCCGGGCGGATCACCAGCAGTCCCTGAGCAAGACGATCGCCGGTCAAGCCCGGCATGGTCATATCGGTAATTACCAAGTCGAATCGCCAAGGGTCCCGGCGGAAGGTCTCAAGGGCATCGGTTCCGGAGACGTGGGTCGTCACCTGGTAGCCTAGTCGCTCAAGCATCAGTTTCCCCAGCTTCACCAGCGGTTCCTCGTCGTCGATCAACAGGATGCGCTCATCGCCGGAGGGCAGGGACCCCATCGATTCGAGCGAAGGCTGCGCTTCACCGGCCTGAACAATGGGGAACAAGAGATGAAAAGCCGTGCCTTGCCCCACCGTGCTCTCCACGGTAATGGCTCCTTTGTGGCCATGGATGATGCCCATGACCACCGCCAGGCCCATCCCGGTGCCTTCGCCCGGCTGCTTGGTGGTAAAGAACGGGTCGAAAATGCGCGAGATGACCTCCGCGGGAATACCGCAGCCGGTGTCCCGAATGGTCAGCCGCTGATGGGGGCCGAGGGCCAGATCCGGGTGCTGCTGGAAAAACGACGGGTCTGGAGCCAAATCTTCGATCCCGACAAAAAGTTCTCCACCCTTTTCACGCATGGCATGGGCGGCGTTGGTGCACAGGTTGATAATCACCTGATGGATCTGGGTCGCGTCGGCCATGACGGCCGATGCGCTGTTCAACCGCTGATGGATTCTGATAGTGGACGGCAGAGAGGCACGGATCAGGTTCAAGGCTTCCTTGACGACCAGGCTTAAACGAGCGGGTTTGAATTCATGCTCGGTTTGTCGGCTGAACGTCAGAATCTGCTTCACCAACTCCCGCGCCCGATTGCCCGCTCGCAGAACTTCCTGGAGGTTCCGGCTGACAGCGGATGCATCTTCCACCCCCATCAGGGCTATTTCGGTGTATCCCAGAACGGCGGCCAGGATGTTGTTGAAGTCATGGGCGACACCTCCGGCAAGCGTCCCGATGGCCTCCATTTTCTGGGCCTGCTGGAGTTGGGCCTGAATGCGGGCGCTTTCCCTCTCGAGGTCTTTGAGCCGCGTGATATCAGTGGCAATTTGGATGCGCACCAGCCGACCGTCGATCCACTGAATGGCACGGTCATAGTTGAGGTACCATTTGCCGGTAACCGGATTTCTGCCTTCCCAAACGACTCCCCCGGAAGGTTTGCCGTCCCAGTCGAACAAACGCGGGTTGCTGCACATCGCACAGGGGCCGGTCTCTTTGCGAAAGACCGCCCAGCATTTCTCCCCCAGGAGATCTTTTCGGAAGCTTTCCCGGATATGCCGGTTAGCAAAGAGGATTTCATGGGTCTTGAGGTCCGCTACAAAAATATCGGCGTCAATGCTGTCCAGAACCATCACAAACCGGGCATGCGATTCGATCAGGGATTTCTGAAAGAGCTTGGCCTCGGTGATGTCGGTTGCCGCCCCCGCCAGCATCTCGACCCGGCCTTGCTCGTTGCAGACGGCATGGACCCGATTCCGCACCCAGCGTACGGCCCCGTCGGGGCGGACGATTCGGTATTCGATATCCCGCGGGCTTTCCCGAACCGAGCTGATCTCTTTGTATACACGAGAAAAATCATCGGGATGCGCTGCATTGACAATGGCCGCCGGAGGCTGCAGCGCTGCATCCCAGGGCTGGCCCCAGACGCGCTCAAATGCGGGACTGGCATACCATAGCGTCTTGAGGTCCGGCGGACTGAGCCAGAACACCTCCTGGATCGTCGCGGCCATGTGTCGAAACAGGGCGTCTAGGGCAGGAATGGTCCTGTCTTCCGGGGACTTGGGAGGGCCGGACGACGGGCGACTCGGATCTGGTGCGCGGATTTGTTCTTCCATCCCTGCCCTCTCTGTTGAAACGCAACACCCACCTGCGGCCAGCAGCCGTTCAGGTGGTTGCCCGGTATTCTTAATCGCTTGCGGCCCAAAAGGCGGGAGGCCGCCTGACCGGAGGGGCAGGGCCTAACCTATGCTAACATATCCTAACACCAAGAGGTTACAAGCGCAAGAAATTATCGCAGTTCGATTTCCCTGAAGGGCAGCCCGAGAGTCTGCGCCATGGCCTTCAGGTCTTCTTCAAGTGACAGCGTCCGCCCGTCAGCCCGCGTGACCGGGATCGTCTTGTCGGCCACAATATGGATCTGGATGCTGCGGGGATCGAGTAACTGCAAGGCGAGACCCTTCAATTCCTCCCCGGAGGCGGTAAAATAACTGTCCTGGATCCGCTCCAGCGTGTCGAGCGGCTCCTGCCGCATGGCATAACGACTGTAAGCCTGGACCAACTCCGCCTTGGTATCCACGTTGAACACGAAACTGTTTAGGGTATCCAGGCGTTTGAGTTCCAGTTCGCGGCCGGGGATGCCCTGGTGCAGGGATCTCATGATGTTGACGGTCTCCAGGATGGCATCCGCCGCCTTGTCGCCCTTGCAGCCGATGATGCCGACCAAGAGGCCCGCCTGCCACCTGGCCGTTTGATAGAATCCCGCCGAGTATACGTATCCCAGATCATCCCGCAGCCGGGTGTACATCAGGGAGTCGTTGCCCCCGAATACGTTCATCAGGAGGTTCAGCTTCCAGAACTGGGGGTTGGAACGCAGAAGGCCGGGCAGCAGGGCCACGACGTTTGATTGGACCTGCCCGGGTTTATGAATGAGAGTCACGACCGGCGGATTCGGGGAGGGAGCGGCGACCCGCCGCTGAAGGGCCGATCCCTGGTGCAGTCTCCCGACGAAACGACCCAGGCTCTCCCGGACCTGATCGGGTTGAATATCCCCGGACACCGCCATCACCATGTTGGAGGGAACGACATAAGCGGCCAGGAAGCGCCGCAGGTCATCCCGGGTGATGCTGGGAATAACCTGGATCGCAGCCAGCGGGTCACGGCCGTAAGGATGACCCTTGAAATGCCAGATCATGGCCTCGCGCATGGCCACATCCTTGGCGTCTTCCCCCTGCCGGATCAGGGCGATCCGTTCCTGTTCCCTGGCCACTTCGAGCACCTTCGCGTCGAAGCGCGGCCGTGCCAGCACCTCTCCGAGGATCTCGAGGCCTTTCTCCCAGTCGGACGACAGCACGGAGAGCTTGATGGCGGTCTCCTCCATCCCGATGTCCACGCCCATCTTGATGGCGTTGTCATCCAGGAGCGTGGCCAGATCAGCCGGGGTGCGGCTTTCGGTCCCTCCGCGGATGATCGTAGCATCCAGGAGGTCCGTCAGCCCCGCCTGGGACTCCTTCAGATCCACCGAACCCGCTTTAACGTATATGGTCAGGTCTATGAGCGGCAGCTCATGGTCCGGGAGAAAGAATACCCTGGCATCGCGGATCGTCATCTGGACCGCGTCCGGGTAATCCACGCGGCGGGGATGACGGGCAAAGGACAGAGGATGACGCCATCCCGGTGGCGTCGGATAAATCGAGATGTTCTCGAATGATCCGTGGTAAAGCTCGCGGCCGGCTGCGGCGCTGCCGCTGATCGAACGAACCTCCGCATAGGCCTCGGGCGGTCGGCTCGCTGCGCCGCCCGGGATCACGAAGACCGTCGTCCGGTTCTCCGGCCGGGCATACTGCCGGGCGGCCCTGCGGATGTCCTCGGACGACACGGCGTCCATCTTGCTTAGATAGTCCGTGAGATAGCGCCACCCGGTTTGGACCTCGAGGGTAGCCAGAGTTCCGGCGACGCTCTCGTTGCTGCGCAGCCGGTCGATGAAGTCGCGCCGGTTGAGCTTTTTCAGACGTTCGAGTTCCTGCGCGGAAACCAGCTCGGTCTTCAGTTTCTCCACCTCTGAGAGCAATGATTTCTCCAGAGCTTCGCAGGCCGCACGGTAGGCGGTCCGTTTTTCTTCTTCCGTGAGCCCAGTTTTTTTCAACTCGTCGGGATCGTTGGGTGATCCGCCGAGAACCAGCATGCCCCCATAGCGGTTGTCAGGATTCCCCGCCCAGGCTTCGACCGCCAACCCCTGCTCGACGAGGTTCTGGGTCATCCGCGCGCTGCGACCCTGGCTCAGGACCATGGTGAGCGCATCCAGGGCAAAGAAATCCGGGGTGTTCATGCGCGCCCCGTGGAATCCGATGCGCACCACGGGGGTGCGCGCGCCTTCAAGAAACCGCACGCTGCGCCGCGGCCCCTGCTGAGCCGGCTCTGCGGTGACAACCTCGGGGGCCCGATGCCCTGCAGGGTACCGTTCGAAGTAAATTTCAGCCAGGCGACGAGCTTCTGTCAGAGCGACATCGCCCACCAGAACGCAGACGGCGTTGGCAGGAGTGTAGTACTTGGCGTGGAACTCCATGGCATCCCGGGTGCTGTAGCGTTCCATGTCGGACTTCCAGCCGATCACCGGGTTGCGGTAGGGGTGCGCAGTGTAGGCGGAGGCGTTCAGGTCCAGCCAGGCCGCGCCCTCCGGGTTGTTCACATAGCGAAAGGCCCATTCGCGCTGCACAATCTCCTTTTCGACATAAAACTCGCGCCAGGAGGGTTCGAACAGCTGCTCGCTGATGATGGAGAACCACTGCTCGAGCATGTCGGAGGGCACCGAGGCGGTGTACTGGGTCTGGTCCGGCGTGGTGAAGGCGTTGACACCGACCGCGCCGTTCTTGCCGAGTTGGGAGGAGAAAACCTGGGGGATGTAGAGTTTCTGTGCTTCCAGCCTCAGCTGCTCCATCTCCGCCAGTTTGTCCTGGACGACCTTCGGATCGGGGTTGCGTTTGTCCTGCTCCGCCTGGACCTGAGCATAGGCGGCATCGATGCGGCTCTGCAGATCAGCATCCTTACGGTAGTCGGTCGAGCCGAAATTCTTGGTGCCCTTGAACATCATATGCTCCAGCATGTGAGCGATTCCCGTCCGGCCCGCGTCCTCGAGAGCGGATCCGGCCCGGATCGCCAGCCGAACAGCCACCTGCGGGGTTGCGGGTCGTTCAACCACCAGGAACAGCATCCCGTTCTTCAGCCTGAACTCCTTGACGTCCAGCTGGAGGCTGGGGCTGGTTTCAGCCGCGCTGCAGATGCCGGCACCCAGAATTGCCGCAACCAGAAGGATGACCCCAAATTTAAAGAACCGCATCGACCCTAACCCTCCGTACCAAGAGTAAATGCATGCAACATCATCGCGAACGTCGATAACCTATGGCCGGGGCCGGTGGTTTTCAAGACCTTGTTGTTCCCCTCTCCGGCGGGAGGGAAACAAGTAGAGGGGGCGGCTTCGCAAAAAGCCTGAGCCCGAAGCTCGTGAGACCGATTAGGAGGCGTTCTATGGCGGCTGCGCCCCAAGCCCAAATTCAAGGCGCGCGAGTTTCGTGGCGCGAGGCGTACTTGAAGTACGCCGCAGCGCCAGCGAAATGAAGCGCAACGCAGAAGTTGGGCTTGCGGCGCAGCCGCCCTATCCTTCGTAGAGGACCGCCAGGATCGTCGCCTTATCCTTCTTGGCGGCAATGAGATGGGGAGTGGTGGACAGGTAATAGGCGCTGTCGCCGGGTTCAAGCTCGAAACGCTCGTCGCCGAGGTCCAGCTGCACGATTCCATCCAGCACGAAGACAAACTCTTCGCCTTCGTGCACGGATACGTCTTTTTGAGTGGCCGTGAGCAGCTGCACCACGAGCGCCTCCATGTGGCGGCCCTTCACACCCGGCGACAGACTCTTGTAGCTGTAAAGATGTTTCTTCCCGGTTTTCGAGGTTGAACGCGCCGCAGGGCGGCGTTCGCTCTTGCGGGTGATGGAATACAGCTTCTCCCCTGCCCCGGAAACCAGCCGGCCGAAAGCGCTGTCCAAGGCCTTGGAAAGCTTGATCAAGGTGCCCAGCTGCGGTTGGACCTTGCCCTTCTCGATGCCGGAAAGGAAGGACACCTCAAAGCCGGTGAGCTTGGACAGCTCGTCCAGGGGTACACCTTTTTCTTCGCGGATGGCACGGATGCGGGAGCCGATGGCCTCGACTTCACGGGAGGAGGGTGCGGCCAGCTCGCCGGTCAAATCTTCGAAGAAGTCAATGTCGAACACGGATTTTCGGCCTTTGGTTTTCATGGCGGCTCCTAAGAAATAGGGTTCCTTATAAACACTTCGCCCCGATGTGCCGGGCGATGACGATCCGCTGCACTTCAGAGGTGCCTTCGCCGATCTCCAGCAGTTTCTGGTCCCGGTAGAAGCGCTCCACGTCGTACTCTTTCATCAGGCCGTAACCGCCGTGGAGCTGGACGGCGTGGTTGGCGCAACGATACATGACTTCGGAGCAGTAGAGCTTGGCCATGGCCGCCTCTTTGGAGAAGGGCATCTCGTTGTCGCGCAGCCAGCAGGCCTTGTACAGCAGCAGACGCGCGCACTCGACTTCCATGGCCATATCCGCCATCTTGAACGCGTTGGCCTGAAAGGTGGCAATGGGTCGGCCGAACTGCTCGCGCTGGTTGGCGTAGCGCACCGCACGCTCGAAACACCCCTGGGCGCCGCCCAAGCCCATGGCCGCGATGGACAGGCGCCCGCCGTCCAGGGTCTGCATCATCTGGTGAAATCCGTGGCCCCTCGGCCCCAGCAGGTTTTCCTTAGGGACCCGGCAGTCCTCAAAGTAGAGCTCGGCGGTGTTGGAGGACCGCCACATCATCTTGCCGTGCATCGGTTTGGCGGTGAAGCCGCGGGTGCCGGCTTCCACAATGATGCAGGACAGCTCGGCCTTGCCGTCGTCCCTCGCCCCGGTGCGCGCCAGGACGGTGACGCCACTGGTGATGCGGGTGGCGGCATTGGTGATGAAGATCTTGCTGCCGTTGATCACCCACTCGTTTCCGTCGAGGACGGCGTTGGTTTTCGAGTTGGAGGCGTCCGATCCGGCGTTCGGCTCGGTGAGGCCGAATCCCCATAGCGCCTCGCCCTTGCACAGCTGGGGCAGGTACTTTTTTTTCTGGTCTTCATTGCCGAAATAGTAGAGCGGACCGATGCCCAACGAATTTTCCGCCGCTACGGTAGCGGCGTGCGACCCGTCCACCCGCGCGATCTCCTCGACGGCGATGATGTAGGAAAGATAGTCCATGGCCTGGCCGCCGTACTTATCGGAAACGAAAACACCGAACAACCCCAGCTCGGCCATCTTTCGCATCGTTTCGAGGGAGAACTCCTCCTTCTCATCCAGTTCCCTGGCGACGGGCTGAATCTCGTTTTCGGCAAAACTGCGGACCGACTCCCGGAGAATTTCGTGTTCGGACGACAGGCTGAAGTCCATGGACACTCCTTGCGTTGGGCAGGTTCATGCGAACGAGCGATGATGACTCCGTAAAAAGGCCAGTCTCTGCGTTGCACTTCATCTCGCTGCCGCCGCGTCGTACCTTAAGTACGCCTCGCGCCACGAGAACTCGCGCGCCTTGACCTTGACCATTTTACAAAGTCATCAAAACGGATGACTTTTTACAAGCTCATCAGCGATGGTGTGATCGCAAACTTGGCACCCAGCGGCGGATCTGCTAAGAAAGAGGCGCGCAAGCGCCGGACCGCTGATCGCTTGCGACAATTCGGATGGAATGCTTTTATAGGCGGTAGATTGAACTCTGTCAATATCATAAACCGTGTTCAGAAAGTTAAACCTTATTTTGTCCTATGCCCGAACTGCCTGAAGTTGAAACGATCGCCAGGGATTTGAACGCGGCCGGCCTTATCGGGAATATGCTGGCTGGTGCGCGAATCTACTGGAGGCGGACCATTGCTGAGCCCTCGGCTGCGGAGTTCTGCCGCCTGGTTAAAAAGAAACAGATTGCCGCCATCGGCCGGCGTGGAAAGTTTTTAGTGATCGATTTGGCCGGCGGCTGGAACCTGCTCATGCATCTGCGCATGTCGGGCCGGCTCCACCTGGTGCCGTCCGGCACCAATCGGCTTGTCCATGAGCACGTGACGCTCGCTCTCGGAGATGGGCGAGAACTCCGTTTCCACGACACCCGCAAATTCGGGCGGGTTTATCTGGTGCCGGACGCCGCTGAAATCTTAGGGTCGCTCGGGCCGGAGCCCCTTGCCCCGACATTCACGGCGGCCCGCCTTCTTGAAATGATGCAAGGCCGCAGCCGTCAGGTGAAACCGCTGCTGCTGGACCAGCGCTTCATAGCCGGCCTGGGGAACATTTACACCGACGAGGCATTATGGGAAGCTAAGATCCACCCATGCCGCCTTTCGGATTCGCTCTCCCCGAACGAGGCCATGGCCCTTCATGCCGGGATTCGAAAGGTGCTTCGGCGCGGGTTGAAAAACCTGGGTACCTCGCTGGGGACAGGCAAGGCCAATTTCTACTCCGTCGGCGGCAGGCGGGGCCGCAACCGGGACGAACTCAAGGTGTTCCGCCGCACCGGAGAAC
>JBLMXM010000083.1:0-21355 GCA_050257775.1 Hyphomicrobiales bacterium
TCGTTTCACGGGAAAACGGCCCCAAGGGCTTCGGCGGCCACTCCTTTTTCATGGAGGAATCGCACCACCTCCGCGGTGAAGCCATGCATCACCCGGACGCGTTCAGCACCGCTGGCAAAGATGGTGTCCAGCAACCCTTTCCAATCCGCATGGTCGGAAAGAACAAAACCGCGGTCCAGAGCGCGCCTCCGACGGTTGCCCCGGATCTGCATCCAGCCCGAGGCGAAGGCCCTGCTGCTGGGGGCGAACGTGCCGATGCCGGGAGATCCATCGGCAGACGGCGGAGCGATGATCAGGGCTCCTGCGAAGTCATCCTTGTTCCGGATGCCAGGAACCGGCATCGTCGGATTGAGCTGTACGCCTGCCTGGCGGTAGACCGCTGCCATGTGTTCGACCGCCTCGTGGGTTAAGATCGGACCGATGCCGGGATCCACCTCCGCCGCCACCCGCTGGGCTTTTCCGAGCGCGTAGGCAAAGAGAATGCTGGTCAAGCCCTGATCCTTATTTTTCCGCCACCAGGCATTGATGTCGGCGACGACTTCCGGCGGGTCGGGCCAGTTGAAAACCGGAAGGCCGAAGGTCGACTCGGTGACCAGCGTGTGACAGCGCAGCGGCTCGAAGGGCCGGCAAGTAGGGTCGGGGTGTCGTTTGAAATCGCCGGTGACGACCCAGACTTCCCCGTTCCGCTCCAGACGCACCTGGGCGGAGCCGAGGATGTGGCCGGCCGAATGCAGGGAGAGCCGGACTCCGTCCAGACTGAGCCCTTCTCCGTAAGGGAGCACCTGCACCGCAAGGTCGGAGCCGAGCCGGGCTTTGAGCAGGCGGGCGCATTCCGGGGTCGCCAGGTAACGGCTGCAGCCCGGCCGCGCATGATCCGCGTGGGCGTGGGTGATCACTGCCCGTTCAACCGGGCTCCGAGGGTCGATGAAGAAATGGCCCGCGGGGCAAAGCAATCCGGCTTCCGTCGGCTCGATCAGGTTGCCTTCGTTCTTCATGAGTCCGGTTCAGCTGGCGTTCATGTCATGAATGCTGAAATTTTAACATAACCCTTTCGCGCCGGATGACAAGATAAATGGAAACGCTTGTCCAGGCTCGTGAGTTCAAAAGTTCTTATCGAAGCTATTTTTAGACGGGTTGCAAAACCCCGTTTCAAGGCATATCGTAACCGCGTAGTGGAAAGCGGAAGATCATGGAACTGGTTTTCGATCGTATCCTTACCTTCAATCTCATCGGGACGACTCTGGTTTTTTACGTGGCTGCGCGAATTTATCTGCTGCCGCGGCTCGGGCGGTTGCGACCATCCGACATTTTGATCCCCGTTCTCCTGCTGCACTCCCTGCGGCATCTGGGGTTGATGTTTCTGACACGGGGCGCGACCTATCCAGGGATGCCTTCCCAATTTGCCTACCCGGCTGCCCTGGGCGACTTGGTGGCAGCTGCCTTGGCGTTCGTCACGATCCCGTTGCTGTCGCGAAAATCATCCGCGGCCCGGCCAATGGTCTGGGCCTTCAATTTACTCGGATCGGTCGACCTGCTCGCCGCGATCACGCTAGCCACAATTTACCGGGCGCCCCTCTTTATGGGGCCCTCCTACTGGATCCCGGCCTTCTGGGTGCCCGCGCTGTTGGTGACCCATTACATCACCTTCCAGTTTCTCATTAAGCACTGGAAGGTGGACGGGTAGGCCCGGTTGTATCGAGGAACGTGTTTAGATTCAGTGAAATAGGATTTCCAGCCTGCGCGATTCTTCTGGTCATCGTGACCGGGCTGACTGCCGTGGAAGCCGCAGCGGGCAGTTCGGATTGCGGCGCGCATCTGGCTGCGGGGCCGCCCACACAGAGTTCATTGCTGCAGGATCGATGGCGCGAAGTGAGCGATGCCGACCAGATCTACGTTTACAACCGTATGTCCGATCGCTCTCCCTTTTACGAGGTCATGGCACGCAGCCGGATTGCGGCTGCGCCTCAAACCGTCTTCAGGGTGGTGACCGACTTTGCGCACTATAGTGAATTCATGCCCTATGTCGCGATGTGCCGGATCGAGCGGGCGACTGCAAACGAATTCTGGGTATATCAGAGGCTGGAGTTTCCTTTCGTCAGCAATCGTCATTTTGTGATCAAGGTGGCCTTCCACCCGTGTAACGGGATAGCGGGCTTCCATGGCACGGTCTGGCATCAGGACAACGGGTTTTCGCTGCCGCCTGATGATACCGGCGCGATTCAACCACGCGTGAACAGCGGTTCATGGGAACTGTGGCCTGTCGGGAATGGCCGCGAAACGGAGGTAGTCTACTACCTGCACTCGGATCCGGGCGGCTCTCTCCCAGCCTTCCTGGTGAATCTTGTAAACAGCCGTGTATTGCCGGAGGTCATCAGAGCCGTGAGTCGACGCTGCGGAGAGGCGCGCCCTTAATTTAATTCGATCCGATGCCGATGGGCACTTTACGATTGAAATCTCAGAGGAGGTTCATTATGCCAACGCGTCATGAAGAAAATCCCGGTGAAGCCCAGGCCCGACGACTCGAGAACATGTCCGAGCAGCTGTCGACGCTGCTCAGCCGGCCTGAGGTGGCCAAGCGTCTGCGCAGCGCGCCTGCCGAAAACGAGTGGTCGGCCATGCAGGTGCTGGGGCACGTGGTGGAAATGATCCCGTATTGGATGGGTTATTGTCGCGCTTTGATCGCGGCAACTGAGCCGCCTCGTTTCGGCCGCATGCCGGACGCGCCGGAACGGCTGGCCGGGGTGGAGCGGGGCGCAGCGGCGGAGCCGGGCGAACTGCTCCGCTTGCTGCAAAAAGAAGTTCAGGCGGCGGCGCGCTCGATCCGCCACATGTCCCCAGCGGAGCGCGGCAAGAAGGGCGTCCATGTCAAGCGAGGCGAGGTCACGGTGGCGGACATCGTGGAGCTGTTCATCGTGTCGCACGCTGAAGAGCATGTGGCCCAAGTGCGGGCCGCCCTGCGAAGCTGACGCACCTATTGAACCATGCAGATCCGAGCGTTCGAAGCTGCAGATGAAGAAGAGGTGATTGCCCTGTGGTCGCGATGCGGCCTGCTCCGGCCCTGGAACGACCCCCGTAAGGACATTGCCCGCAAGCAAAGCGTTCAGCGGGATCTCTTTTTCGTCGCTGTCCTTGACGGGGCCATCGCAGGGACTCTGATGGCGGGATATGAAGGCCACCGCGGCTGGATCAATTACCTTGCCGTTGACCCGACCTTGCGGCGCCGGGGAATTGGACGGGCCTTAATGGCGGAAGCGGAACTCCGGCTTCGGCAGCTGGGGTGCCCGAAGATCAACCTTCAGATTCGGCGCGGCAACCGGGAGGCCATCGCCTTCTATGAACACATCGGGTTCCGTGAGGACCCGGTGGTCAGCTTTGGGAGGCGACTTGAGCATGATGAGTAATTAGAAGTGACTGCACGACCTCGTTCGAGGTTTTGATAAAATCACTTTTATCATGAGTGCGAAAAAGAATCGGATGCAGGGTTTGACCAAAATCATATGCCTCGGAAACAGGATATGGCTTCGTCTGGGGAGGTAAAATGAACACCATACGGCTTGGGGTTACGGGGTTGGAGGTTTCGGAGATAGGCTTCGGGGGCATTCCGATTATTCCGCTGCCACGGGAAGAAGCCGTCTCGGTTGTCCAACACTGTTTCGACCTGGGGGTCACATTTTTCGACACGGCCAACATGTATCCCACGAGCGAGGAAAAACTCGGGATTGCCCTGAGGTCGGTTAGAAAGAGGGTGGTCATTGCTACAAAAACCGCCCAGAGAAACGCCCAAGGTGCGGCCGATCACATTGATCTGTCTCTGAGGCAACTTCAGACCGATTGGATCGACGTTTACCAGCTTCACAACGTATCCAATGCGGAAGCGCTCAACCAGGTGCTGGCTCCCCAGGGGGCTTACGAGGCCGTATCCAAAGCGCGGGCCGCCGGGAAAATCCGTTTTATCGGCATTTCGTCTCACAATATTGCGACGGCCATGGAAGCGCTGGGAACGGGTTTGTTTCAAACCCTCCAATTCCCGTTTAATTTTATTGAAAGCGATCCGGCCCATCAGCTCTTCCCTTTGGCAAACGAAAAAAGGGTAGGCATCATCGGTATGAAACCCCTCGGAGGAGGGGTCCTGGAACGAGCTGGCTTGTGTTTCAGGTTTCTGCAGGAACATCCTCATGTCGTGCCGATCCCCGGGATTCGGGCAAAACAGGAAGCCGATGAAATCGTTGAGCTCTACCGAAACCCGCAACCCCTATCCGAGGCCGATTTAAAAGAGATCGAACACATTCGTTCAGCCCTGGGTGAAAAATTCTGCCACCGCTGTGAGTACTGCATGCCGTGCGAGCATGGAGTCCAGATTCCATCCGTTCTCATGTTTCAGGCGGTCGCCAAGCGGTTATCCCGGGAAGGGGTCAAGGGTTGGATCGGAAAGGCCATGGAAAGCGTGGAGCAATGCATCGAATGCGGCGAATGCGAGCAAAAGTGTCCGTATCACCTGCCGGTTTCCGACCTGCTCAAAGAAAACCTGGCGCTTTACAATCAGTACGCTCGCTCCTAGTTGCACATGTCAAAAGCAGCAACTCATGGATAACAGAAGTCGCTTGAGCATAATACGGATAAAGGGCGAGGCCGGTGGTCTTGGACATAGTGTATCGCCAGCGCCCGGGTGAGGGGGAAGTTATCCATCGAAGACCATAGACGGATGCCGAGTCTGGTCGATCCGGGGCCACGACCGGAAAAGCAGGGTTCCGGTGTTCTCCTGGCGACCTATCGGCTTGCCGAAAACGTGAGGTCGGAATCATTTATCCCCGGCAAGCGGGGGGTATCAGAAATTGGACCATCAAGGGAAGAACGATTCGACGGTTCACGAGTTGCCCGAATCCACAAATTGATCTAAGTCAATTGCCCCAATCGCCGAATGATCTAATCTGGGAATATGCTTGAAAGGAGTCCTCATGGGTTCCGACATCAAGGTGTTCCTGTACGGTAGCTTGAACAAGGACTATTCGGGGGCAGGTGCAGACAAGCCGATCGCCCTCGACCTAAACTCTCCAGCGCCGCTGCCCGAAATCCTTGCGACTCTTGGTATTTCCAAGGAAGAAGTCCAGGTGGCCATGGTTAACCACCACGCGGTCTACAAAGAGACGCTGATCCGGCCAGACGACCGCGTAGCGCTTTTCCCGATGGAATATCCGTTCTTTTGGGACTGGAAGGACCTTCGCTGAATTTGCCTCTGCCGCCATCTCTGCGGCTTGAGCGAGTAGAGTGATCGTAATTTTCAGTCACTCGGGTTGGCCTTTGATCACCGCAGCGCTTTCCTTAATCCGGGGTCGCGCCGGACTCCTGTTTGGCCCGGTGGGCACGGTCGGCGAAAATTTTCAATTTTTCCTGGACTTCTCCAAAAACGGTTCCGCGCGGGTACAGACCCTCTGCATTCGGGCTGCCCGCCCGCACGCCGGTCAGGATCTCAATGCCCTCCTCCACGGTCGATGACCGGTAAACGTGGAACTGTTTTCTTCTGGCCGCACCGATCACATCCCTGGGCAGCATCAGATTCTGAACGTTGGACGACGGGATGATCACTCCCTGCTCACCGGTCAAGCCTTTCTCCCGGCAAACCTCAAAAAACCCTTCGACCTTCTGGTTCACGCTGCCGATGGCCTGGATCCGGCCCTTCTGATTGACCGATCCCGTGACGGCGATCCCCTGCCTGATCGGGATGCCAGAGAGGCTCGAGAGAATGGCATAGAGCTCGGTGGCCGAGGCGCTGTCGCCGTCGATGTCGCTGTAGCTCTGCTCGAAGGTGATGCTGATGGCCAAGCTGAGTGCATGATGCTGGGCAAACACCCGTCCGAGGTAGCCCGACAGGATCAATACCCCCTTGTCGTGAGTGCTGCCGCTCAAATCCGCCTCGCGCTCGATGTTGATCACCCCTGATTTGCCCATGAAGGTCTCGGCCGTGATGCGCACCGGCCGGCCGAAGGAATATTCGCCGATCTGGTAGACGGCCAGGCCGTTGATCTGGCCGACCACCGCCCCGGCAACATCGATCATGATGGAGCCGTCACGGTAGGACTCGTGGACCTTCTGCTCGTAAAGGCTGTAGCGGAAGCGATACTCCTGGAAGGCGCGTATCACATGCTTCTCCGAGACCACCTTCCCCCTTTGGCGCCTCGCCCAGTAATCGGCCTCCTTCAGCACACCCAGCAACGGGCCGAAACGGATGGACAGCTTGTTTTGATCGGACACGTATTTTTCGCCGAACTCGACAATGGCCGCCACCCCCCGCGGGTTGAACGGCAAAAGTTTCTCTTCCCGGCAGACGCGGGCGATGAACCGGGCGTAAAGCTGTTCGGTTTCGCGGGTGCGCTGCACTTCCTGGTCGAAGTCGGCCCGGACCTTGAATATCTTGTTGAACTTGGAGTCGTAGTTCTGCAGGATTTCAAAGGCTTCGTAGCTTCCCAGGAGGACGACCTTGACCTCGAGACGGATCGGCTCGGGCCGGAGCGAGGTGGTGCCGAAGGCCGACTCCTCGGGGACATCCTCGATGGTCAGGCTTTTGGTCTGCAGCGCCCGCTTGAGCGACTCCCAGACGTAAGGGTGCATCAGCAGCGGCTCGATTTCCATGATCAGGTAGCCGCCATTGGCGTTCAGCAGCGATCCGGCCACTACCAGGGTGAAGTCGGTGTTCACCGCTCCCATGAAAGCACGCTTCTCGATGCGGCCGAAGACGTTGAAGTAGGTCGGGTTGTTTTCATTGATGACCGGGGCGCCTTTCATGACATCGCGGTGCACCAGCACGTTCACCTGGTACCTTTGAAAGGGCGCTCGCGGAGGCTGGGGGCATTCGCCGGCCGCCGGCGGTTCGCCTTTTTCGGCCGGCATGAAGAGGTTGAAATTCTCGACGATGTCCGCCTGCAGATCATCCAAGTAATCCATGACCGCCCGGCGACCCTTGAAATCGTGGCGGATCGGCTCAAGCCTCTTCTTCACGAGCGCAAGGGCCACCTCGTCCATGAGGCGCTCGATGTCGGCGTGCAAGTGCTGGTTGAGTTTTTCGATCTTGCGGCCGGACTTTTCGATCTCCACCTGGATCTGAGCGACCCTTGCGTCGATGTCCGCCTTAACGTCATCCGCCAGTTTCTGGTATTCCTCCGCCGGCAGGATCTTGCCGTCCACAATGGGCACCACGGGGAATTCCTTCTGGGTGGAGTCGATGTGGAGATTCCGCTCTGCGGCGAAGCGCTCGATCTTCTGAAATATGGCCTGTTGCCGGAAGTTGAACCGGGATTTGATGGCAGTGAGTTCTTTCAGGTATGCTTCGGTCTCGAAACCTTTGGGGATGTCCCTTTTAAGATCGTTGACGAAACGCCCGACCTTCTTGGCAAAGGAGGGCCCGCGCCCGGGCGGCAGGGCAATGGCCTGCGGACGGAACTCGTCCCTGAAGTTGTTCACAAGGCACCAGTCGTCCGGCGCCGGCTGGGTCTTCGCAAAACGGCTGGTCAAGTCGCTGACAATGGTGGATTTGCCGGTGCCCTCTGTACCGGTGACAAAAATATTGTAGCCCGGGCTGCGCATGTCCAGGCCGAACTCGATTGCCTGAACCGCACGCTCCTGGCCGATCACCCGGTCCAGCGAGGCAAGCTCCGAGGTGTCTTTAAAGCTGAATAGAGACGGGTCGCAGACGCGGCGCAGTTCGGAGGGCTTGAGTTCCAGGCGTTTGGGCATGACAGGCTCCCGCAACAGAACATCAGCAGAATTATATAATCCAGTTTAGCCTAATAAGCTAGTAATAACAAGAATCTGTGGCCGGGAACCAGATAGCCGGCTGCAGAGATGGACGCGTCGGTAGAGGTTGCAACCGTCGCTTGGGAAAATGCCTTAACCCGGCGGAAGGGTCGACACGTTCAATCACCGGCCAAACGTCCGTAGTACTCCGGCCGGCGATCGGCCAGTACGTCATTCAGCGGGTTAAAGGACTTGTCCCGGGTTTCCGTCGGCCGGATGTCGGCGGTCAGGACGACGTCACCTTCCGGCCCGGCCTGGGCTAAGACACGGCCGTCCCAGGCATAAATGGCGGAACGCCCTTTGAACGTGAGCGTCTCTCCCTTCCGAGTTTCGCTTCCCGTGCGGTTGGCGACGGCCAGGAACACCTTGTTTTCGATCGCCCGGGCCGGCATGACCGCATGCCAGGCATCAGTGACCAGGTTGGCCGGGCAGGCGATGAGATCCGCCCCAAGCAGGGTCAGGACTCGCGCGGATTCCGGGAAGCGCCAGTCGTAACAGACCATGGGTCCGATGCGGATATCGCGCTTCGAATCGTTCACCACGAAAAAGCCGGTGTCGCCGGGATCGAAGCAGTGTTTTTCCTTGTAGAAGAGATGCGTTTTGCGATAGACGCGAAACTCTTCCTTTTCCGGAATGACCACGAGGCAGGAATTGAACAGGCGCCCCCCCGCCCGCTCGGCGAACCCCGCAACCACCACGGCCTGCCGGCGTCGGGCCATGTCTCGGAAAAAGGCGACGCTGGGACCGGAGATGTCCTCGGCGATCGCCGCCACTTCATCGCGGGAATCAAAAAAGTACCCGGTCGTACAAAGCTCCGGCAGCACGAAAACATCCGCCGGAGTTGTGCTCAAAAGCTCTTCCAGGCGGCGCAAATTGGCCTGCCTGTCGCCGAATTTAGGATTAAACTGCACAGCCGCCACTGTAATCGCCTTCATAATTTCATCCTCTTGGGGGTTCCTGCAGTGACTCGCGTTGTCTCGAAACGTGTTCCGCAAGTTAATCTTGACTTTCTTTTCATGTGCCGTCTGGATTCCCTCCGTTAGGTAATCCGGCAGGCTACAATCGTAATATCGTCGGCAAAAGGTTTGCCATCGCTGAATTTCCCTAAGCCTTTTCTGATTTCCTGGACCACATGTTTCGCCGGCATGCTGTCGGGTTGTCGGCTCAATGCCGCCAGGCGCTCGCGGCCAAATTCGTGATTTTGGGGGTTAACGGCTTCGGTGACTCCGTCGGTATACAATACCAGAAGGTCTTCGGTTTGAAGCTGCATGGTTTTCTCCGCGAACTCAGCCTCCTCGATCAAGCCGATTGCCGCACCGGTTGGCAACAGCATGTCGACGGAGTTTTTGTGGGTCCTGGAATTGCGCAGGACCAGCGGGGGCTGGTGGCCCGCATTGCAAAATGCGAAGGTCTTGGTCGATGAGTCGAAGGATCCCAGGAAGAATGTGACGAACGTATCAAAGCGGATATTGTGGATGAACAGCTTGTGCACCTGGCTCATGACCTGGGCGGGTGATGTGTTGAGCGGCACCAGGGCCCGCAGCAACGCTTGTATGCTGGCCATTTGAAGGCTGGCCGCCACTCCGTGGCCGGCCACATCGGCGATCGCCAGGCCGTGCGTTCCGTTGCTGAAGTCGATGAAGTCAAAGTAGTCCCCTCCGACAAACTGAGCCGGGCGGCTGAATGCCGCAACCTCCAGCCCAGGTATATGCGGTGCTTCCGGCGGCAGCAGCATCTGCTGCACCCGCTGGGCCAATTCCAGTTCACTTTCCAAATGGCGGCGTTCCTCTTCGGAGAGATGATCAATGCATACGCTCGCCGTATAATCGACTTCCAGGAGCTCGGGATTAACCTCGCCATGGCAAATGTCACACTTGCCGAGCGTTTTCGAGTCAGCCTTCAATAGGGCGGCATCGATCCCATCCAGACGGGCATGAACGGCTCGCTCGGTTGAAGGGCCCAGCAAAACCTCTTTTTTGCCCGGTGGTGTAGCGTGAAGCCATGCGCTGAGGCTGTCTCGTTTCTGTAATAGTCCTTTACGCATGCGCTCTACAATAAGGCTTTCCATTTAACCTCCTCTTGCTGGTCTATTCTTTCAATCCGACCCATTGCGCAGGTAGCTTTTCAGGAAGTTCGCCGTATGGGAGCTGCGGGAGAATCTCAGAATCTCCCGCGGCGAGCCGGCTGCCACCAACCGGCCGCCCCCGGCCCCGCCTTCCGGGCCGAGGTCGACGATGTAGTCGGCTTCCTTGATGATCTCGAGGTTGTGTTCGATGACCGCCACCGTGTGGCCGGCTTCCACCAGGGCCTGGAGCACGTCGATCAGCCGCCGGACATCGGCGAGGTGCAGGCCGGTGGTGGGCTCGTCCAGGATGAAAAAGGTGGGGCCGCTCGACGGCTTGGCCAACTGCTCGGCGAGCTTGATGCGCTGCGCTTCGCCGCCGGACAGGGTCGGGCTCGGCTGGCCCAGGTTGAGGTAGCCCAGCCCCACGTCGCACACGAACTGCACCGGCTTGCGAATGAGAGGGACGGCGCCGAAGAACAGCGCCGCCTCGGCGAAGGTCATGGCGAGCACATCGGCGATGGTTTTGCCCTTGTAAAGCACCTCCAGGGTTTCCGGGTTGAAACGCCGGCCGTCGCAGACCTCGCACGGAACATAGACATCCGGCAGAAAGCTCATCTCCACCTTGGGGCGTCCCTGGCCCTGGCAGGATTCGCAGCGGCCTCCGGACACGTTGAAGGAAAACCGGCCCGGGCTGTAGCCGCGCGCGCGGGCGGCAGGCGTCAGGGCAAACAGCCGGCGGATGTCGTCCAGGACGCCGATGTAGGATGCCGGGACCGAACGCGGCGTGCGCCCGATGGGACTGTGGTCCACCTCCAGCACGCGCCGGAGCGCCTTCCACCCGGCGATGTCCCGGCATGCGCCGGCCGGATCGCGGCGATCGAGCAGACGGTTGCGAAGGCCTTTGAACAGGGTTTCCTTGAGCAGGGACGACTTGCCCGACCCGGAGACCCCGGTAACGGCGATCAAAGCACCCAGGGGGAAGTCCACGTCGATGTCATTGAGATTGTTGGCGGCAGCGCTCGTAATGCGGATCGCGGGCCGGCCCCTCCAGGGACGCAGCCGCGAGGTGATGCGGCGGCTATGGCCGTCGATCAGGGCGCCGGTCACGGACAGCGGCGCGGCCTGGATCTCGGCCAGGGAGCCGGTGGCCACCACCCGTCCGCCGTCGCGACCGGCGCCCGGGCCGAGATCGATGAGGGTGTCGGCGGCGCGGATGGTCTCCTCGTCGTGCTCGACCACCAGGATGGTGTTGCCCCGGTCCCGCAGCGTCTTCAGGGCCTCGACCAGCACGTGGTTGTCCCGGGGGTGCAGGCCGATGGTGGGCTCGTCCAGGATGTAGCACACCCCGGTGAGGTTGGAGCCCAGCTGGGCGGCCAGCCGCACCCGCTGGGCCTCTCCGCCGGACAGTGTGTTGCCGCTGCGGCCCAGAGACAGGTAAGACAGCCCCAGCCGGTTGAGGAGCGCCAGCCGGGTCAGGATCTCGGAGATGATGGGCTCGGCCACGGGTTTGCGAAGGGCGGGGAACTTGAATCCGCGGACCATGGCCTGCACCTCGGCTGCAGGCCGCTGCACCAAATCCCAGATGGACCGGCCGTCGATTCGGACCGCAAGCGCCTGGGGCTTGAGGCGGCTGCCGCCGCAGGCCCGGCACCCGGAAGCTTCCGCGGCCTCTTCGTCTGCTTCGTCGGCGATGATCACTCCAAGTCCGTTGCACGCCGGGCAGGCGCCCTGCTTGCTGTTGAAGGAGAAGAGCCTTGGGTCGAGCGGCTCCAGGCCGATGCCGCAGGCCGGGCAGACCCCGTGCAGGCTGAAGACCTCCTCTCGGCCGCGCGGGTCGATGAGGCTGATGTGGCCGCCGCCCTCCTCCAGGCTGCGGGTGATGAAGGCCTCGAGATCCCTCGACGGCAGGCTGCCGGTGGCCAGCTCGATCGTGTGCTCGTGGTAGCGGCTCAATGCCATGCCCGCCGTCAGCCGGGTGAGCCGGCCGTCGATGCGCGCCTCGGTGAAGCCCTTCTTCAGCGCGCGTTCCAGGACCTCCTTGTGGAAGCCCTTGCGGCCCAAAACCTTGAGCGCCAAGACCTTGGCCGGGCGGCGGGCGTAGCGGCTGCGGATCTGCTCCACGATGGCGGCCTGGGTCTGGGCCGCCAAGGGACGCCCGCAGCCCGGGCAGTGCTGGGTGCCGAGCTTGCTGTAGAGCAGCCGCAGGAAATGGTAGGTTTCCGTCAGGGTGGCCACGGTGGAACGCCGGCTGGCATGGCTGATGCGCTGCTCGATCGCGACCGTCGGCGCCAGACCGGTCACCAGGTCCACGTCCGGCCGCTCCAGGATCTTCATGTACTGGCGGACATACGGCGCCAGGCTCTCCAGATAGCGCCGCTGGCCCTCGGCAAAGAGAATGTCGAAGGCCAGGGTGGATTTGCCCGAACCGGAAACGCCGGTCAGGACCACGAGCTGGTTGTGCGGCAGGCTGAGGCTGAGGTCCTGGAGGTTGTGCTCGCGCGCGCCTTTGAGCTCGATCATCCGCGCTGCCGGCCGAGCGGAGTAGGGGGCGGCAGGCTCGCCGACGCGTTCCCCGGGACGCGGGGCAGTCTTCAGGCGCCCCCGGCCGTTGAGATAAACCTTGAGAAAACACCCGGTGTGCGAGCGAGCGTCGGAGGCGATGGCCTCCGGCGGTCCGACGGCCACGACTTCGCCCCCGGCCTCGCCGCCTTCTGGGCCCAGGTCGATCACCCAGTCGGCGGTCTTGACCACGTCCATGTTGTGCTCGATCACGAGCACCGTGTGACCGGCCTCGACCAGCCGCCGCAGGCAGGCCAGCAGGATGTTGATGTCCTCGAAGTGCAGTCCGGTCGTGGGTTCATCGAAAATGAAGAGCTTGCGCACGCCCTTGTCCGGGTCGAGTCTTAAAAAGCGCGACAACTTGAGTCGCTGGGCCTCGCCGCCGGAGAGAGTGCTGATGGGTTGGCCGAGGCGCATGTAGCCCAGGCCTACCTCAGACAGCGGCCGGAGGGCTGCGACCACGGCCTTTTCGTCGTTGAAGAACTCGAGCGCCTGGTCCACCGTCAGCTCGAGGATGTCGGCGACCGTCCGGCCGCGGTAAGCCACCTCCAGCACCTCCGAACAGAACCTGCGGCCGTTGCAGTCCGGGCACGGGAGATAGACGTCCGATAGAAACTGCATCTCCACCTTTTCAAACCCCTCGCCCCGGCAGGTTTCGCAACGCCCGCCGGCTACGTTGAAGGAAAAATGCCCGGGGCCGAAGTTGTGCCGGCGTGCGTCCTCCGTTGCCGCCAGCAACTTGCGGATGGGATCGAACGCCTTGGTGTACGTGAGCGGGTTGGCCCGGGGTGTGCGGCCGACCGCGCGCTGGTCGACGAGCACCACGTCGTCGATATGCGGGATGCCCTCGATGGCCCGGTGCTGGCCGGGCCTTCCCGCGGGGTCGCCCAGCGAGCGTTTGGCCGCCTTGTAGAGGATTTCTTCGGCTAGAGTGGATTTGCCCGAGCCGGACACGCCGGTCAGGCAGACCAGAAGCCCCAGCGGAATGCTCACGTCGATGTGTTTCAGGTTGTTCTCGGCGGCGTCCCGGATGGTGAGCCACTGCCCATTCGGCCTTCGCCGCCGCTCCGGAAGCGGGATCCGGCGCTCCCCGCGCAGGTACTGGCCGGTAAGGGAGCCGTCAATGCCAGCGGTGGGACCGAAGTACATCAAACGGCCGCCCTCCGCGCCGGCCTTGGGCCCGAGATCCAGGATGAAATCGCTTTCGCGGATGATTTCGGGGTCGTGCTCTACAACGACCACCGTGTTGGCCAAGTCCCGGAGGCCCTTCAGGATGCGCAGCAGGCGGTGGTTGTCGCGGGGGTGCAGCCCGATGCTGGGCTCGTCCAGCACATAGAGCGTGTTGACCAGGGAGGAGCCCAGGGCCGAGGTCAGGGCCACGCGCTGGACCTCGCCGCCCGAAAGGGTGCGTGACTGCCGGTCGAGGGTGAGATAGCTCAAGCCCACGTCTCTCAGGTACTTGAGCCGGCTGCGGATTTCGTCGCGGACCATGCTCCCGGCCTCGTCGGTTGCGGAGACCGGCAGCCGGTTGAAAAAGTCGAGAGCCTGCCCGACGTTCAGCGCGTAGACCTGGGCGATGGTGAGGCCCTCCAGACGGTAGAGCAGGGTGTCGTCCTTGAAGCGGGTGCCCCGGCACCGCGGGCAGGCATCATAGCTGCGGTAACGGGACAGGAAAACCCGGACATGCATCTTGTAAGTGCGATTTTCGAGCCAGCGGAAGTAACCCTCGATCCCGTAGTAGGACGAGGTGCCCGTAATGATCGAACGCTGCTGGGCGGCCGAGAGGTCCTCGAAAGGCTTGTCCATGGGGATTTTCTGGCGGCGGCAGAACTTCGTCAGGTCCTCGAACTCCATGCGGCCTTCGCTCATTCCGCCGAAGGGCTTGACGGCTCCCTCCGCCAGCGACAGCGATCGGTTGGGAATGATCAGGTCGAGGTCGATGCCGATGATGCGGCCGAACCCACGACAGGTGTCACAGGCGCCGATGGGGCTGTTGAAGGAAAACAGATTGGGAAGCGGCTCGCTGTAAGCGATCTGGCAAAAGGCGCACTCCCGACGACTGCTGAAGGCGTGGTGGCCCTCCGGCGGCATCCACACGTTCAGGCGGCCGGCGCCGAAGCGGAAGGCGAGTTCGGCCGAATCCAGCACGCGCTTTTTCTCATCCGGCCGGTAGATCAACCGGTCGGCAACGACGGCGATTTCCGTTTCTCCCTCTTGCGGACTCCACTCCTCGAGGGGGGCGATCCGAGCGTCGTGATAGATGCGATCGAATCCCAGTTGCATGAGTGAGTCGCACACCTCGGCGCGGGTCGCGCCGTTCAGAGGGTAGGGGAAGGTGAGGACCACCGGGGAGCCTTCCGGCAGGCTGTGCAGGCGGTGCCACACGTGCTCCGGTGTCTCCGCCTCGACCGGGCGGCCGCAGGCCCGGCAGTGCAGCCGACCGAGCCTGGCATAGAGGAGCTTTACGTAGTCCGTGATCTCCGTCATCGTGCCCACCGTGGACCGCGATGTGCGCACGGGGTCCTTGCTGTCGATGGCGATGGCGGGCGGGATGCCTTCGATCCGGTCCACCTGGGGCCGATCCATGCGGTCCATGAACTGGCGGGCATAAGGCGAGAAGGTTTCGATGTAGCGGCGCTGCCCTTCGGCGTAAAGGGTGTCAAAGGCCAGCGAGGACTTCCCCGACCCGCTTACCCCGGTTACGACGGTGATCTGGTTGAGGGGGATGTCCAGGTTGAGATTCTTGAGATTGTGCTGGCGTGCACCAACAACTCTGATGGACGGCATGATCATGGCTCCGGAAAGGGTCGTTCTAATTTAATTCCCATGTGGTCGATTGGCAAACAGGCGTCACCTCTTGCCTAAGTCCTAATACGTGTATAAATATTGGACCAACGTTGATATGGCGGAGGTAGCTCAGTTCCCCCCGCGGTCGCACGGCTGAAGGAGGATGAGGTTTCTGGTTATGGCGCCTGGTTTAAGACTCATCGGCGGGTTCGCTCTAATGCTGGCGATGGAGATTCCGGCCTGGGGTCAGGATAATCGGGTGACCCTTCTCCCGGAGGACGCTCGTCGCGGCATCGTGCACCTGGTGAGCCTGGTCGGCCCCGGCCCCCCGGAGGCTTTCCACCCTGACGAGCTGGCCGGCCTTCTGCGATTTGTGGATCAGCGCAAGGATCCGGAGGCGGTCTACGTGGCCGACTCCATTGACGGCGCATCATCGGGATACCTGGACGTGGACGTACGCATGGAAATGGCTGAATTCCTTAAGCGCACGTTTCACCCCACCGTGCCCTGGTTCACCACCACCCCCTCTTCGCTGAGGCTGACCGTCTGGTCCAAGCCCGATCAACCCGGACAGGGGTTTCCCCGCCTTTGGGAGCTGTTGGATTCAACCGGGCCTCCGGTCGTCATCCGCGGCATGGAAACGGTCGAAAACACACCCGACCTGTTTACCGGGAGTTATTATCGCTACGAACTTTTTCGCACTCTGGTATTATTTCGAAACGGAGACCGCCGGGTCCTTATATCCCTATCGAGGCAGGCCGGGCCTTCCGGGGTGGGAAAGAAGGGATACATCCTCGGCCAGGACGACGACTGGAACTATTTCTACTCGGGGGAACCGGGCTTGACCGTCACCGGCCTGGGGTGGGTGCGGTCCCATATGTACGACTCCATCGGCATCACCATCTACACCGAGATGGACAGGGCGGCAGCCACGGTGAGGGCGGCCAACATCAAATGGGTGCGGGCCGGCTGGTCACAGATCAATGTGGTCACCCGCGATCATATCATCAGGGGTATGCAGCGCTTTGCGCGGACCTTGAAAGCGATTCTGGAATCCCCCCGCCTGCCGTCCGTTCAGACCATGGAAGCGGACATGGCGCGGATCTCGCAGCTGACCGATGCGGAGATCCGCGAACGGATTCGGGCCTACCGGGCGGTGCTGGCCGTCCGCAGCGAGCGCGCCAAGGACGGGGACCGCAAGAGCCTGCCGGAATCCTTTTGGGATGAAGGTGTCTGGAGCCGAATGACCCGCGAGGAAATGGAATCCACGCTGATCCTGGAAAACTTCAAGGCCCACCTGGGAAAGATCACGGAAGAGGAGATGTGCCGCCTGATGCTGGCCCCATCCTCCCCAGTCCCATGCCGTTGGGGTCAGGGCCGGAGCCTTAACGAAGAGCCCCCAGCCGACTCTCCAGCGCCGATCACGCTGATGCCCACTGTCAGCGCCAGCCGGCCCAATTAAACGCGTATTCGAAAGAAGCAATCGCCATGCCGTCCGTTTGAGCTTGGCGTTGGATAGACAGCCGGGAACGCACTGGGCTGTCCAGCGCTCGGCCTAAAAAGAAAATCCAGGCCCTTTTCAGCCCATCGGGGCGAAAAGTCCGGATGGGAGCAGCCAGAAGCCAGCTTGACGCGCAGATAGAGATGGGTAAAATGGCTGGCAACTTTCAGCCCGTCAGGGCAGAATTTTAGGGAGGCCCCCCGATGCGGTACGATTCCATCGACCCGAAGCTGTTCATCGAAAATCGTCGTAAGCTCGCCGGGCAGCTCAAGCCCAAGTCCATGGCCGTGGTCAATTCCAACGACGTTATGCCCAAGAGCGCCGACGGCGTCCACCCCTTCACCCAGCAGACCGATCTCTTTTATCTGTCGGGGGTCGACCAGGAGCAGAGTGCTCTGGTCATCTTCCCGGATGCCCAGGAACAAAAGCACCGGGAAGTCCTCTTCCTCAGAGAGACCAACGAACAGATCGCCCTGTGGGAAGGCAAGAAATACACCCAGGAAGACGCGGCGGCCGCGTCCGGCGTGCAGACCGTCTACTGGAACGCCGAGTTCGAGGCCGTGTTCCGGGGGCTCGCGTTTCAAGCCGAGCGGATTTACCTGAATTCCAATGAGCACCTGCGGGCCGAAGGGGCCGTGGAAACCCGGGACATGCGCTTCGGCAAATGGTGCCGCGACACGTTTCCCCTGCACCGGTACGAGCGGCTTGCGCCGATCATGCACCATCTGCGGGCCGTCAAATCCCCAATCGAAGTTGATCTCATCCGGCAGGCGGCCGGCATCACCGGCCAGGCGTTCCGGCGGTTGCTCGGCTTCATCCGGCCGGAGATCTGGGAATTTGAAATCGAAGCCGAGATCTGGCATGAATTTCTGCGCCGGCGGTCCCGCGGCCCCGCTTTCCAGACGATCGTGGCCTCGGGGGCCGATACCTGCACGCTGCACTACGTGAAAAACGACAAGCCATGCCGCGCGGGGGACCTGGTGCTGATCGACTTCGGTGCGGAGTACGCCAACTACGCCGGCGACCTCACCCGCACGGTGCCGGTGAACGGGCGCTTCACCGCCCGGCAGAAGGCGGTCTACGACGCCGTGCTGCGGGTGCAGAAGGCGGCCATCCAGTTGCTCCGGCCCGGGAATACGCTGGAGGCTTACCATGCCGAGGTGGGCCGGCTGATGGAGGCGGAGTTGATCGGGCTGAGCCTGCTGGATGCGGAGCAGGTCAAGGGACAGCCGAAGGACAAGCCGCTTTATAAGAAGTACTTCCCCCACGGCACGTCCCATCACCTCGGCCTGGACGTTCACGACTACGGCGATAAGTTCCGTCCGTTCGAAGCGGGCATGGTGTTCACCTGCGAGCCGGGCATCTACATCCGCGAGGAAGGCATCGGCGTGCGAATCGAAAACGATATCCTGGTCACAGACGGGGAACCGGTCGACCTCACTGCGGACATCCCGAGGGAGGCGGGTGAGATCGAAGAGCTTATGAGCTCTGGTAAGACTGGTGTTTAGTCCTTTAGGTGTATAACGCCAAAACCCCGGAACACTCAAATACCCTCCATGCGCAAACATCTGGTGCTTGTGGGCGCCGGGCATGCCCACATGACAGTGATGAAACACCTGGCCGACTTCACCTCGGCCGGCCACCGGGTCACCGTGATCGGCCCGGGTCCCCATCATTATTATTCCGGCATGGGACCTGGCATGCTTTCCGGCATCTACCGGCCTGAGGAAATCCGGTTCAACGTGAAGGACATGGCGACCTCGCGCGGGGCGACCTTCATTGAGGACCTGGTAGCCAAGGTTGACGCGAATGGAAGAGAGCTGCTGCTCCAGCAGGGGGGGCGTATCGCCTACGACGTCGTGTCGTTCAACACCGGAAGTGGCGTGCCGATAGGTGACCGGTTCCGGCACCATGGCGCCGTGATTCCGGTCAAGCCCATCGAACAACTGTTTGGCGCCCGCAACCGGATCATGGCAGCGCTCAAGGAGCGAAAGGTGGCTGTCGTGGTGGCGGGCGGCGGGCCGGCCGGACTGGAGATCAGCGCCAACCTGCGCCGGCTGGTGGCAGATGAATCCGGTGCGGCCGAGATCACCCTGCTGGCCGGCGGCCGGCTGCTGGAGGGATTCGATCCGAAGGTGCGGCGCATGGCGTGCTGCTCGTTGGACCGATTGGGCATCAGGCTGATCGAGGGGCAGAAGGCGGAAGGCGCTGATGAGCGATCCGTTCGGACAACCACGGGCGAGCGACATCCCTGCGATTTTCTGTTCATGGCTGTGGGGGTTCAGCCGTCGCGGCTGTTCACGGATTCCGGTCTGCCGGTGGGAATGGACGGCGGGCTGCTGGTGAACCGCCACCTCCAATCCGTAGCGTATCCGCATGTCTTCGGTGGGGGGGACTGCATCAGCTTTGAGCAGAACCCGCTCGCCAAGGTGGGTGTCTACGCGGTGCGACAGAACCCGGTCCTGCTGAGGAACCTTGGGCGTGCGCTCAACGGCGGGGACCTTGCGCCGTTCAACCCCCAGGGAAGCTACCTGCTGGCCTTCAACATGGGCGATGGGACGGCGATTGTGCGGTGGAAAACCCTCGTGTTCAACGGGCGGCTGGGTTTTGCGCTAAAAAATTACCTGGATCGCCGGTTTATGAAAATGTTTCAGGAGTAGCAACCTGTTCGGGATTATACTTCAGCTCATTAGATACCCATCGGCAAGCTCTTTTCAAATCATTGTCATCTATTGAATGATCCGGAATGATAAGTTTCATGTGGCACCGGTTCGTTTGCATGGAGTAAAAGGGCCTCTTCTGTTTCCAAGCTTTTAGTTCTTCTCATAATTATTCAGGTATTTTCCGTCCATCTAACGTTGCCCCTAAAGCGAATTTCCTTTGATATCGCCGCATTCGATTGTTCGAGCAACACCGAGATCGGCTGTGGGTATCGCCACCAATTGCACTGCGTTCAGTGATCATGGTGGAGCCGCTCCGCGGGAAGGGCACAAAAGCCGCACCCTCAGGTTAAGGCTTCCTCCCATCAGTCGAAGCTGTCGTTGCCATCGCCATGCATCCATGGCGTACCGGTTGTGATGGAAACCACCTTGGTATCCGGGTCGATGGTGATACCGGCGCTCATGCTCGAGTACCAGACGCCGATCCTTGCTCCGTTTGAATTCAAGATGGACGCGCCGTATGTTCTGGAACCCGGAACAGGGAATCTCTCGACCAGTCCGACCACCTTCTGAAAGACCTCTGAACGCGGCTCCACTTCGGTCCAGGAGATATCCTCGATGCGGTACTCGCGATTTAGGCCGACCACCGCATAGGGACTTTCCTCCAGATAAAGATACCAGTAACGGTAGTCTGGAGAAACCTGCAATGTCGCAAAGGTGCCGCCAACTTCCTCGCTGTTCCGAAGCCATCCGACATTAGCTATCGAACAAGAGGAAATCAGCATCGCCGAGGCGACGGCAACGGCCAGATTAAAGCGAGCAAAGTTTTTCGCCATGCAGATGTACCATTACGCTTAATGATTGTTAACGCAATTTGCATACGACTGCCACTGGGGACAGGGCCTGCCCCAACGGTCGACGTTTGTTTGCTGGTTATGCATCCCGGTACAGCCGAATAAAAAAATGATATGAGCACAACCAAGGCGACTCGATTATATAGTTTCGGCACATTAATTCCGTTGGACTGGCGCGTATCTAATGGTTTCGAACCGAAGTTTAAACCGAGACGATCGAAACCCAATAAGTAGTGTAAATGTCAGCCCTTGTCGATGAATTTGAGGAGATACGCTGCCCCCGTCAAGGGGAGATGATCAAAAAAAATTCGGTAGATTCTATATCGTTGTAAAAACACGGCATCATGCGAGGACCACATGGTTGGCGTTTTGGAGATACTACCGACAATTTCCAATCCCCGCCAATCTCCCTTTTTGGGATGAGGTTGCCAGCAGCTCAGAAATGAAATTTCGTTTAGCTATCGGCGGAGGGCGTTTGAGCGGTGAACGTCGAGCCTTTTTTGCTTCCGCGCCCCGGATGCGGGTTTCTTGCTGCGGGAAGGGGATTTCAATGTCAGCTTGCTTGAACTATTCAGCGCATACGGAGATCTTCGGCGGGGGGTGCTGCAGATGCAATCCCATAATTCAAAATCAAACGGTCACGGGGTCGGGCTGGGAGTAATTCCAGTTTCAGGCATTTGTGCACTTCCCTGAAGATTTGCGCCGCCCAGTCAAAGACGTTGTGCCGATCGACTTTGTCCCGCATGCGAGCCATGCGCTGCCGGCGCTCGTCTTGCGGCATCCGATAGGCTTCGTATAAGGCATCCGCCAGCTGATCGAGATCGAACGGATTGACCTGCAGGGCGCCGTCCAGCTCCCGTGCGCAGCCGGTGTACTTGGACAGAACCATTAACCCGTCGCCGTCCGTTCGGGAGGCGATGAACTCCTTGGCAACCAGGTTCATGCCGTCATGCAGCGAGGTGACCATGAGCACATGCGCCATGCGATAGGCCGCCAGCACCGCCAGGTAATCGTGATGCCCGCGCAGGAAATGAATCGGATACCATTCCTCCGTCTGGTGCCGCCAGTTGATCTCATCCACCAGATCGTCCAGCGCATCATTGAGATGCCGATACTCTTTCACATGCGTGCGGCTGGGGGC
>JBLMXM010000084.1:0-29478 GCA_050257775.1 Hyphomicrobiales bacterium
CTCCAGACCACGTGTTGATCACCCACGGCCACTACGACCACCTCGACACCGACTCCCTGGCGCAGCTGCCGACCGGCACGCATGTCATCTGCCCGCCGGGGTATGAGGGCCTCCTCGACGAGGTGGGGCTGAGAAACCGGACCGTACTCGATTGGTACAACAGCCTCCGGGATGGAGACCGCGAAATCATCCTCCTCCCGTGCAACCACTGGACGATGCGCAATCCCGTCGCCGGCCCCAACCTCGCCCTATGGGGCTCCTACCTGGTCCGCACGGCCTCCGGGCCGACGATCTACCTTTCCGGGGACACGGCCTATTTCGATGGGTTTGACCAGATCGGCGCAGAATTCGACATCGACTTGGCGGTATTCAACGTCGGGGCCTACGAACCCCGCTGGTTCATGGCCCAGAGCCACATCAGCCCCAAGGAAACCGTGAAGGCCTTTCGCGAACTGAATGCCAAGAGGCTCTTGATCGTGCACTGGGGAACCTTTCGGCTCGGCGACGAGCCGGTGCACCTGCCCCCCCGGCACATGCGTGCGGAAATGCAAGAGGCGGGGCTGCTGGATCGTCTCGTGGAGTGGAAGCACGGGGATACCCTGAGGGTGTGAGGCCGCCTGCCAGCGCCTCCAGCCCATCTTTGCCTGCGCGGGAATTTCATGCTAAACAGTTGAGCTGAGACGCGTTGCGCCACATCGACCGAGGGAGAAAACCTGCATGGCGATGCTTTTCCTGGCCCCCGGCCTCAAGGCGGATTCATGGACTAAACATCTTCGCAACCAGGATCCCGAGCTGGACCTGCGGGTGTGGCCTGAGGTGGGACGTTCGGAGGAGGTCATCTTCGTTCTCAGCTGGAAGCATCCGCCCGGAGAAATGAGAAAGTTCCCGAAGCTCAAGTGCATCTCCTCTTTAGGGTTCGGCGTCGACCATGTCTTGCGCGATCCGGACCTGCCGGCCGGCGTGCCCGTTACCCGCCTCGTAGACCCGGGGATGATTGCCGCCATGAGCGAATATATCCTCGCGGCTGTGCTCGCGTACCTGCGCCAGTTCGACCTCTATCGGCAGGATCAGGCGCAGAAGAAATGGAAGCTTCGCATTCCCAAACGCGCCCAGGACGTCCGGGTGGGGATCATGGGGCTGGGGCATCTCGGGTCGGATGCCGCCCGCAAGCTCCGGTCCCTCGGTTTCGAGGTGTCCGGATGGAGCCGCCGGCCAAAAGCGATCGATGGCATCAGCAGTTTCGCGGGCGAGGAGGGCTTGGAGGAGTTCCTGGCGCGATCGGACATCCTGGTCTGCCTGCTTCCGCTCACCCCGGCGACCGAGGGGATATTGAACCGCCGCACGTTTTCCCGGCTTCCTTCCGGAGCCTACGTCATCAATGCCGCCCGCGGTGAGCATCTGGTCGAGGAGGACCTGCTGTCCGCGCTCGCAAGTGGTCATATCACGGGGGCCTGCCTCGATGTGTTTCGGCAGGAACCGCTCCCCGAGTCTCATCCCTTCTGGACTCAGCGGCGGGTCACCGTTACGCCGCACATCGCCGCCCTCACCTACCCCAAGGCCGTGGCGCCTCAAATTATCGAAAACTACCGCCGGGTGCGTTTGGGGCAACCCCCGCTGCATGTCGTCGATGTGCAGCGGGGCTACTGATCAAAGGAGAAAAGTATATGAAAGCCGGCGCATCCGTCATCCGGATTTTAACACTGATCCTGTCCATCCTGTGCGGTGGCGCCGGAGAGGCGGCTGACTTGGCGCGGGAGTTTCTGCAAAAGCCATGGGGTGCGCCGCTTTCGGAGTTTCCGGGTTACACCAACGTAGGCGGCAGCGGAAAGATTGCCTACTATATCAATCCCAAACAAGCCTACACGATTTTCAATGCCCAGGTATCCGACCTGGTCTACGGCTTCTATGAAGAAAGGTTCTTTGCCGTGTACGTCAGCCTGGATGCCATCGACACCTACAGCTCCATCAAGCGTGAGATTCAGCAGAAATTCGGTGTCCCCAAGATCAGCATGGAGTCTCGCGGCGGATTGACCACCTATTCCTGGAAGACGGGCGACACGCGCATCAAAATGAAATATCGCGAGGCTGCCGGTGCCATGAAGCTTTCGTTCTACTATCTGCCTATCGTCAACCAGATCAACGTGGCGATGCACAGAGAGTTGGAAGCAGAACCACCCGAGCCCATGTTTCCTCTCAGCCAAACCCGCCAGAAAGAAGCCGTCGAACTGCTGGACCTCTTCAACTACTAAGCCTTCGTAGGCCGCCCAGCTGCTGATGTACAGTGCATGAGAATTATCCCCTACCTTGCCCCTCCCGCAAGGGGAGGGAAATTTAGAAGGAACAGAAAGACCGGTCCGGGTTAACCAACCGCAGAATATCACTCAAAGATTTTTCGCCAACGTGCAGGCGCACGTGACAAGGTTGCCAAACTGCGCTAGAATAAAAATAATCGTTACCGAATCCGTAATCGTTAATTTGGCACGAATGAGCCCAAAACCCGATCAACCCGACAGATCCGGCGCTGAGCTGTTCAAAGGCGTGATGTTGGCCCATTTGATCCTGGGCCTGCACCTGGCGGTCTTTGCGCTGATCGGCCTGCTCGTAATCTTCTTCGGCGGCATTGCGCTCTACTGGGGCTGGATCCTGCTGGGCGGCCTGATCATCGCAGCGCTGGCAGCTGTCTTTCTGTATCGCAGGCTCAAGACCCAGAGCCGCAACCTGGTGCGGGACCTGGCCGGAGCAACGGTGCCGTCGGGCAGCAGCCTCGAGGTCAGCCTGCTGGGAGGACTTGCGTCCGTCAAATTCGCCCGCCCGGCCCCTTCGCCGAAGGAGATCGCCGTCGCCGCCCCGGCCCTGCTCGAGGACCCCGATTCCCAGCGCGTCCGCGAATTGACCTCCCTGGGCCAGATGTACGAAAAAAATCTCATCACGCGCGAGGAATTCGAGCGAGCCAAGAGCGCCATTTTCAACTCGGTTCATCGGAGAGTATTCGGACCCGGGACATTAGAGAATTGAACTCGGCCTCGGGAACCTGCTCCCACGACCGGCGCGGCAGAAACTGAATGAAGGACTTGACTCCGGGCGTGAACACCTTGCCGCCCTGGATTTCGGGGCGATTCAGCCGATACTTGAATTCGCCCCCCAAGTCGAGCAGCAGGTCCGGATCATCGCCCTCGTCGAGCAACTGCACCAGCAGGATATTGCGAACCCGGCCTTGTCCCCGCAGCCGGCGCCCGCCGCGCGGGTCTTCGCGAACCTCGATGACGCTGTCCTCCACCTCAACCCCATTCTCGGCCGCGCTCAGCAGAACGGCCCGCTCGACCCGGTATCTTCCTTCCCCGAAAGGAATCCATTCGTTCATGGGAGGCCCCACGTCAAATGCGTCGAAGGCCCGAATTGAACGACTTCGCAAAAGCCATCCGCTTTTCAGTTGAATCCAAGCCTTCTTCTGTGTACAAAATCAAATAGCATAAATCGGTTTCGATAGAAAAACCATTTGCAGACTCGGGAGAAAAGATCATGCACGGCTGGCGGGGTAAAGTTCTGAGAGTGGACCTGAGCAGCGGGAGCATCAGTTCGGAAGCCCTGGATCCGGGGGTGGCCAGAGAATTCATCGGCGGCCGCGGGTTCGGCATCTATTACCTCAGGAAAGAAGTCGATCCCAATTGCGATCCCCTGGGGCCGCGCAACAAGATCATCATGGCGGCCGGACCGCTCACGGGCACGGCGGCGCCGACGGGCGCGCGCTACATGGTGACGACCAAGTCGCCCCTGACCGGAGCCATCACCTGCGCCAACTCCGGCGGCAACTTCCCCGCCGAGCTGAAGAAAAGCGGCCATGACGCCCTCATCATTGAAGGCGCATCCGCCAAGCCGGTTTACCTCTGGATCGACGGCGCGCATGCGGAGCTGCGGTCGGCGGAGCACCTGTGGGGTAAGAGCACCCATGACACCGATGATGCGCTGCGCCGCGAGACTCACGCGAAGGCCAAGACGGCCGTGATCGGGCCGGCCGGGGAGAGGCAGGTGTTGTTTGCGGCCATCATGAACGACCGTGACCGGGCCGCGGGGCGTGCGGGTGTCGGCGCCGTCATGGGAGCCAAGCACCTGAAAGCGATCGCGGTGCGGGGCGAAAGCGAAGTCAGCCTGGCGGACCCGGCGGCCTTCAAGGCCGCCAACACCAAATACCGGGACGCCTTCAAGGCCAAGACCAAGGACAACCCGCCTCCCCTGCGGACCCACGGCACGGCCATCACCGTGGTAGGCACCCAGAGCCACGGGGTGTTCCCCACCCGCAACTTTCAGCAGGGCACCTTCGAGGGCTGGGAATCCATCTACGGCGAAACCCTCACCCGGAAATACCTCGTGCGAGCCAAGCCCTGCTTCAGCTGCCCCATCGCCTGCGGCCGGGTAACCCGCATCCCGGACGGGCCTTTCCAGGGCGAGGGCGAAGGGCCCGAATACGAAACGGTTTACTCCCTGGGGTCGGACTGCGGCGTGGACGACCTGGCCGCCCTCACCCGGGCGAACTACGTTTGCAACGAAATGGGGCTGGACACCATCAGCATGGGCTCGGCCATCGCCTGCGCCATGGAGCTTTTTGAGAAGGGACTGCTGAAGGAATCCGAAGCCGGAATGCCTCTGCACTGGGGGGACGGCGAGGCTCTCGTCCGGCTCACTCGGCTGACGGGCCTGCGGGAAGGCTTCGGCAACATCCTGGCCGAGGGCAGCTTGAGGCTCGCCACGCGCTACGGGCATCCAGAGCTCGCCATGGTGTCCAAGGGGCTGGACTTTGCCGGCTACGACCCCCGCGGCGAGCAGGGCATGGGCCTGGCCTACGCCACCTCGCCCATCGGCGCCTCCCACATGCGCGGGGATCCCGCCTATTTCGAACTGCTCGGCGTACCCCTCGCCGCCGATCCTCACACCTGGGAAGACAAGCCGCCGGTGGTCGCTAAGTGGCAGGATCTGTTCTGCGTCATCGACGCGGCCGGCCTGTGCGTCTTCTTCAGCGTGCGCTACCTTGTGGAACAGAATCTGATGGTGAAGCCGGTCGGCATCACGGAGCTTCTCAACGCCGCGACTGGCGCCGGCTACCTGCCGGAGGAAGTGGAAAAAATCGGTGAGCGCATCTTCAACGCCGAGCGGCTTTACCTGATCGCCGCCGGGTTCACCCGCAAGGATGACGCCCTTCCACCACGGATTACGCAGGAACCCATGCCGACCGGCCCGGCCAAGGGAATGGTCTGCCGCCTGGAGGAAATGCTCGGCCCTTACTACCGGCTGCGCGGCTGGAGTGCCGAGGGGGTACCCTCTGAGGCCAAGCTGAAGGAGCTGAACCTCCTGTGAGGGGGTTTTTAGTGTTTAGTGTTTGAAAAGATGGTGCACGGCGCACGGCACAAGGCAAAGAAAATACTTAACTGTGGATGAAAACGAGGCGCCGCAGCCCGGGTGAGCGGTTGAGGGAGCGGCTGACTGTCTGAAGTCGCCTATGGTTGCTTGGCCCGGATCCGAGACGACAGGTTCGTCAGGGCCGCGATGCGCTGGTGCATATTCGGCTGCTTCTATGAAGCCGTCTCGGGTCCGGGCTTAGCAACCGTTGGCGGCGAGTTTCAGACGCGTACGAAACCGCTTACCCGGGCTGCGGCGCCTACCTTATTCTCCGATTAATGCCATGAAGGTCCAAGTCAGCCTGTTTGCGAATCTGCGCGATTATGCCCCGGGCGGCGAGGGAAACTTCGATCTCGCTCTTGCCGCCGGGGCCACGGTCGCTGATCTCTTTGCGGCGCTCAACGTCCCGCCGCAGGTCCAGGCGGTCGTCCTGGTCAACGGCCGCCGGGCCGAACCGGCCACCCCGCTTTCCCCCGAAGACGCCGTCACGCTGTTTCCGCCGATGGAGGGGGGTTGAGGGCGACCCCGCTCCAATCGAAGCGTCTGCCGACGATGGGCGCGATCGCCTGGATATCCTGGGCAATCTGTCTCAGCTGCTCCGGGTACAGGCTCTGGGCGCCGTCGGACATGGCGCGCTCGGGATCATGGTGAACTTCGAGCATGAGCCCGTCGGCGCCCGCCGCAATGGCGGAACGCGCCATGGGTGGCACCAGTGCGCGGACACCCGTGGCGTGGCTGGGATCGACCACGACCGGCAAATGGGTCATCTGCTTGAGCAGCGGGATGGCGGAGAGATCGAGCGTATTGCGCGTGTAGGGTTCGAAGGTGCGGATCCCCCTCTCGCAGAGAACCACCTGGCCGTTGCCCTCGCAGAGCAGGTACTCGGCGGACAACAGCCACTCCTCGATCGTGGCTGAAAAGCCGCGCTTGAGCAGAACCGGTTTCCCCAGGCAGGCCGCGCGTTTCAGCAGCTCGAAGTTCTGCATGTTCCGGGAGCCGATCTGCACCATGTCGACAACTCCTTCCATGGCGTCGGCCTGAGAAGACGTCGTCATTTCAGTCACCACCCCGAGGCCGAAGCTCCGTCGCACCTCGGCGAGGATCTCGAGACCCTTATCCCCGAGCCCCTGGAAGGAGTAAGGCGATGTCCGCGGCTTGAAGACACCGCCCCTGAACAGCGACGCTCCGTAGGTCCTGACGGCGCGGGCGGTCGCCAGGGCCTGCTCGCGTCCTTCTACGGCGCAGGGGCCTGCAATGACGACCACGCCCCGGCCGCCGATCACGGTGTCACCGGCCCGCACCAGTGTATCGGCAGGATGCATGTCGCGGCCCACCAGTTTGAACGGGGTCTTCACCCGTCGAACGCGGGCGACGCCGGTCAGCCGCCCGATCTCGGCCTCGTCGCGGATCGTTTCTCCCAAGAGCGCCAGCCGCTGGGTGTCGGTGGGCGGAAGTTCCCGAACCTCGCAATTGAGCTCCCTGAGCCTCAGCACCAGCTCAGCCTTCTGCTCGGGAGTCACGTCTGCTTTCAGATCGAGAATCATGGCGGTCCCTCAATCCCCGGTTTCGACCCGCAGGATCTTGTAATGGGAATCCCGCTGCGCCGGGATGAACCCCGTCCGCCGGATGAGGGTCTTGACGGTCTCCACCGTCGTCGGCCGTTCATGGCCGGCCGTCCGCAGGACGTTTTCTTCGATGAGCACACCGCCGAAATCATCCGCGCCGGCCAGCAGACCCAACTGCCCCGCCGGGATGCTCTCGCTGAACGGCGAAGATTGAATATGGGGAAAGTTATCCAGCAGAAGCCGGGCCAGGGCGATGATGCGCACGTAGCGGGCCGGGTGGGCCACCGCCTTGATCCGCTGCCCCAGCGGTGTGGAGCCGGGCTTGAACGACCAGCAGATGAAACTGGTGAACCCGCCGGTGTCATCCTGAAGCCGCCGGAGGGCCAGTAGGTGATCCACAATGTCTGCATCGGTCTCGACATGGCCGTACATCATCGTGGCGGTCGTCCGGAACCCGATCGCATGAGCGAGCGTGCAGACCTCGAGCCATTCATCCACGCGGGCCTTGTGCGGAGCGATATCGGCGCGCACCCGCTCCGTGAGAATCTCAGCCCCTCCGCCCGGGATGGTATCGATCCCTTCCGCGTAAATCCGTTCCAGCAGGTCACGCACCGGCAGCTTCTCCTGCCTGGCCATGAACACATATTCGGCCGGGCTGAACGGATGGATATGAATTCCCGGACAGCTGTCACGGATGGCACGGATGTAGGCAATCCAGTCTGCCAGGCGGATACCCGGGTGGTGGCCTCCCTGAAGCAGGACGGTGGTGGCTCCCAACGCCTGGGCCGCTTGAACCTTGGCGGCCAGTTCCGGCGGGGTCAAGGTGTAGGCGTCGGCGGCGCCGGCCGGCCGGTGAAAGGCGCAGAACGAGCAGCGCGTGGCGCAGACATTGGTGTAATTGGGGTTGGTGTCCACCACAAAGGTGACCGTCTCGGCGGGGATGCGGCCCAGCCGCGCGGAATGCGCCAGGCTCATCAACTGCCCCATGGGGAGCTTTTGAAGCATCTCGATCCCCTCCCGGTGGCTGAAGCGTTCGCCGATGCGGCGGGGAGGGTTCAGTTCGGCCGGGGGGGCTGGGCTGCGGTCAAGCGCCATACATCACCTTCCGGGCCCCGCCAACCGCCACGCCACCGGGCCTGTGAGCGCATACCGGCCGCACTCTTCCAGAAAGCGCTCCTGCCCGGCAAAGTCGGTTTCGTCCAGGCAGCGGCGCAGCACCTGGAAATAGGTGCGGATCGCCTGCGGCTCAAGATTGAGCTTGCGCGCCGCACCCGCAACGGCCCGGCCCACCATTTCTTCTTCGCGCACCCTGAATTCGGACAGCCAGAATTCCAAGGCGGCCCTGGCCCGGCGCGGGGCGTCCTTTCGCACCACCCAGCGGGCGAACACGAACGGCAACTTCTGCCGTTCATGCCATGCGCTCGCCAGATCGGTGACAACGGTGCCGGGCGTCGCCGCGGGGGACAGAGGCGCTTCCTGCTGCACGGCGCGCATGCGGAGCAGGGCCTTATCGCCGATCAGCAGCTCGCCGTCTGCGGCCTCACCGGGGGCCGCCAGCATCGGGAGGTCGTCGATCCCCCGATGATAGGCCATCAACAAATAAAGCAGGCGCGCGCTGGATGCGGACTCCTCCGTAACCCGGATACGGGTGGTCGACCCCATGGCGGCCAGGGGACGATCGGAAAAAAACAAGACGCTCATCGACCGTTCCCTTGCCGCTATGCCGAACGTGCCTATAAAATCGGTCAGCCCGGCGAGCTCGGGCAGCCCCCCCACCGGCACGGCCGCGGCGATCACGGCATTGTCTTTCAGGGCGGCGATGCTGCGGCTCGGCACGAGCGGGACGAAGCAGCAGCCGGCCGGAGGACCCATCTCGCGGTAAGGCGCCATGTTGGTGTAAGGTATCATGGCCACGGGGAATGGCATGGGTCCATCATCCTTCCCGCGCTGGCTTCGGGTTGAAAGCGCCGTCCCGCTCGACCGGAACGAAACCGGCCGTGACGATGGTCTCCTCCATACGCTCGCGGGCCAAGCCGGTCGGTGTCGTGGCCCCGGCCAGATGCGCGATCTTCTCTTCCTCTATCGTGCCGTCCATGTCGTCGGCCCCCCAGCTGAGGCCAGCCGCGGCGGTTTCGACGCCGGACATGGGCCAGTAGGATTTCAGGTGCGGCAGATTGTCCAGGACGAGCCGCGAAACGGCCAGAACCGCCAGGATCTCCAGGGGTGTGGGTCCTTTTTCGATGAACTTGTCTCGCCCCGGCTGGAAGGCAAGCGGGATGAAGCAGTTGAACCCTCCGGATTCATCCTGGGCCGACCGCAGGGCCAGCAGGTGTTCGATCCGCTCCGGCCAGCTGTCGCCGAAACCGAAGAGCATGGTCGCGTTGGTCGGGATGCCCATGCGGTGGGCCATCTGGTGAATCCGAATCCATTCCGCCGGCCCGATCTTGTTTCGCCAATGCAACCGCCACAGGCGATCCGAAAATATCTCGGCGCCGCCCCCGGGCATGGCGTTCATGCCGGCATCCCGCAGCTCCTGCAGAATATCTTCCACCGCTTTACCGGTTGTGTGTGCGAAATAGGCAATCTCCACCGCCGTGTAGGCCTTGATGTAAATCCCCGGATGCCGGCGCCGGAGCTCGCGCACCAGGTCCCGGTTGCGCTCGTAAGGCCAGACCCGGTTGAGCCCCCCCACGATGTGCGCCTCGGTGGGATTCAGGCGCTCGACCTTGGAAAAGATGTCCTCCTCTTGCAGGACGTAGGCGTGCGGGTCACGCGGGGAGGCCGCGTAGTTGCAGAACGTGCATCCCATGGCGCAGATGTTGGCGGGGTTGATATGCACGTTGAAGACGTAGGTCGCCTTGTGGCCGAACCGACGAGCCCGGTCGGCCAGGGCGGCCTGACCCAGCGCGTGCACCCGGCCAGGTGTGATCTCCTCCACCAGGGCCAATGCCTCGGGTCTCAACAGCCGATGGCCTTGGGATCTCTTCTGCAGCGCAGCCTGAAAACCGTCTTCCGCCATCGATTCCTCCCTGGGCCGCATGCTACCCCTGAAGACGGTAGGATGTCCAGCGTTCATCGACGCGTCGTTCCACATCCGGATCAAATTCAACCGGCCGAGGGTAGCCTTTTTTCCAGCGCGCATCGATGAGGATCGGAAGCCTCAGCACCAGCCGGTTCCCCTGCAAAAGCCGCTCGGCCGGATGCAAATCGAGCAGCGGATCAAAACGCGTGAACCATCCCCAGAAGACCATGGTCGGATTATCCATCGGCACATCCGGCGAAAGCAGCACGTGGAAGAGATAACGGCCGGTAACGGGGTGGGTCGCCAGCGCGGCCTGAAGGCCCGCAATATCGACCGCGTTGGACGCAAGCTGAGCCATCAGAAACGCGGGGCCCCAGGCGGCCAGTCGCTGCAGGCCGGCGTGAACCTCCCCGGCGGCGGGCGGCACGGGAGGCGGCGCCCCGCGCAGCGGCCCGCTCTCCCGCCGGCAGGCCAGCAGCACCAGCCGCGAGCCAGAGTTCATGGCCGGGCCCGTAAAATCAAGCGTGTCCTGGGCCGTCGGCGACAGCAGATGCAAGCCGTCCTGCTCGTCCAGATGCGCCCATATGGCACTGCTGAGGGAGCTGAAATCGCGGACGTTCACGTCGTGGTCCACCGTGATCATGATCTTGGTGAGGGACACCTGCCCCTCGCCCAGCATCCCCAGGGTGTGCTTGAGGGCTTCGCGCGGGTATCTCTGCTGAACGGCCATCGCCGCCAGGGGATGGAAGCCTGTTTCCGGGAAGGCCCAGATGGCCTTGACAGCGGGCCTCAGAATCCTGAGCAGGGGCATCGCCATCTCCTGCAGGGCCGCGCCGATGTGGAAATCCTCCTGGATTGGCTTGCCCACGACCGTGGCCGGATAGATGGCATCCCGGCGGGCCAGCACCCGCCTCACCCGGTAGACCGGGAAATCGGCGGAATGCGAGTAATGCCCGAAGTGGTCCCCGAACGGCCCTTCGCGCGCCGTGTCACCGGGGCTGACCGTCCCCTCCAGCACGAACTCGCACTCCGCCGGGATCCGGTGGCCGCTCTCCCGGCGCGGGATCACCTTCAGGGCAGATCCTAGCATCAAGGCGGCCAGCAGCCGTTCGTCCACTCCTTCCGGCAGCGGTGCCACGGCGGCAAGGGTGAGCGCCGGCGGTCCCCCCAGAAAAACGCTCAGGGGCAACGGCCGGCCCAGCGTGCAGGCCTGGTGAAAATGAAACCCGCCGCCCTTCTCGATCTGCCAATGCATCCCGGTGGCCCCGGGGCCATAGCGCTGCAGCCGGTAGATCCCCATATTTCCCCGGCCGTCGGCGGGATTCACGGTGTGCACCAGCGGCAGGGTGAAGAAATGGCCCCCGTCCTCGGGCCAGCATTTTAGCACCGGCAGGCGGTTCAGGTCCGCGGGCTCCTGGATCGTTTCCATGACCGGTCCGGTCGAGACGTTCTTCATACGCGCCCGCAGGAAGGGCAGAATGGTCCGGCGGCTGTGCCAGAGCCTCATGATGCTCGGCGGCATCATCAGGTTCATCAGGCGGACCATTTCTTCACCAAGAGCCCCCGGGGGGCCGCCGAACACGGCGCTAACCCGCCCCGGGGTGCCGAACAGGTTGGTGACCACTCGATAAGGGGATCCCTTGACTTTTTCGAACAGCAGTGCCGGCCCGCTGCGGGCCATGACGCGGTGCTGGATGACAGTGATTTCCTGGTCCGGGTCCACCTCGGCCGGCACCCGGGCGAGCTCCCCCCGGGACTCCAGAAACCGAAGAAAGGAACGCAGGTCGGGGAAGCTCATTGGATGGTCGCCTATCGGGAGCATTAAAACCAATGGCCTAGAATCGGAACGAAGGCCGCGAAAATTCCGGCCGCGGTCGATATCGGGAAGAACCGCAGCGCTGCGGGAATCGCAGGCAAGAGCATCAGCGCCATAGCAGCCGCGGTCAGCAGCAGCGCCGCAGTCGATGCCACCCCGCAGCCGCTCACGATATACACCGCCGCCAGGGCGCCGAATGCGATGAGCTCGCAGGCGCCTGAAATCGCGAGGGCATTGCGGGGGCCGACCTGCGCGGGCAGGCTGCGAATGCCGTGGGCCAGGTCGTTGTCAAGGTCCAGCACGGAATAGATGATGTCGGCCCCGCTGAGCCAGAAAAACACGAAGACGGCGAATAGAATAATCCCGGAGGAGAAGCGAATGCCACCGGCCGTCGCCACGTAGGCCCCGAGGGGCGCGAGGGCCAGGCAGAGACCGATCCCAAAGTGGCACAGGGCCGTAAAGCGCTTGAGCAATGAATAGCCCAGCAACGGAATCAGGGGAACCGGGGAGAGCACCAGGCACCACCCGCCGAGGATCGTGCAGGCCGTGAAATAAACGCCCAAGCCGATCAACGCCACGGCCAGGGCCATCCTCATAGACATTCGCCCGCTGGGGAGCTCGCGCGAGGCGGTGCGAGGGTTGCGGGCATCGATGCTCCGGTCGAAAATACGGTTAAACGACATGCCGAAGATGCGGGCTCCCGCGGCCGCTGTCACGATCAGCAGCAACAGGGGCAGCCCGGGCGACCGGCCCTGGGTGGCGATCCAGCTTCCGGCGATTACAAGAGGCAGGCTGAAAGCCGTGTGCTCGATTTTGGTGAACTTAAAAAACAAGATAAGCGTCGATTTCGACGCCGCTCCCACCCGGGAATGAGAGGCATTAGGTTGATGCATTCCGAATGAGTTCCTTCCAAAGAATCTCGGCAAGGTCCGTGCTGACGGCCGGCAGCCTGGATTCCAGGATCGCCCGGTCCTGGCCGCCCGCGTGGTCGCTGATCCCCTTGATGATCGAGCAGGGCACGCCGTGGAGGCGGGCGACCCGGGCCACCACGGCGCCTTCCATGTCCACCAGTTCGCCGTATGGGAGCAGTTCCGCACGCAGGGCGTCATCGAACACCGGCCGCTCCACCGTCACCAAAGTGGCCGGCCGCAGCTCCGGCCACAGGTCGCCGGCGCAGGCCACCGCCTCGGCCGGGATGCCGGGGCCGGGCCGTCCTTCCGAGGCCAGGGTGACTCGCAGGATTTCGCCGGGTGCGAAGTTCCGGGGATCGCCCAGGGCTCCGCAGATCCCCGCGTGCACCACACGGCTGGGGGCATGCTCTCGGATGAGCCATTGGGTGGCCAGCGCAGCCGACACTTTGCCCATGCCGCTGATGACCACCCGATGCGCGACCACTGGGGACGCCATCAACTGAAACGGATTCGTTGCGAGGTCCTTGAATCGACCGAGTTCCAGGAGCGGCAACGCTTCGGCGGCGGTGGCAAAAACAATCCCGATCATCGAAGCACACCGATCGCGCGGGCGCGTTGCTCCATCGCGTCCACGGCCCTCAGACCCGTAGTGCCGATATCCAGGCTGAAGGAATTGACGAAGGTCGCAATGTGGCTGCGGAGGACAGTGGGGTCCATCTCTTGGGCATACTGCCGGATATAGGGCAGCGCGGCATCCGGGTTCTTCTGGGTCGTCTCGATACTGCGCCTCAGGAGGCCATCAACGGCCTGCAGGAAGTCCGGCCCGAGCGCCGATCGGGCGGCAATGCATCCCAGAGGCACCGGCAGGCCGGTTTGTTCCTCCCACCACTGCCCCAGGTCAACGACCCCCTTGAACCCCTGCTGCTCGAAGGTGAACCGGGATTCGTGGATGATCACTCCACAGTCCGCCCGGCCGGAGGCGAGTTCGTCATAGATGCTGTGGTAGGCCGTGAAATAACGTTGCTCGGCTTCCGGCGCCCACAAACGGAACAGCAGATGGGCGGTGGTCCATTCCCCGGGCAGCGCGATGCGGGAACGGATGACCTCGGCACGCGTCATGCTTCGCGGCGCAATCACGATGGGGCCGCAGCCATAGCCGAGGGCCGCACCGCTGCGCATCAACCGGTAAGTGTCACGGACTTTCAACCATGCAAAAATGGACAACTTGCTGATGTCGAGCCGCTCTGAAAAAGCCATCCGATTGAGGGTTTCGATGTCATGCAGCTGGACTTCGATCGCGCAGTCCGGCAGTGTGATTTCCCCGCTCGCGATCCCGAAGAACATGAAGGTATCATTTGGGCAGGGCGAGTACCCGAATTGCAGCGGACTGTGAGGGGCGATGGTCTGAATGCCTGGCATGGCCGGTTTAGTATTAAAGACCCTTGCAAAAGTCAATCGCCTGCCGCTGCGGATTCAAACCTATCCTTTTTTCTTTTGCCCCTCCTCCACCACGCAATAAATTCCCCGGCCTTCCAGAAGAGGCCCACGGCAGAGGTTATCCGACAGACACGTCGCCTTGCGCAAATCTCCCGCCGCCCAGCGCGCTACCAGATCCGGTTCACGAATAAACGGCCGGCTCATGGAAAAATAATCAGCATAGCCTTCGTCATAAAGCTTTTCGGCCAGCCGGCAGGATCGAATTCCCCCTACAAGGATCAGCGGCACCGTCAATTTCCTTTTGAATGTTTTGGCCGCTTGGCGCCAATAGGCTTCTTTTTCCTCGGAGTCGATTTCTTTGCGGCAGTGGTCGCCGGTGACGACGGTGCCTCCGCTCAACTCGATGGCATCGATGCCGTCCTTCTCCAGCATCAGGGCAGCCTGCAGCGACTCGTCCACGGTCAGACCGCCATCGATGAAATCCTCTGAGTTGATCTTGATCAGGATGGGGAAATCTCGACCCACCTGCGTGCGCATGTTGGCAAGGATGTCCAGAGCGGCGCGAGCCCGGTTGGCGATGGATCCGCCATATGCATCGGTACGTTTGTTGAAAGCCGGAGAAAGAAACTGGTTGACCAGGAATCCGTGAGCTCCATGGATTTGGATGGCGTCAAAGCCGGCTTCTTTGGCGCGCCGGGCCGCCTGCCCAAATGCCTCGATCGCCGCCTGGATATCCTCGGCCGTCATCACCTTGCCCGCCGAGCCGACATAGCCGTCTACCTTTGAAAGCACCATCGGCGTCAGCCCGGTCACCTTCGGGTTGGACAGAATCCCCGCATGGGAGAGCTCGACGGCGATGCGACCGTTATGCCGGTGAACGGCGTCGGTCATCTCCCGGAGGCCTGGGATGAACCTGTCCTCGGACAGACCCAGCTGGCGCGGCGAGCCCATCCCATCGCGCCGCACATATGTATGGCTGGTGATGATCAAGCCCACCCCTCCCTTGGATAGCTGGACATAAAGCTCTTTGAGGGCGGGGGTGCAGGACCCGTCCTCGGCCGCCATGCCTTCCCATGTGGCCGAGCGCATGAATCGGTTGGCAAGCTTCATCCCATTGATGGTCGTCGCCTGGAAAAGTTTCGACATGGCCTTTTTTCCTCTTTCGTTGATTCGGTGATTTCAAATGGATCGTCTGTCGCCGGAAGCGTGCATCGGCCACTAGGCCAGTCCGAACTCCGTCAGTTTCCGGGCCGTTGGCCGCCCCAGCTCATCCCATCCCCGAGCCTGGTAATACAGGTTGCGCGCAGCCATAAACCGATCCCTGTCGATCCGGCCCCCTCCCGGCTGGCCGTCATCGAGATCCTCGCTGAAGAACCGGGCCGGCAGTGTGTCTTCCTCCACGCCTTCGCGCAGATTGTAAATCCGCTCCAGCGTCCAAATCCTCTCGCCGATGCGTTTGAGATCTTCGATCTTGAACTGCTCGCCGGTCAGGGCGTTATAGAGATCCGTCAGCACCGGCCACGTGTACCCGGCATTGCGCATCCCGAACTTGCACGTCAGGAGGGAGTCGGCCACGGCCAGAAAATGCTCCTTGTCGATCAGGGTGTCGATGTGAGCCTCAAAACCCTTTTCCTGGAACTCACCGGCAAAAAGCTCATTCACATAAAGCTGGGCCCGCAAATGACAGGCGCCGCGGCTGCTGGTAGCCAAAGAAAATCCGGTTCCGAAGGAACGCCGCGATTCGTACCCGGGATACTCCTGCTTCTTGGCGTGAATCACCCGGCCCAGCGCCTGCGGGCCCCACCGGGCGGCAGCGCGATACGACCCCTCCGCCAGCAGGTCCCCGATGCCCTGGCGTGCGCCGATCGCGGGGATCAAGGCCACGATGGATTCATGCTGGCCCCATTTCATCGAAACGCCGTCCAAGTCCCGGGCCGTGATGATTCCCGACTCATATAGATCCATGAGCCAGGCGAAGATGTTGCCGCAGGTGATGGTATCCATCCCCAGATCGTTGCACAGCAGGTTGGCCATGAGAATGGATCCCAGGTTGGAGTTGGCGCAGTTGGAACCGAAGGACATCAGCGTTTCATATTCCGGTCCTTCCACCTCATCCAGCTTGTAGGGCCCTTCTTTCACCTGGTGGACGTTGCCGCACTTGAGCGGGCAGGTCAGGCAGCCACGGTCCTTCACAAAATAGGTATCCTTGAGCGCCTGGGCATTGATCCGGGAGGCGTCCGGGAAATGGCCGCCGCGAAAATTCCGGGTCGGCAAGGTATGCTTGGAGTTGAAGAAATCGAAGGCAATCGAAGAACCGAACTTGGCAAACGCCTGGGCGACCTCCAGGGCTTTCTTGCCGCCCTGGCTCGAGATAGTCTTTACCTTTTCCTTGTCGAAGAAAGCCGTGCCGATCTTGCCTTTCACCACCAGGGCTTTGAGCTTCTTGCTGCCCATCACGGCGCCCACCCCGCCGCGGCCGGCGGCGCGATGACCGTTCATGAGGGTCGCGAACCTGACCCGGTTTTCGCCGGCCGGGCCGATGCACGCCACTTCGGCGCCGTCATGATCCGATTTAAGTTTGGCCTCCGTGTCAAAAACGCCAAGTCCCCACAGGTGGTCGGCGTCTTTCAATGCGGCATGGCCGTCTTCCAAAACCAGGTAGCAGGGTCGCGCGGCTGCACCGGTGATCACCACCGCGTCGAACCCGGATCGCTTGAATCCCGGGCCCCATTTGCCTCCGCAATGGCTGGCCGCCGCCAAGCCGGTCAGAGGCGACTTGGTGGTGACGTTGAAAAACGCCGAAAAAACGCCGGCCCCGGTATACGGGCCGGTAGCCAGGATCAGGGGGTTTTCCGGTGCGAGAGGGTTCACGCCGACCGGAGCAAGCCCAGTCAAATGCTGGATCCCCAAGCCGCGGCCGCCCAAGACCCTTTTGACCGTCACGCTTTCCGTGCCATCAACCGAAATCGTCCCTCGAGTCAAATCCACTCGCAGCGTGCGTCCGGTATATCCGTTCATGGCCATTGCCCTCCTTTACACGTAGTTGAAAAAATCAGAAGTGGCTTTCCTATCGGGCTTCCATCAAGTTCGGCACATACGTAACCACCTGAGGGAACGCGATGATCAGTGCCATGACAAGGGCCTGCCAGACTAGGAAGTAACAGGCGCCGGCGAAAACCTCGCTCGTGGTCACGCAGGGTCCGGCCACGGCCTTGACGGTGTAAACGTTCATCCCGACCGGCGGGGTGATCACGCTGACCTCGCACAGCGTGATGACGATCAGGCCGAACCACACGGGATCCCACTGGTAGGCCTCAACGATGGGCATAACCGCGGGAAGCGTGATGATGAGCATGGAAACCGGATCGATCATGCAGCCGATGACCACATACAGGAATATGATCATCAGCAGCACGATAATCGGCGGCATGTTCAACCCTACGACGAACTTTACGAAAGAGTCGATGGCACCGGATGAGCTGAGAACAAAGGAAAATAGGTTGCCGAAGGTGATGATGATCAGCAGCGAGCAGGACAGCATGCCGGCCTGCAGTATGGCTTGGTAGAAATTACGCAGGGAAAAGCGCCGGCGCAGAATCAGCACCACGATGGCTCCGGCCGATCCGATGGCCCCGGCCGCGGTGGATGTGAACCAGCCCATGAAGAGCCCGCCGATCACCAGTATGATTAGAAAGAGAAGGGGAAGGACTTGCTTTGAGGCAATCAACTTTTCCCTCAGAGATATTTTTTCTGCATCCGGAGGTGGAACGAGATGAGGCTTGATCCGTGCGGCTGTCTGGATCCCCAGGCCATAGGCCAGAGCAGTCAAGGCGCCCGGCACTATGCCCCCGACCAGCAATTTGTTGATCGGCTGCGAGGTGATCAACCCGTACAGGATCATCAGGATGCTGGGTGGAATCATGCACGCCAGAGCCCCCGCAGCCACGATGCAGCCGGAGGCCAGCCGCTTGCTGTAGCCTTTGTCGAGCATCTGCGGCAACGCGATCCGGGTGAAGATGGACGCGCTGGCAATCGTGGACCCCGAGCAGGCCCCGAACAGCGCGCAGCCGTAGTTGGTAGCCAGTAGCATCCCCCCACGCATGCGGCCCAGCCATTTACTGGCCGCCTCGAATAGATCTCCGCTGATCCCGGCCTGAAACGCCAGCTCACCCATGAGGATGAACATCGGCACACAGGATAGCGCATAACTTTCCATGGCCCCGTACAGGATGGTCTTGACGAAGGCGCAGGCGGCGGTCCAGTTCAAGTTGAAGACGATGCCGAAAAACCCGGCCAGCCCCAAGCTGAAGGCTACGGGTATCGACAAAATCACCATCACAATCATGGGCAGAAACCAAAACATCTCGCCCTCACTCGCCGGTATCGTCTATGATCTCACAGATCCTTGCGGTCTCAGCGGGTGGATTTTTCAGGACCTTCAGCGTTCGAACGAGCTCCAGGATCAGCTGGATCGTGACCAACCCCGTAGCAACGGGAATCATAACCTTGGCCGGATACATGGGCACGCCCACATTGCCCCCGGTGTGTTCTGCTATTTTGACACTGTGAACCGCCATGGGTATGGTGAGCCAGGTCAGAAGGCCGAACAGAAAAACCCCGCAGGGTTGGGTCATCAGCTGCAAAACGACCCGGGCCTTGGGGTTCAACCGGTTGACCAGAAGATCAATGACGATGTGGCGCTTCTTGATTTGCACGCTCAGCAGGAACGCACACACCGAGATGGGCATGATGGACATGATCAATTCGGTGGCGCCAGGGAACGGGATCCCCACCACCTTGTCGGCAATCACATCCGCAATGGTCACCACCAGCATGATCAGAAGTACCAATGCCCCGAGTATACTCAGCCCCAATGCAATCCGATCCATTATTCTGTCGATCATAGAACCGTTATCCTGTCCTGCCCGCTCTCAGGCATGGGTCGCTTCAAGGTAACATCGGTTGGCGCTCCAAGCCGAATGCCGGATCGCCAACCGATGCCGGATCGGGTCGATCTCATTTCTTACGAACGCGGTTGATGGCCTGGTCCCAGAGTTTAATGACTTCCTCGGCCTCTTGGCCCAGTCCTTTCTTGGCCATATCATCCTTCCACTGAGAGCGGATGTCGGGCAGGCTGTCGATCCACTTCTGGCGGTCGGGGAAGGGAATAAGGGTAATGCCCATGGCCCCGGCTTCCTTGATGGAGGCCGCCTCGTAATCGATGGTGAGCTGCTTTCCTTTCTCGGGCATTTCCTTCATGACCTGTTCGAACACCTGCTTGACATCGTCGGGGAGCTTCTTCCAACGTTCCAGGTTTATGATACACATGGGGCCGGTGTTGACTCCCAGGTCCACCATGCTGATGTATTTGGCCACCTCGTTGACCTTCGTGGCAAGACCCATCTGCACCGAGAAGAACGCGCCGTCGGTCATGTGCTTCTGCATGGCCTCGAACCAGTCGGCTTGCGTCAGCGTCATGCCGACCGCGCCGGCCGCTTCATAAAGCCGGGGCATGTAAGGTCCCCACGAACGGATTTTCTTGCCTTTGATGTCGGCGAGGGTATTGATCGGCTGCCAGGACCAGAGCTGGTATTTGGGCAGGACCTGAACATACAGCAGCTTCATGTTCTGCTTTTCCAGCTCTTTGGGGATGGGGCCTTGCCAGTAAATCGTCTTCGCGACTTCAAAGGCTTCCTCGTTGGTCCAGTTGACAAACCACAGTTGGTTGCTGCACATGGCCAGAGGGAAACGCGCGGGATAGTATCCGGGCACCAGGATGGACATGTCGATGCCGCCCGAGCTGACCAGGTCCGGCAGGTCGCTTGTCTTGCCCAGGCTTTCCGACCAGAAGATCTTGATCTTGACCTTGCCCTGGGTGCGTTTTTCGATCTGGTCGGCAAACCACATGTCCCAGGACGTGAGCGTGGTAAGCTTCTCGGTAAAAGGGTGTCCCAGGTTCAAGGTGATGTCCGCTGCCTTGACCGGCGAGGCGGCCAGTGAAAGCACCAGACTGAGGCATACTACAGCCAACCACGAAGCCACTGCCTTACTCTTCATGTCGATCCCTCCTTGTAATGGGGTTTGTCGATGGTGGCCCGAGGAACAGCCTGTTCTCCTCCGGCCGCAGAGATGTTGCCACCTCGCCCTTATCCTGATTTCGCTTTCTTGCGTTTGGCCGCTGCCCTATCCCCATCATCTCCTGACCTTGAGCGGCCGGGTTCAGATGTACTGCTCGCCCCGAAAAGTCGCTCAAGCGCCTCATCGATGTGGTTTTGCACCAGGAGTTCCAGTTCGTGAGGGTTGGTATCCTCTTGTTCAAACAGATCCATGATCTTTTCGTGCACGTCCAGGGCCATCTGGAAATCGAGCTTCTGATAACGATACGATACGAAATACCACAGCCGGTGCATGCGCAGCTTCTGCAAAATATCTATCAAGAGGCGGTTATCGCAGGCCGCGATGAAGATATCGTGGAATACGTTGTGGTTTTGGCGGTAAGCCTCGCGGTCCTTGGTGCGCCCGGCCCGTTTCATCCCCTCCAGGGCTCTGCGCATGCTTGCCAGGTCCTGGGGGCTCAATTTCCCATAGGCCAATCGGGCCGCCAGGCCTTCCAGGTTCGCACGGACGGGGAAGTGCTCTTGGATGTCCTGGTAGGTGATCTCTTTCACAAACGCCCCACGCCGGGGCAAAATGACCACCAGTCCCTTTTTCTCCAGGTCTCGGAAAGCTTCCCTCAAGGGAGAGCGGCTGACGCCCAACTGCTGCTGCAATTCCATCTCCAGCAACTGGGTTCCCGGCGCAAGCGCTCCATCCAGGATATCCTCCGCGAGCACCCTCGAGATCTGCTCGGTCAGCACCTGGGGGCTGAATCCCCGTGTGGCCAGCCGAGCGCCCACCCCTTTCAGTGAACCCTGGCCTGAATGGCCCTGGTGATCAACCTTCATGGCAACATCGCCCTCTTTCTAAAGACAATCGGCGTATGGGGTGCGGCCTCAACAGGTTTTTGCAACCCGATGTCCCTGGGATAGTATCCCTTGGTGGCTGTCGTTTGCCGTTTGACGATTGTCGAAAATCTACAAAATGGGGAGACCCCTGTCAAGCAGGAAGTCGTCTCCACCGAATTAGAAGCTATCTCAAAAATGCATCTGACACCCGATGGCGGCGTTGCAGGCCTCTCGAAATGCTCACATACTACCGTGTATGCTGCGCTTTCGAATCGGCCTGCGCCTTGCCCGCAGGCGTGATCTGCTATTTTTGAGATAGCTTCTAGTTAAGGCAAGCTTAAGTGCATGATCCGCCGGGCCTCGTCCGGGGTGGCGACTCCCCGGCCGAACTCGGCCGCCATCTTCGCCATGCGCTCTACAAAGCGTTCGTTCGGCGCCAGTTCGCCCCTGCGGTAGTAAATGTTGTCCTCCAACCCGATGCGGGCGTGTCCGCCCATCAGGATCGCATGAGTGTTCATCACCAGCTGGGCCGGCCCGATGCCGGCCACGGTCCAGGTGGATCCGGGCGGGATGCTGTTCTTGAGATGCACCAGGTTTTCGATGGTGGCGGGGATGGCGCCCTTGAGGCCCATCACAAAATCGAAGTGCAGCGGCGGATCGGCTAGACCGCGCTCGGCCAGATCGACGGCGTTGCGGATCATGCTCACATCGAAGATCTCCATTTCCGGCTTGATCCCGTACGTTTTCATGTCCGTGGCCAGGCGGGTGATCAGCTCGGGGCTGTTGGCGTACACCGAGTCGGGGAAGTTGACCGAGCCGGTGGTCAGGCTGGCCATCTCCGGCCGCAGGGTGAGGCGGTCGCTGCGCTGCTCGTAGGCCATGCCGGCGCGGCCGCCGGTGGAAATCTGGATGATGAGGTTCGTGCGCTCTTTCAAGCCCTGGTAAATCTCCTTGAATATCGCAAAGTCCGTCGAGGCGGATTCATCCTGGGGGTTGCGGGCATGGACGTGGATGACGGCGGCCCCGGCCTGCTCGCAGCGCTCCCCGGCCTCGACGATTTCTGCCGGTGTGATCGGGACATGCGGGGTTTTCTTCCGGGTGGGCAGGGAGCCGGTGACCGCGGCGGTGATGACGAGCTTTTCCATTCTAACCTCGCTTTCGTGTTAAATAATGTGCGACTTATAGGCAAGCCCCCACACCAAGTCAATCCTGATAAATTTGCAAAAAGGCATCCGCTTCGACGACTTCGTAAGAAGTCCAAGGTCACGCGCTCTGACGACCACCCGCCGCGCGGGTGGCTTGAATTTTCGGCCAACGGCCGAAAAGACAAAAGCGCGACAACGCTTGCGACGTCACGTTTGAGCCAGCAAACAATCTCGTGGCGCGTGGCGTACTGGCAGTACGCCGCAGCGACAGCGAGATGAAGCGCAACGCAGAGATTGGCCTTCTTACGAAGTCGCCAATCCTGCAAATCGCATTGACAGCTGCCGTTAAATTAGGCAAAGTAATCACCTTTTAACAAATGGAGGGGTTTGAAATCCTACCGAAGCCGCCGAAGGCCGGCGGCATCATGACTCACACATCCCGGAAAGGAGGCTGCTTATGAAGTGGAATCGCAGGATCACCGCTGTCACCGTTGCCATGCTGCTGCTCTGCGGCAGTGCCTGGGCCCAGGACACGATCAAGGTGGGTGTGGTCGGACCCCGCACCGGGCCCGCCGCCGCCACCGGCGCGGCATTCGAGGAGGGGATCAAGCTCGCCGTGGACTATGTCAATTCCAAGGGCGGGGTGATCGGCAAGAAACTGGAAATCGTCTTCGAGGACACCGCTGGTGCCCCCGACAAGGCCGCATCCGGGTTCGAGCGGTTGGTGACGCGCGACAAGGTCGTGATGGTACTGGGTGAAAGCCACTCGTCGTCGGCCCTGGCGGAAATCGAAGTGGCCAACCGCATGAAGATCCCCTTCATCGTGGTGGAGGCCTGGGCGGATGAAATCACCTCCAAGAACTACCGTTACGTCTTCCGGGCAGGCCCCTCCAACTCCGGAGTCGTGAACAAGAGCATCGCCAAGTGGGCGGCTTACGAGAAGTTCAAGAAAGCCTTCATCGTCGCCGAGAACACCGACTGGGGCATCGGCATCGGCAAGCTGACCGAAAATGCCATTGCCAAGGCCGGCATCTCCTCCGAGTCCATGATCACCGAGCGCAACAGTCAGGACCACTACGTCGAGCTGACCAAGATCAAAGCCTTCAATCCGGACGTGGTGCTGGCCTACATCTACGGGGTGGGGCTGCACTACTTCGTGGCCCAGGCCGGTGAAACCGGCGTGAGCGGCAAGGCCGTGACGCTGGACGGCGCCGGCCCCCCCAGCCTCTGGCCGGACTACTGGAAAAACGTCGGCGACTATGGCGACATGGAATGCTTCGTCTCCTCGATGCATGAGAAGGTGGAGTTGACCGACCTGGCCAAGTACTTCCGCGAAGCTTACACCAAGACCTTCAACAAGGCCCCCACCGACTACAAGTCCCGCTCCATTTTCGACGGCATCCTGATTGCAGCCGATGCCATCAACCGGGCCAAGGCCACGGACGCCGAAAAACTGGTGGAGGCGCTGGAAAAGACGAATCTCAAGACCACTCGAGGCATGGCCGCGTTCGGCCTCGAAAAGGGCGGGCCCGAATACCATCAATGGGAACCCCCCATGCTGGTCATCCAATGGCAGAACAAGCAGCAGGTCGTGCTGTATCCGCCGGAAGCCGCCACCGGTAAGATCAAACGCTGAGGATGTTCCTCATAGGTTTCATGGCCCAAAAGGCCATGAAACCTATGGCCATGAATAGTTGAGGATTCATCCATGTTTGCCATTTCCGTCATGAACGGTCTGGTGATCGGGGTCATTTACGCCTTGGCGGCCCTGGGCGTGTCTCTCGTGGTCGGCATCATGAACGTGGTCAATTTCGCTCACGGGGAGCTCTACATTCTGGCCGGCTATTTCAGCTACCTTTTCGCCTCCGCCCTGGGGCTGAACTTCGTGGTTGCGATGCTGCTGGCCCTCGCGCTGGTCTTCCTTCTGGGAATCACCATCGAGTACACGCTCATCCGCCCCACCTACGGCAACGACATGTACTCGCTCATCCTGACCTTTATTCTTTCCATTGTTCTGCAGAACGCCTATCTGCTGATTTTCGGGCCCTACCCCAACAAGCCGCCCCTGTGGGTGAAAGGCGCCACCGACGTCTTCGGACTGTTTTTGTACGGCAACCAGCGGTTGGTCGCCCTCATCGCCGGAGCCGGCGTCATAGCGGTCATTTTCTTCCTGATCAAGAAAACCTGGTTCGGCCGTATCATTCGGGCCACCAGCCAGGACCGGGAAATGGCGGAATTGAACGGGGTCGACACCACCCGGCTCAACATGCTGAGCTTCGGCCTTGGTTGCACCCTGGCCGCGGCGGCCGGAGTGATATTGACCCCCGTCTTCCCCGTGACGCCCACGGCCGGGGTGCCGGTGGCCCTCACGGCCTTTGTGGTGGTGGTGCTGGGGGGCATGGGGTCCATGTGGGGCTGCGTTGTGGGCGGCCTGATGCTGGGGCTGGTGGAGAACCTCGGCGCGGCGTTCATCTCCACGGGATACAAGAACGTCTTCGGCTTCATCATTCTCATCCTGGTGCTGCTGGTCCGGCCCTCTGGGCTTTTTGGGCGTGCTAAAATTTAGGGGTCTGACAAAGCCAGACCCCTAAATTTTAACCGATTACCCGAGTAGAAACGCCCAGCTCGATGGTCGTAGCAAGGTTTTAAATTATGGCGGGAAGAAAACTCGGATTAATTTGGGCAGTTATCCTGGCGGGCATGTGCGTTTTGCCGCTGGGACTGGACATCTATTTCCAGCATGTGCTGATCGTAAGTCTTTTTTACGTGATGATGGCCTCCAGCTGGAACCTGCTGGCGGGCTACACCGGGCAGGTGTCCTTCGGGCACGCCGCCATGGCCGGGATCGGCGCCTACACCTCCGGCATCCTGGCGGTCAAGGCGGGGTTGAACCCGTGGATCGGCGTCGGCATCGGAACGCTTATCGCCGCACTGCTCGGCCTGGGGCTCGGCGCGCTCTGCCTCAAGATGGGGGGAATATACCTGTCGCTCACCACGCTCGCCTTTTCGCAAATCCTGCACATCATCATCGTCAACCAATACGACGTGACACGCGGCACCATGGGGCTCCAAGTCCCCGGGCTCATGGCCGAGTATTCCAAGCTGGCCTACTACTACATCCAGCTGGCGGCGGCGGCCCTGATCCTGCTCATCCTGTACCGCATGCTGCACTCCAACCTGGGACTGAATTTCCGGGCGGTTCAAAACGACGAACTGGCCGCCAAGTCGATTGGCGTCAAGGTGTTGCAGGTGCGGGTGCTGGCCTTCACCGTGGCGAGCGCCATGGCGGGCTTCGCCGGCGGCCTCTACGGGCACTATCTGCTGCTGATCACCCCCGAAATTCCGTCACTCGACCTGCAGTTCTACGTTCTGGCCATGACCGTGATCGGCGGCATGGGTTCCTTCGTCGGCCCCATCATCGGCGCGTTTGCCTTGAACATCCTGGCGGAGAAGATCCGCGACTACGGCGAATACCATGTGCTGGTATTCGGACTGATTGCCCTCATCGCGGCACGGTTTGCCCCCAATGGGCTGCTCGGGGTCTGGCGCAAGATCCGGAGATCGACCGCGCACCGCACCGTCACCTAAACCACCGGGATTCGGGACGATGGCGTTACTGGAAGGCCGAAAAATCAGCAAGTCGTTCGGGGGCGTTCAGGCCCTGAGCAACGTCGACTTTGCCGTCGAACCGGCAACAATCGTGGGGTTGATCGGCCCGAACGGAGCCGGCAAGACCTCCCTGTTCAATGTGGTGGCCGGACTCTTCAAACCCACATCGGGAAGAGTCGTGTTCGACGGGCAGGACATCACCGGTCTTTCAGCCAACGCCGTCTGCCGCAAAGGGATGGCCCGGACGTTCCAGGTGGCTCGGCCGTTCGGGGCCATGACCTGCCTGGAGAATGTCATGGTGGCCGCCGTCAACCGCCATCCCCACAGGCCGCGGCCCTTTATCGAGGGCTTCGCCCGGGAGAAGCTGAGCCTGGTCGGCCTGACCAATATGGCCGGTTTCGAAGCACGCCACCTCAACGTGGTTCAGAAAAAGCGCCTCGAGATGGCCCGGGCCCTCGCCACCGAGCCCAAGCTGCTAATGCTCGATGAAGTCCTGGGCGGCCTCAACACCCAGGAAATCAGCCAAGCGGTGGAGTTCATCCGCAGCTTGAGAGACAGGCTGAAACTTACGGTGTTGTGGATCGAGCACGTCATGGGGGCCATCATGCAGGCGGCCGAGCGTGTGATCGTGCTGGACCAGGGGCAGGTTCTCATGGTGGCCAGCCCGAATGAAGTGGTTAACGATCCCCGCGTCATTCAGGCCTATCTGGGGGAATAATAGGAGTATTCCCATGTCTGCACTGCTGGAGGTATCGCAGGTTGACCTATATCGCGGTGAAACCCAGGTCCTGTGGGACGTATCCCTCTCGATCGAACCGGGGGAACGCGTGGCCATACTGGGAAGCAACGGCGCCGGAAAATCATCGTTCCTGGCCGCCGTCACCGCCGCGCTCACCCCTGCAGCCGGCGAGATTCGTTTCAACGGGCACTCGCTGATCGGAAAGAAGCCCCACCAGGTGACCAGCCTCGGAATCGCCCTGGTGCCCGAAGGCCGGCGCGTGTACAAGGACATGTCGGTCAAGGAAAATCTGGAGATGGGCGCTTTCCCCAAGACCGCCCGTGGCCGTCTGAAGGAAACCCTCGAGCATGTCATCGAACTCTTCCCCATCCTATCCCGGCGCGGGGATCAGCCCGCGGGCACCCTCTCCGGCGGTGAACAGCAGATGCTCGCCATTGGACGCGCGCTGATGAGCCGGCCCACGCTTCTGCTGGTAGACGAACTCTCCCTGGGCCTAGCCCCCTTGGTCACCAAGTCTATTTACCGCACTTTGTCCGAACTGGGATCCGACATCACCCTGCTGCTCGTAGAGCAGAACGTCGAACAGGCCCTGAACTTCTCCCGGCGGGCCTACATCCTCGAAAGCGGCCGCATGACCCGCTCCGGACGATCCCTCGACCTCATCCGGGATGCCGACATCCGCCGAGCGTACCTGGGAATGTGAGCCGGTTATAGATAACAAGGTTTTGATATCATTACTATAATTTATTTTTCGATTAACCCAGTATGTTTTTAAAATAAATGGTTGACAAACCTACTAAACTTGTCTAAATAGCCTGAACTAAATTTATAGAGTAGCATGTAGGTGCCGTTTTTCATGAGTTCAAACATTACTCCTTACCGCCTACCAGAGCATTTTTCGCTTGACCTAGCCACATTATAGCTATTATACGGCTACAACAAGACGCACAAGATGCTCAGGGTGTTGTTATGCAATTTAGCTGGCTTAACCTCGCCATCATCGTATTTCTGGCAGCCGGAACTCTGCTAGGCGCCATGCCGCTCATCGGCGCGACGCTGCTCGCCCCCCGGAGCAGGGCGCGCGACCTCGCGCTGCCCTACGAATGCGGAATCACCCCCCACGGGCCTGCCCGCGTGCGCTTCGGTATCAATTATTACTTCTACGCCCTGCTCTTTCTGGCCTTCGACGTGGACGTCCTCTACCTGTTTCCTGTGGCGGCGTTCTACCCGGAAAGCCCCGGGTGGGCCGCATTTTGGGAACTCATGATCTTTGTCGGCGTCCTCGCTCTGGCCGTAGTCTATTTCTGGCGCAAAGGGGTCTTCACGTGGCCGCGAAAAGTGACCTTCTGAGACAGACCGAACCTCACATCGACCCTCCGATTCTTAACATCAAGCCCGTCCAGCAGATTCTGGACCTGTGCCGCTCCATGTCCTTCTGGCCGATGACCTTCGGGTTGGCCTGCTGCGCCATCGAGATGATGGCGGTAGGCATGGCCCGCTTCGACATCGCCCGCTTCGGGGCCGAAGCCTTCCGGCCCTCACCGCGCCAGTCCGACCTGCTGATCGTGGCCGGAACCGTATCCAAGAAAATGGCCCCCGCCGTGGTGCGCCTCTATGAACAGATGCCCGCGCCTAAGTGGGTCATGGCCCTCGGGAACTGCGCCATATCCGGTGGGCCGTTCTACTTCGAAGGCCAGTACGGCATCGTCGCTGGCGTGGACCAGATCATCCCCGTGGATGTGTATGTGCCCGGCTGCCCGCCCCGGCCCGAGGGGCTGCTGGAGGGTATTTTCGAGTTGCAGAAAAAGCTGACCGGCCGCCGCTGGTGGCCCGAAAGCCGGGAGGACAAAACCGCATGAGCCCAGTTCCGGAGAATCGCCTGCCGGCCGAGCTGGAATCGATCCGGGCTTGGCGCAAGAACGCCGGGAATTACCCCAACAGCGGCTGCCATTTCGATATATACCTGGATGTCGACCAGCTTCTGCCTGCCGTGCGCCTGCTGTTCGACCAAGGCTATTTTCTCGAGGACCTTGCCGGCGTCGACGTGGAGGAAGGGATCATGCTGGTCTACCATTTCGACCGATACGCCGCCGCCCGGCGGGTGGCGCTCCGTATCACGGTCCCGCATGCAGCCAAGCAAGCTCCCTCCATCGCCGCGATCTTCAGCGGGGCCGAATGGCACGAGCGCGAATGCTTCGATTTCTTCGGGGTGGTGTTTGAAAACCATCCCGGCCTCAAGCCCCTTCTGCTTCCCGATGATCTCGGTCTCCATCCCCTGATCAAGGAGAAGGACCGCCGGTCGATCTATTCCCTGTTGCCCCTGGCCCAGGTCGTGGACACCCAGACATGAAAAACAGCAACCGTAACGGGGCGGCGCAACCGATTCGGGAGACCACCTGAGTGCGAACCGCAAGGAGCCCAGAATGACCACATACTCGATCATCCAGAACATGGACCGCTGCATCGGCTGCCTGAGCTGCGAGGTCTACTGCAAGGAGAGCAAGCAGCTGCCGGAGGGGCCGCGCCTGTGCCAGATCATCATGCTCGGCCCGCGCGCAGTGCGGGGACTGCCCCGCGAAGCCTACGTGTACATGGGCTGCTTCCACTGCCAGAACGCCGCCTGTGTGGCCGCCTGCCCCACCGGCGCCGTAAAGAAACGGGAGTCGGACGGCATTGTCTATGTGGAACCCGACCTCTGCGTGGGCTGTAAGGCCTGCATGGTGGCCTGCCCCTGGGGAGCGGCCCAGTGGAACCCCCAAAGTGAAAAGGCCGTCAAGTGCGACCTGTGCAAGGACCGCATGGACCAAGGGCTGAAGCCGGTGTGCGTCACGGTCTGCACCACCCAGTGCCTCAGTGTGAAGGAGATCGAGGAGCCGCCCCAGAGGGGGCCGCGCTGACG
>JBLMXM010000085.1:0-11387 GCA_050257775.1 Hyphomicrobiales bacterium
CGGATGGTGGGGCTTCAGTTCCACCTCGAGGTGACCCGGCCGGGGGCTGTGGAACTGATCGAGCGCTGCCGGGATGATTTCGAACTGCCGGGTCCGTTTGTCCAAGATCCTCAGGAGATCCTGGCCGATGAGGATCGCTTCAGGAAGGCTAACCAGCTGCTGGTGCCGCTGCTGAATCGCCTGGCGGCATTGACCCAACCGGCCTTACGGACGGCCGCTGGATAGGACAGGCCGGACCATCCGGCCGCCGAGCCCAGGCCGTTGCTTCATTCAGAGCCGGCTCAGATACTTTCCAAGACTTCCAGCGGAAGACAGTAGGCTTCTGCAGCGGAATAATTGTGAACGCTGGAAAGGCTGTCACAGAGCGCATTTTGAACACGATCCAACAGCGTACAGCGATCCATGCAGGAAGGAAACGCCGCGTAGGTCCCGCAGTCCTTGCATGGGCTCTTCACCAGATACCCCATGTCGTAGTCGAATTTCTGGGTCAGTGCCTTGCCGTGTCTCATGGTGCCTTCCTCTTTTCCGGTTAATTCCTCTAACTTGGATCCTAGTATCGGCCTTTCGAACCGGGATCTTTAGCCTCGCAGCTTCTGTACCTTCTATAGATCTATACAACTACCATGCCAACAAAATCAGTCATGCCTGATTTTGTAAATTTATCGGTTAGTTGATCCATTTTTGGCAGGAGCAGACGCTTCTGTCTATCTGGTTCGCACCCCTGATCGCTGTCAAAAAATTGTCAAAAATCATAACCAACTGCAGTCAGGCTGCCTTGCTTTTGGCAACGGGGGTTGAGGGTTTGGAGACGGCCCGCCTCTCCCCTGGGGTGCCGCGACCCCTTTTCTCACGCCGAAGCAGGAGAAGCCCTATCATGAGCATGGTCAGGTGTACGGCGAAGAAATAAAAAAGGTTCCCGTCGGGCAAATGCATCCCAATGACCGCCAATATGACGGCCAGCCAGAACAGGAACTTCAGTTGCATCCCGTCACCTCCGTGAGAACCAGATTCCAATCTCCATATCGGCGGGACCCGCTGAAAACTTGAGCAAAACATGCCGGAGCGGCTCAAGTTGACAGAACGTGCAGCCGATATACGCAACAGGGTCTGTCGTCTGCTCAACCCGGCAGCCCGGCAATCCGGAGGGTGTCATGAAAAAGCAAATCCTGGGCTTCGTCAAAGACCTCAAGTCAAACAAGAAACTGCGCGGCCTCGATGAGTCCTCCATCAAGCAGGCCGTCGTTCTACGGCTGCTGTCGTTCCTGGGGTGGGACATTTTCAATGTGGACGAAGTGTATCCGGACTTCTCCAGCGACTTCGGCCAGGTGTCGTACGCCCTGCGCATCGGAGGAACCGGAAAGGTTTTTTTGGACGTCCGGTGCAACGATGATCGTCTGGACAACCTTCGCAAGCAACTCGTGGCCTTTGCATCCCGCGAGGCTGCAGATCTTGCGGTGCACACGGACGGCTTCCGCTGGTGGTTCTACCTGCCCTCGGCCAAAGGCACGCTGAAGCAGAAGCAATGCCATTCCCTCGACCTGATGGCCTGCAAACCCGAAGCGGCCGCAACAAACCTGATGTCCCTGCTCAGCCGGGACCAGGTGGCCGCCGGCGAACATCTTGAGGCGGCCAAGGCCGCCTACCAGCACCAGAAGCGCAAAATGGCCGCCGAGGTCCTGCCCGAGGCCTGGAACAACATCCTGGTGGGGCCGAACAAGATCCTGGTGGAAATCCTGAATGAGGCCACGGAGAAGATCTGCGGCTGCAAGGCGGAGACCGACATGATCGAGGCATTCTTATGCGCGAACCTGGACCGTTGGACCCTGGCGCATGAGGTCCGCGACGTGGCGCTCCCCTCAAAGGAACCGGTTAAGCCGCAGGAACTCGCCTTCCCGGTCGTATCCGACAACAGCTCGGACATTAAAACCAAGAAGCCGGAGTTCTTCGCAGGCAAATCCATTGATTCGTTCAACTTCAAGGGTAACACCTTCCCGGTCAAGTCGTGGGAGGAGATGCTGACCACCCTGTGCGATTATTTCGCAGTGACCCATGCCCAGGATTTTGAAAAGGTCTTGTGGCTCTATGATGACCCCAACCCCTGTTTTTCCCGATATTCCGATCAACTGAGAATCCCCGAGAAAATCAAGAAGACCAACATCTACGTCGAAACCAAGCTGGCGCCCGAGGATATCGTCAAGACGGTTGGCGACCTGCTCACCGAATTCGGGTACGGACATGAAGACTTGGTGATTACAACCCAATGAAGGGGGCAAGGGGTCGAGGGTCCGAGGGCATCAGGGTGGGGCCCGGGACATCGACTGGCTTTGTTCCTCTTTCCCATCAACCTTTCGGCCAATTACTGCCTTTCTTATTCTTGAACCCTCGACCCCTTGGCTCCTTGAATCCTATTTTATACTTGACAAAAGGTAGGGGCGCGTCGCACACACTCGCTCATGGGCGACACCTTCCTTTTTTACGACCTCGAAACCACCGGGTTGAACCGGACGTTCGACCAGATCTTGGAATTTGCCGCCATCCGCACCGATCTTGAGCTGAACGAAATCGAACGCTACAGCAACCGGATCCGGCTGCGCCCAGACGTGGTGCCTTCCCCGGCGGCCATCCTCGTTAACCGCATTCGCACCGATCGGCTGCTATCCGGTCGGTGCGAATACGAGGCCATGGGCGAGATCCACTCCCAGATGAACCGGACGGGCACCACCAGCATCGGCTATAATTCGATCGGCTTTGACGACGAGTTTTTGAGGTTTTCCTTTCACCGCAACCTGCTGCCGCCTTACACGCACCAGTTCGCCAACCACTGCCGGCGGATGGATCTACTGCCCATTACGCTCATGTACTGGATGCATCGGCGGAATGTTCTGGCCTGGCCGGAGCTCAACGGCAAGGCTTCCCTGAAGCTGGAGGACATTGGGGCGGCCAACGGGCTCTTCACGGGTCAGTCCCACAACGCCATGTCGGACGTGGAAGCCGCGCTGAGGCTCGCCCGGATCCTATTCCGGGATACCAAGATGTGGCAGTACCTGGACGGCTGCTTCCGCAAAGACACCGACGCCCGGCGGGCGGAAGAGCTGCCTATCGCTCTGCAAAGCAACCTGGGCGAGCATCGCCTGGGTCTCTTGGTTGCCAGCGAATTCGGAACGCGGCACGCGTTTCAGGCGCCCGTGCTGTCCATCGGCAATTCCATCCCCTACCCCAAGCAGACCCTCTGGCTGCGCCTGGACCTTCCCAATCTGCAAGAGGCCCATGCGGACTCCGTGGCTGAAACCTCATGGGTGGCTCGCAAGCGCTACGGCGAACCGGGCATCCTGCTCCCGCCCCATGAGCGCTATACCGAGCAGATCAGCGCGGAGCGTCGCCGCCGGGCGGATGAGAACCTGGACTGGCTTAGGTCCCACCCGGAGCTGTTCGAGCGGATCGTTCTTCATCACCGTCATTATCGTTATCCGTTCATCCCGGACCTGGACGCGGACGGCGGACTCTACCAAAACGGCTTCTTCTCCCGCGCCGACGAGGCTTTGTGCCGGAGATTCCACGAGGTGTCCCTGCCTGAGAAGATGGAGTTCATCACCCGCTTCGCCAGCCGGGATGCGCGCACCCTGGCTGCCCGGCTTCTATTCCGAAATTACCCGGCCGAGCTGCCCGAAGCCCTTCTGGCTGAATGCGCGGAGCACCTGCGACGCATCCGCTGCGGAGAGCCGATGGTGGATCACACCGGCGCGCTCCGCCTGACGCCTCAGGCCGCATTGGCCGAAATCCGACAGCTGCACCAGTCCTCCCGCCTGGATGCCGAGCAGACGGATCTCTTGAAGGATCTGAAGCGCTATATTGCCGACCGGCTGGTTTGCCTATCCGAGGATCAGCCATAGCAGGTAAGCGTATGGCCAGCGCCGATAACTCCGTGCTCAGCCAGCTTCGACGCCAGTGGGCCTTTCTCGGGGTGATCGGCGGCGGATGCCTCGCTGGCGGCGCCGCTGTCCTTGTAGCCCTGCTGGGGGCGCAACCGGCTGCCCGCTGGAGCTTCCAGGCCTCGCTTGCGCTGGCCTATGTCCTTCTCCGACTGCGAGGCGCGCTCGGTCTCAATCATCGCGCCGATGACCCGAAGCTGCGCCCGTCCCTCGGCGCGGCTAACCTGATCACGCTGGTCAGAGCCATGCTGACGGCGTGCCTTGCCGGCTTCCTCTTCCAAGTTCTACCTATCGGCGGCGGTCCAGCCTGGAGCTGGCCTCCGGGCCTGCTGTACCTTGCGGCCGCGGTCATGGATTTTGCCGACGGCTACATTGCCCGGGTCACCGGCACGGTCACCCGGCTGGGTGAATTTCTCGACACCGAGGTCGACGCCCTCGGCCTGGTGGTCGCCTCCCTCCTCCTCGTATCGAGCGGAAGAGCTCCGCTGCCGTACCTGTGGGTCGGCTTCGGCTATTACGGGCTGCAGGCGGCCATCCGGCTCCGCCATGCAGCCGGACAACCCACCACGCGGGTGGCGCCGCGGGCCGGTGCCCGATGGACGGCCGGCTGCGAAATGGGGTTTGCTGCGGCGGCCTTGCTGCCGGCCTTCGGGCCGGACGCCACGCGTCCGGCCGCGTGGGTCATGGCGATGGGGCTCTTCGTCAGCCTGGGCCAAGACTGGCTGGTTGTCTGCGGGCATGCGACCCCTGAAGGCCGGCCCCTCGGCCGCGGGCTGAAGATCCTGGATAGAGCCCTGGCCGGTTTTCTCCCCATCATCGTGCGGGCCGCCGTGGCGGCCGGCGCGACGCTGACCCTTTGGAGATGGCCGGCTGTCGCCGGAATGCCGTTATCGTCCGTCGTGCTCCAAGCCGTGTTCCTGGCGACCGGCGCACTGTGCACATTGGGGGTTGCAGCGCGCTGCGCCGCAATGCTATTGAGTCTGGTAATCGCCGCCTGGCTGATCCCCGCCGCCCCCGGCATCATCTCCTCCGGGATGCTGGCGGCTGTGCTCATTCTGATGCTGACCGGAGCGGGACACCCGCGGCTATGCCAGCCGGAGGACCGGTTCTTGATGACCAGGCAAGGGAAGAAAGGGGGTCCTCAGTGGAAGAAGCGTATCGCCAAGGAGGCTGTCGCCCAAAAGGCATCCACTCCCTGGACACCCTGAAGAAGAAGCTGACTGACGCAGCCGCGTTTCGTTCCGCCCAGGGCCGGCCTTTCGTAGTGCTGAGCTATGCCCAGAGCGTCGACGGCAGCATAGCCGGGCGCCGACGGGAGCGCATCCGCCTGAGCGGGCCCGAATCCATGCGGATGACCTACTTCATTCGCACCCTGTGCGATACGATCCTGGTAGGGATCGGAACCATCCTCGCGGATGACCCCCGTCTCCAGGTGAAGGAGGTGACCGGCCCGGCCCCCCGCCCCATCGTTCTGGACACGCGCTTGCGAACCCCGGAAGAAGCGCGCCTACTCCAGCGGCCGGGCACCCGGCCGTGGCTGGTCCACGACCCCCAGGCCTCGGCCTCACGAGCTCAGGCGTTGATCGCAGCGGGAGCCGAGCCCGTGCCGTGCGCCACCGCGGTCGACGGCCGGATCGACCTGCCTGTCCTGATGCACTGGCTGGCCGGTCGCTCCGTCAACAGCGTCATGGTCGAGGGCGGCGCCCGGGTAATCACTAGTTTCATCCGGCATCGGCTGGTCGATGCCATCATCATCACCATCAGCCCCCAGCTCCTGGGCGGGCTGCCGGTAATCGACGCCGAAGAATCAGGTGGTACCGTCGACCTGCAGCTCGGCGAGACCTACTACCAGGCCCTGGGCCGGGATCTCGTGCTCTGGGCGCTGCCGCAATGGGCCATCCCATGAAGCGGACAGCGGTCATCATGCATGCCCCTTACCGTGTCGGCGTGTGCCGCGAGGAGATCCCGCCGCCGGGGCCGGACGAAGTCGCCGTTCAATGCCAGCTATCAGCGATCAGCGCCGGCACCGAGCTCCTATTTTACCGGGGCCAGGTGCCCGCCGATATGACCATCGATGCCGGATTGTCATCGCTCGCCGACCCTGCCCGCTATCCGCTGCGATACGGATACGCCGCCGTGGGCGCGGTCACCGCTCTGGGGCCGGATGTGCCCGCAGTTATGTTGGGGCGCCGGGTGTTCTGCTTCCACCCTCATGCCAGCCATGTGAATCTTCGCTCCTCGGACATCGTGCCGATCCCGGAGGACATGTCCGGCCGTGATGCGCTGTTCCTGGCCAACATGGAAACCGCCGTCACCTTCATGCTGGATGGCCGGCCGGCCATCGGCGAAGCCGTGGTTGTCCTCGGCCAGGGGGTGGTGGGGCTGCTCGCGGCCGCCCTGCTCGCCCGGCATCCCTTGCGAAGGCTGTTCAGCATGGACCCGATCCCACGCAGGCGCACAGCCTCCCTGGAGATGGGCGTGCATGCCGCTTACGACGCCGTCGACATCGAACCCCTGAAATCCCGCCTGGCAGCGGATACCGACGGAGCCATGGCCGACCTGGTTTTCGAGCTCTCCGGCGATCCATCAGCGCTGAACGCGGCGATTGATTTTACCGGCTTTGGGGGTCGCATCGTCATAGGCTCGTGGTATGGGACCCGGCCAGTTGCCGTCAACCTTGGAGGCCGTTTTCACCGCAGCCGTATCCGGCTGATTTCAAGTCAGGTGAGTACCCTGCCGGCGGATGCCACTGCCCGCTGGGACAAGGGGCGGCTCCTCGAGACCGCCTGGGAAATGATTCGCGGCATCCGCCCATCCCGCCTCATCACACACGAAATGCCTGTGGAACAAGCGCCGGACGCCTACGAGCTGCTCGACCGCCGGCCCGCGGAGGCGATCCAGGTCGTTTTGACATACGATGTATGAAAGGATAGATGCTAGATACGGGATACTGGATGTTCGATAAGGAAAATTTTTTCACTCATTACTCATCACTCATAACTCGTTACTCTCTATTATGTATATCGTTGCCGTGCAGCGCGAGTTCATCGCCCAGCATTACATGATCGGAGGCGATTTCGGTCCCGAGAATCATCTGCATTCCCATTCCTATAGGGTCGAAATCCGCCTGAGCGGGACGACCCTGGACCGCCACGGGTTCCTGGTCGACATAGACCCGTTATCGGCCGGCCTGGAAGACGTGCTCGGCGGCTTCCGCGACAAAACCCTGAACGACCTGCCGGAGTTTCAGGGGCTCAACCCGAGCATCGAGAACCTCGCTCGAATCCTGTGCCGGGCGTTCAGCTCCCGGATGCACGCAGCCCGTCTGAACGAGATCAGGGTCACGATCTGGGAGAGCGCCTCGGCCTGGGCGGCTTACACGGAAAGCCCTTGATGCGAATCGGCCTGGTCATCTACGGGCGGCTGGACACGCTCACGGGCGGGTATCTCTACGACCGGTTTCTGGTGGAAGCGCTGCGCCGGCGCGGACACGCGGTGGACGTCATTTCCCTGGAAAAGAAGCCCTATGCACCTAGCCTTCTCGACAACCTTTCGACACGCCTGAAAGCCCGGCTGACCGATCGGCCGTATGATCTCCTGTTGCAGGACGAATTTTGCCATCCCTCCCTTCTCGGCCTCAACCGGTGCATCCGGGCCCGCCGCCGAACGGCAATTGTCGGCATCGTGCACCAGGTGCTGTGCCGGCAGCCCCGACGTCGGCTTTTCAATCTCGCCTACCGCTGGGCAGAGCGCAATTTCCTCCACACAATGGACGGGCTTCTGTTCGCCAGCCGCTTCAACAGAGACATGGCCCGGCATCTGATCAGCCGGTATTGTCCGATGCAGGTGGCCTATCCAGGAGGAGACCGGTTGGGACGGATCGCCTCCGGGCAGATCATCGTCGAACGAAGCCGCACAGGCGGCCCGTTGGATCTGGTGTTTGTCGGCAACCTCTCGCCGATCAAAGGGCTGCACCGGCTGCTCGAAAGCATCTCGCATCTGCCGTCATACATGTGGCGGCTGACGGTCGCAGGGAGCCTGGCGGCGAACCGCAGGCATGCTCGCCGCATTCTGGGTGAGGTTGCCCGCCTGGGCCTGGCTTCGCAGGTTCGGTTCCTCGGGGTCGTGGACGGCGAGAACCTGCGAAGGGTGTACACCGCAGGCCAAGTCTTCATGATGCCGTTCGCGCACGAGGGCTTCGGGATCGCCGCGCTCGAGGCCATGGCCTTCGGCCTGCCGGTCGTCGCCTCCAGCGCAGGAGGGGTCGGCGAATTCGTCCGCCACGGAGAAAACGGATTTCTGGTGGCGGTTGGCGATCATTCGGCCGTCCGACGCCACCTTGAACTTCTCTACCAGGACCGGGGCCGGCTGGCCGCGATGGGTCAGGCCGCATGGCGAACGTTTGCCGCACACCCTACCTGGGAAGAAAGCATGGCCCGGGCGTGCGAATTTCTGGAAAAACTGGTGACCGCGCCAAATCGCCACTTCTGATCCAGGTGGCTTCACACAGCCGAAAATGGATTCGATTCGCCCCAAGATCTTTATGGAAGGGCAGGCCGATCGCCTGAACCGCTTCGTCCCGCCGCTTAAGTTCGCAGCCGCGCTTTTCTTCCTGAATGCCCTGCTCGGCCTGGGCACCCCCTCCGTGAGGACCGACTGGGTGTCCCTGATCCGGGTCTCGCCTGATTTCTTGCTTCTTCTCCTGGGCATATGCCTTCTGGTCCGCAACGGCATGCGCTTTCGACCGACAATCTATGCTGCGCTGACGGCGACCGTGATGTTCCTGAAGAGCTTTGAGTCGGCTGACCGACTGGTGCCGATGATTTTCAACCGCGCCTTCAACCTGCTCCTGGACGCCCGGCGTCTGCCGGACTTTGTCTTTCTGTTCTGGCAGACCCGGCCGACCGGGCAGTTTCTGGTGTCGCTGACGGCTGGCCTGGCTGCGGCGGCGGGGCTGGCTGGTTGCGTGTGGTGCGCGCTCAGGACTCTGCACCATGGCCTCGCCCAACGCTCGGCGTCACGCCTGAGTATTCGCCTGCCAGCGGCGGCCCTGGCGGCCGGGCTGCTCGCCGCACCAGTCGCCGGAGCCCTTCCGGATCTTTTCGTCCCATCGGTGATTCCGCGGGTGGTTGAGGAAATTCGATTCATCCTCGATTTCAAGGGGATCTGCGACCGGCATCGTGCGATCCTGGACAATGCCAGGAAACGGGCATTTCACATATCCTCCGGCCTGGAAAAACTGGAGGGGGCTTCGGTGGTTTTGATCGTAGTCGAATCATACGGCATGAGCGCTTTTTCCGATCTGCGGCATGCCCATACGGTGCTGCCGGCGGCCCGGACGGCCGAGGCCGAGCTGCGCTCCTCCGGCTTCCATATGGTTTCCGGCTATCTGACCTCTCCCACCTTCGGCGGCGGCTCCTGGCTTTCTCATGCCACCTTGGCCAGCGGCGTCCGAATCGCCAGTGAAATCGAGCACGACCTGCTGCTGGCCTCAAACCTCGTGCCGCTGGCCGAGTATTTCAACCGGGCCGGCTATCGCACGGCACGCGCCATGCCCGGAACGCTCTGGCCTTGGCCGCAAGGCGCGTTCTACCGCTATAGACAATCGGTCTATGCCCCGGACTTCGGCTACCGGGGCCCGTCGTTCGGGTTCAGCCCCATACCGGACCAGTTCGTGCTGGATTGGGTGGGCCGCCGGGTGATCCGCGGGAGTGGACCCGAGCCGCTTTTCGTGGAAGTCGTCCTGACCGGCAGCCATGCCGCCTTCGATATCCAGGCCCCCTACCTGGACGACTGGGACCGGATTGGCGACGGCTCCGTATTTCGAAAGCTGCCGCCGGTGCTCTTTCCCGTCAACTGGACCGATCTGTCGCAGGCATCCGAGGCTTACAGCGCCGCCATCGTCCACGAGATCATGATCGTAAAGGAGTTCATTCGCCGGTTCCTCGACGGGTCCCAACTGGTTATCATCGTGGGCGATCACCAGCCGGCCGTCGAACTCGTCGGCGAAGACCAGCCGTGGTCGGTGCCGGTGCACGTGGTCAGCCGGAATGCGGCTTTCATCCGGGAATTCACCCGCAGAGGCTACACCGCGGGAATGGTGCCGGATCAGCCGCTGCCGCATGCCGGAATGGAAACGCTCTTCTGGGACGTGCTGGATGGGTTCGGCGCTCCGGGCTGAGAATTCGAAGCACGAAACCCGAAATTCGGAACAATTTCAAAATTTAAAATTCCAATCCGTCCAAGCCCGTTTTGAATTTACGTCGTTTGAATAGTCAAATCTGTTTCGAGCTTCGAGATTCGGATTTCAATCACAGCGCTGCAGGCCGCCGGACAAGGCTAGAGCCGGGCCTACCGGAATGCTCGCATGATTTCGCCTGCCTTCGGGCCGCAGTTGAACAGCAGGTCGAAAGCGGAAAGATCGGGGATGAAATCGCCCCAGAGCTGAGGGTAGACCGATGAAGGCGGCGTGACAAATCGGAGTTCGATCCCGGCGGCTTCGAAAAGCCCGGCATCGAGATGACTGCGGGCCGAACGCTGCGCCAGGTAGATGGAGGCCCCTGAACGTCGGCAGATGTCGACGATGCGTGCGGTTCCGGTAGCGTCACTCCCGAGCTCGGATAGCCGGACCAGCGGCGTGGATACGCGCAGCTGCTGCATCAGATAGCCGATCAGCTTGAGATTCAGATCGATCAGCCGGTCGCTGTCGGCCCCCAGTCCGTCCAACAGAGCGCCCAGGTGCTCTTCGAGATAGGGCGCATATTTGTAGGCGTGCCGCAGGCTCTCGATGAGCTTGTGCATCCAGCGCCCCTCCCAACAGATTCGGACGGCCTGAACCGGCTGCAGACCCAGCCCCTTCTTGTGAACCGGTATCGTCATCCAGAGAGTGCCCTGCCCGTTCTTGAAACGGTTGCGGGTGAGCCAGGTGGTCCCTCGGGGGAACTGAACGGCGTCCAGGATCACGAGCAAATCGGCGAGATCGGCCCTCCGAAAGTATCCGGCGCATGGTGCAAAATAGGGACGGCTGGCAGTCAGGATCATGGTTAGAACAGGTTTCATAACCCGGTCTGACGACCGATGGCGGCGTCGCAGGCCTCTCAGAATGCTCACATAACTGCCGTGTATGCTGCGCTTTCGAATCGGCCTGCGCCTGGCCCTCGGCCGTGAATCCAGGTTTTGAAACCAATTCTAGTTTCATCAGCTGAGGATCCGATCAGGTCATGGTGGGGGTAGCGCGAATGAAGGCCAGCATCTCGGCCACGACCCGGTCTGCCGCGTCGTAGGTGATCTGGCAGGTGCCCACGCGGGCGTGACCTCCGCCCCCGTACCGCAGGGTTAATAAGCCCACATCCACTGCGCAGGTCCGGTTGAAGATGCTGTGTCCGACGGATATCATGGCGAATTTGCGTTGCAGGCCATCAGCCAGGCGGATCGATATGTTCTGATCGGGGAAAAGAA
>JBLMXM010000086.1:0-6887 GCA_050257775.1 Hyphomicrobiales bacterium
CATCAGCAGGCCGCCGGCCACGACCCATTTGGGCGTCTTGAACACCCGGTCGGACACCGCGCCCCACAGAGGTCCCCCCAGCATCAGTCCGAGGTTCATCGCCAGAAGAATGTTGCCGGCTTCAACAGGCGAAAACCCAAGAGCTTCCATCAGAAGGGGGCCTGCCCACAAAGCCTGCAGCGCGGCGTGGGTGCCGTAGCGCACGAAGGTCCCGGCCGAAATGATCCAGTAGTCTTTGGTGCGCACCAGGATCCCGAGGTTTCCAAATGGGGATCCACTGGAGACCGGCTGCGCTGCCGTGCTCTTTTCCTGCGGCCGGTCCTGCACGATCCAGAAGAGGGCAAGCGTTAAAAGCAGGTGGAGGGCGATGATGGTCTCCAGGCTCAGGCGCCAGCCGAGCTGCTCCACCAATAGAACCAGCGGTGTGGCGGCCACGATATTACCGAGGGTTCCGATGGCGTAAAGCAAGCCCGAAACCGTCGCGAACGTGCTCGGCGGGAACCATTCCATGACCAGCTTCAGGGGTCCCATCAGGTTGCAGGCCATCCCTATCCCGAGCAGCAGGCGGCCGGCCAGACCCATTGCCAGTCCGTGCGACTGCGCAAACATGATGGCGCCCGCAATCCCCACAAAAGATAGAACGATCATCAGCCGCTTGGCTCCGACCTTGTCGAGCAAAATACTGATTGGGATCTGGGTCAGCGAAAAGGCGTAGAAAAACCCTGCGGACAAGAGTCCGATGCCCTCGGTGTCGAGGTGGAGGTCTTGGAGCAGCCAGGGGGCCAGAACAGCGTTCGTCGTCCGGTAGAGCTGGGAGATGAACAGATGAAGCGAGCACAGGGCAAATATGAGCCAGGCGCGAACCATAACGAGCGAAGGATCCTCAACACGGGTACGGGATGCGTCCTAAAATTACGATCACCTGTCTACCCCCCGCCTCCATGAATGTCAAAGAATATGCGGACGAGCGCACTCGGACGTGTAGAACCTGCAATGTCATTGAGCAAAAGGCTTCGAGAGGCTTGCGGTTTCGCCATCCGCTGAGTCATCCCTTTCAAAATGGATGGCAGTCCTCAGTAAGATGATATAACGTTAGCCGTGGTAAAACTCTTGTAAGAATGTTTGCTGATAGGATTTCGATGATGCCATTTGAAAAGATCGGCAGATTATCGCGCTGGGGCTTAACCATTTTGGCGGTGGGTCTGTTTATCAGCATCGGTAAGACCTCCATTGCTGAAATTATGCAGGTCCATGAGGACTTCTCGAACGACCCCGGCTGGGAAGGGATCAACAACCGCGTTGTCGCCAGCAACCCGCCTTTGGTGAGCCAGGATTTCGGGTGGAGCCCGACAGGGCATCTGGATAAAGGTCAAGGCGAAATCGGGGGCACCGTCTTCCAGTCGCGAACTCCGGCCTGGTATGCCATGCCGCTGGGCCGGCCGCTCACATTTAATGATCATTTTTCTGCTTCCGGCAAGATTGCCATTTTAGCTCATGGAAAGGAACATACAAAAGGTGCTGCATACATCGGCTTCTTTAATTCCAGACGCCAAGGTTGGCGACCATGGAGCTCATTGGCCATTCGTGTTACCCGAGAGTATTCGCAGGCCGTCACCTTCGGGATTGATTCGATGAGTGCAGCGTGGAATGGGCACGGATTCGAAACCGATGTCCGCATCCCTGCTGACGGCAGAGCGCATCTTTGGAAGCTCCGGTACGACCCGGATGCCGTTCCGCCCAAGGAATGGCCGGATCATCTCTTGCAATCCTATTTGAGCCTTAAACGGCAAACACCTGAAGAGATACTGGAGAAGGCAAGAAAAGCCGAACCCAATGTAACTTTGGAACAGATCAGAATGCGGCTGCAGGATGCTTTGGCCAACGGTTTTGTCGCGCACTTCAATCGGACCAAAGGAAACTTTTTCACCCTGCAGGAAGACCTTGAGAGTAGAAAGGGGCTGGTTGCCTTGCAAATCGACGATGGCCCGGAATACCGGGACTGGCTTCCTACCTGGCTTCGCAATGCCGCAGCCACCATGGACCGGTTCGGCATCTTTAATTTGCAGATGTATCACCGGATGATTCAATTTTATCTTGCCGGTCTGACGGTAAACGGGGAGAAAATTGATTTGAATCGAGACCCTGGATGGGAAGGACACGGCAACCGCGTGCGGTTCTCCGAAGAAGAATTTCAACGGCAGGATTTCGGATATAGCCAAACGAATTGGGCCGGGAATGGGATAGGAGAAATCGGAGGCGAGTTTTATCGCACCGAGCCCAACGACCCGCTTCACGGCTATTATGCAGCCGATATCGGTCAATTGAGTCTGGATGATCCCATTTCCTTCTCCGGTAACATTTGCTTCGTCGACGGTAGTACAGATTCCGGAGTGTTCTTCGGCTATTTTAACTCCAGGGATTACCTTCAAGACCTTCCTGCCTCGCGACCAGGAATGCCGCTGGACAACATGATGGGAGTTGTTGTGGAAGGCCCCACCCGGATCGGTTTTTACTTCAACGCTTTGTGTTCACCTACGGCGGGGCTGGCATCGCGGAAAAACGGGCCCGTGTTCCTGCCGACGGCCCGGCCGCATAGGTTCAGTTTTGCATATGATCCGGAGGCCAATAATAATCTCGGAAGGATCACTGTCAGGTTAGATGCGTACACATTTGAGTTAAACCTGACCCCCGCCCAGCGAGCCGCAGGAGCGATGATGAACCGGTTCGGCGTGGCCAGTATCCGAAAGGGGGGCAAATGCCTTACCGTCTACCTGGATGATCTAACTTACACGGCTAATCAGCCGGCAACCTACCGGCCGGTTCGTCATCCGCAGCAGGTCATCACCGTTCCCTTTCCGGCAGAAGGGAGGAAGGTTTGGTGATCCAGCGCTCGATTTTTCTTGCTTCTGGACGGCTGAATCCGGTATTCAGCATAGGAATGGACCAGTCATTAAGCAGCGCGCTTATCCGGGAATTGCGCGGGATCGTGGGTGACCGGAACGTATGCGAGTCCCGCACGTCAGGAGAACTCTATTCCTATGATGCCTCCCTGGCCAAGGGAAGGCCCGGCGCAGTGGTTTTCCCGGCCGACGCGCAGGAGACCTCCCGGGTGGTCCAGGCGGCTGCCCGGGCCGGGGTTCCCTTCGTGCCGCGCGGCTTCGGGACGAACCTGTCCGGCGGAACGGTCCTGCCATACGGCGGATTGACGGTCTGCCTCTCGCGGCTGAACCGCATCATCGGGATTTTTCCGCAAAGCCGCACTGCCGTGGTCCAGCCCGGGGTAACCAACCTGGAGTTGCAGAACGCATTATCTCCTCTGGGGTTTTTCTACGCACCTGATCCCGCCAGCCAGAAAGTGGCAACCCTCGGCGGCAACGTGGGCGAAAATTCCGGCGGGCCGCGCTGCCTTAAGTACGGAGTCACCACCAACCACGTGCTCGGGCTGGAGATCGTGCTGGCCTCCGGCGAGCTGTTGCGTCTGGGCGGAGCAGGCTTCGATCCGCTGGGGTACGATCTGCGCGCGCTACTCATCGGCAGCGAGGGCACCCTGGCCGTGGTGACCGAGATCACCGTGCGGATCATGCCCAAGGCGGAACAGGTGATGACCCAGCTCGCGGTTTACGACGACATCGGCGACGCGGCCCGTTCGGTTGCCGGCATCATCGCCGCCGGAATTGTGCCGGCGACCCTTGAGATGATGGATGCCCCGATCATCCGGGCGGTGGAGGACAGCTACACCTGCGGCTACCCGCGGGACGCCGCGGCCGTTCTGATCATCGAGGTGGAGGGCCCTGCGGCGGGCCTTGAAAAGCAGGCCGGCCGCATCCGCGAGATCTGCATGACCAACCGCTGCCGGGAGATTCGTGATGCGGCCAGCGCCGATGAGCGCAACCGTCTCTGGGAAGGCCGGCGCGGCGCCTTCGGTGCCGTGGCGCGGCTGGCGCCGAACTACCTGGTCAACGACTGCACGGTGCCGCGGACCCTGTTGCCCAAGGCCCTTGCGCAGGTCGCCGAGATCGTCAAGCGCCACGGCTTCGAGCACGGCAACGTCTTTCATGCCGGCGACGGGAACCTGCACCCTTTGATCCTGTTCGACTCGCGGGACCCGGATCAGCTCAAGCGGGTGCACGCAGCCGGCTGGGAAATCATGCAGGCCTGCGTCGCGCTGGGGGGCACCATCTCGGGCGAGCACGGGATCGGTCTTGAAAAGCTGGAGGCCATGCGCATGGTGTTCTCGGACGCGGACATCGAGGCCCAACGCGCGCTCCAGCGCGCCTTCGATCCGGGCGGCGTCCTCAACCCGGGCAAGATGTTCCCGGACACGGCCCTGCCGTTTGCCTTCCAGGACCAGGCCGCCTGGGCCGCGCCCGACGACACCCTCACCGTCGTCGAAAAGCGAATGGCCGAAGAGGTAAAAAAGGCCGCCGACGAAGGTCGGGCGCTTTTTCCTGTCGGGAGCGGCTCGCTGGTCGGCTTGGGTAACTTATCCACCGGTTCTCTGACCCCGCTGACCACACGTGCGCTTGACGGAATGATGGATCTCGACCCGGCCAATCAGTATTTCACGGCCGGCGCCGGGATGACGCTGGCGGCCATCCAGGCGAAACTGGCTGAGCACAACCAGTGGCTGCCGCTGCGGCCGGCATTCGGCTTGCTGCAGCGCACTATCGGCGGGGTCACGGCAACCGGGGCCTGCGGCCCGGAGCGGATCGCCTACGGCGCACCGCGCAGGCTGCTGCTCGGCCTGCGCTTGATCGACGGCCGCGGCCGGCTGATCAACGCCGGCGGCAAGGTCGTGAAGAACGTCGCCGGCTATGACCTGACCCGCCTTGTGGCAGGCACGTTCGGGACCCTGGGCATCATTACCCGCGTGACCATGAAAACGGCCACCCGGCCGGAGCGCTGTGCGGCCATCTCGGCCTGCGGCATCCTCGAGGCGTGTGGCAGCCTCGCGGCTCAGGTGCTCGGCTCCAGCCTGGGAGCCGCGTTTGCGGCGGCCTCACCCGAGGATGGCGGTGAAAGCTGGCGGTTCCAGGTCGGTTTCGAGGGGTTCGGCGAAACCGTCGCTTCCCAGCTGGCCCGGGCCGAAACCCTCTTCGACCAGGCCGATTTCAAATCCGTCCGCATCGAGGACTACGATGTCCTCTCCGGACCGTTTGGCGGGCTCTATGGCCGCATCGCCGGCTGCGCTTTCGGGCTGCGGGCAGGGGCTCCGCCGAACCGCGCCGCCCGAGCTGCCGTGATCATCCGGCAGCAAGCCCGAGTCGAAGCCATGCTGGTCGACTTCGGCTGCGGGCGGATTCTCGCCGGTAGCAGCGAGGTAAGCGATGCGTCCTGGCAGGAGATCGGGCAGCGGCTCTATGAACTGGCCGGGCACGTCGTTCTGGAAAGGGCACCGGATGATTTCAAACGGCGCAACGATGTGTTCGGGCCGCCGCGGCCGGAATGGAAGCTCATGCATCGGATCAAGGACACACTCGATCCGCATCACATTTTCGCACCGGGGAAGATGCCGGGAAAATATTAGAGGCTATTACGGTTCGATCAGTGGATATCAAGGAACGGTACGACGACATAGCCCACTGCAACCGCTGCGGCTTCTGCCAGGTGGCCTGTCCGATCTTCCGGTCCACCGGCCATGAGGCGGGGGTCGCGCGGGGCCGGCTGGCGTTGCTGCGGGCCGTGATCGAGGGCCGACTCGATTGGAGCCCGGAGCTCGAGGAACCCCTTTACACATGCCTGCTTTGCGGCGCCTGCACGAGCAACTGCTTTCCGGCCATACCGACCTCGGAGCTGGTGATCTCGGCGCGGGCCGAGTACCTTGAGAAGGTCGGCCGGAAATCGATCCACCACCTGCTGTTCGACAAGCTGCTGCCTTACCCCCGGCGGCTGCACCTGGCTGCCCGGGCCGCAGCCATGGGCAAGAATAGCGGCATGAGCGAGCTGGCCCGCGCGCTGGGGCTGCTGCGGATTTTCGGCCGCAATTTGTCCCGCGCCGAGGAGATTGTCGACAAGCTACCGGCGCAGGCCTTCCGCGCCCGCTTCAAGCCCGGGGTTTACGACGGCGAGGGCCAGAGCCAGCCGGTTGCGTATTTCGTCGGCTGCGGGGTCGATGTGGTCAGCCACGCGGCCGGGGAGGCCACCCTAGCCTTACTGCGGCGCTTCAGCCGGAGCGTTCGCGTCCTCGACAACAACTGCTGCGGCCTTCCCGCCTGGTCTTACGGAGATCTGGCTGCGGCGCGCAAGCTGGCCGGCAAGAACCTGCCGGTGCTTGCGGCCGAAGGCGTCGACGCCATCGTCAGCGACTGTTCGAGTTGCACCGGGTTCATCAAGAAATACCCCCGCCTCTTTCCCGAGGACGATCCTCAGTACAAGACCGCCCAATCCGTAGCCGAAAAGGCGAGAGACGTCTCGGAGTGGCTTGCGGCGGAGGTCATCCCGTCCTCCACCGCGCTGCAAGGCAAGCGTGTCACGTTCCACGACCCCTGCCATGCCTCGCGCGGCCAGGGCCTGGTGAAACAGCCGCGGGACCTGCTGCGCCAAATGCCGGGCGCGGAGTTCGTGGAGCTCCCGGAAGCGGACTGGTGCTGTGGCGGCGCGGGTTCCTATGCGCTGTCCCACTTCGATCTCGCCATGCAGGTCCTGGACCGCAAGATGGAAAATCTGAAAAAGACCGCCGCGGACGTGCTGGTGACCACCTGCCCGGCCTGTATCATCCAGCTGTCCTACGGCGTTCGGCGGCATGGGCTCAGGGTGGCGGTCAAGCACCTGACCGAGGTATTATAGTCAGAAGCCATCTCAAAAATAGCAGATCACGCCCTACGGCCAGGCGCAGGCCGACTCGAAAGCGCAGCATCCACGGTAGGTTGTGAGCATTTCGAGAGGCC
>JBLMXM010000087.1:0-2749 GCA_050257775.1 Hyphomicrobiales bacterium
TAACGGCCATGATAAGATCCACATCCACATCGTACCGGCCGGCGGCTTCGTGGATGACCTCGTCATACGGCAACACTTCCGGCTCACCTTTTGGGACAAATATGGGGGCGGAATGATCTGAGGTGTCAGGCAGATCGTGGTCCCAAATCGCATCGGTGCTCAATGTCGCATTCGCGGCGACCGTATGAGCCAATCTGCCCCGGCCCTTGTTGGTTTCCGCGGGCAGCTTGACATCGGCAATGGAAACCGAAAAACCCAGGGACAGGGCAAAAATCCATCCCATGGAATATCTGATGAACTTCCTCTTGGGGCAGGCCGTCTCAGGGTAATCCATGACATTGCCCTCCTTTCGCAGCGCCAGAACATCCACCCCGGTTCCCCTCGGATTTCCGGCGTATTACCATCTCAATGACAGCAAGAAACGTGCACTGCCGGCCACCGACCGCATTATCGATCGTGATTTCAGCTAATTAACGCTCCGTGAGCCTGCCGGCGGCCGGGCCGGTTTGTGGCATAAGGTTCTCACCGCTGGGAAAACTATTTTCCTCGGCTGAGAAGGCTGTTTCATCCGGCTCGGGGCCGATCCGGCCCTCAGGACCCACCCGGGTTAATGGGTTCTATTCTATAGAATCGATGGCACGTCGGGTAGATAATAATGCGGATTTTCGTTTGTCACATCCCCCCGCAGGATTTTCGCTTGACTTGGATGGGGGCGGCTTTAATTTTGCGGCAGCACCTTTAATCCGTAATTAAGGTGGATCCTACACCCCGGATGGAGTGAACGGGGGGAGATGGTTATGCGGTGGGAGAGCGGCCGCCGAAGCGAAAACGTCGAAGACCGCCGGGGGTTTCGGGTATCGCCGCGTATGGCGGGGGGAGGAATCGGCACCCTCCTGCTGGTGCTGGCGGCCCTGTACTTCGGAATCGACCCGTCCATAATTTTAGACCAGAGCCAGGTGTCCCAGCCGGGAGCCGGCGCTCCCACCCAGTCCACCCCCTATTCCGCTTCGCCCGAGGAAAAGCGCCTGGCCGATTTTGTCTCGGTCGTACTGGCCGACACGGAAGACACGTGGCAATCCTTATTCCGCGAGATGGGCAAAACCTATGAAGAGCCCAGGCTGGTGCTTTTTACCGGGGCGGTCGAATCGGCCTGCGGCACGGCATCGACGGCGGTGGGACCGTTCTATTGCCCGATGGATCATAAGGTCTACATCGACCTCGAGTTCTACAGGGAACTCAAGAACAGGTTCGGGGCACCCGGTGATTTCGCCCAGGCTTATGTCATTGCCCACGAGGTGGGACATCATGTCCAGAACCTGCTGGGAATCGCCGATAAGGTCCATTCGCTGCGCAGCCGGGTGGGCGAAACAGAGGCCAACAAACTTTCCGTCATGATGGAGCTGCAGGCGGATTGTTTCGCCGGCGTCTGGGCCTACCATGCCGACAAGGCGCGCCATATCCTTGAGAAAGGCGATGTGGAGGAGGCCCTCAACGCGGCGAGCAGCATCGGCGATGACCGTCTGCAGCGTCAATCGCGCGGATATGTCACGCCGGACTCCTTCACCCACGGCAGCTCGGTCCAGCGGGTCCGCTGGTTCAAGCGCGGCATTGAGACCGGCAACGTGGGCCAGTGCAACACGTTCACTGCCGAAAAGCGCTGAAGCCGGATCAGATGCCGCGTTCGGAGACGCTTTGACCCTGGACGCGCGATGAGGCGTATCCGGAACTCGCGATCAAACCGAATCCGGAAATCCGTTTGCAAAGGGGTTTAAACCTAAGGTCCTGGGCCATATCGCCCTCTTCGCATCTTCCTAAATAATTCGCTGTTGATGCAACGCCGGTCCCGGCGATGTTTCACCTTCTTCCCATCAACTCATTGCCTGACTTTGGAGGTGCCTCATGGTGGAACTGACTGCAGCCCATTGGATTTACGCCTTGGGCATTGTGCTCGTGTTGGCCACAATGGCCCTGAAACGCGAAACGCCCCTGGTGTGCATCGTCGTCTCGTTCGTGCTCTCATGGGTGATCACGGGTAACCTGGTCAAAGCGGTCCAAGCGGTTTTCAATGCCATTACGGTGGCCGCTTCCGAGCTGCTGGGTATCGTCGTCATCATCTCCCTCATCGTGGCCATGGCGAAGATGCTGGAGGAAACCGGCCTGGCCGAGATGATGTTCCGGCCGGTGCAGAACATCATGAAGACACCCGCCGTAGCCTTCTGGGTCATGGGAGGAGTGATCATGATCGTGGCCTGGGTCATCTGGCCTTCCCCGGCTATCGCCCTGGTGGGGGCATTGCTGCTTCCGGCAGCCGTCAAGGTCGGCCTGCCGCCCATCGGTGCGGCCATGGCCATCAGCATGTTCGGCTACGGGTGCGCGCTCACGACGGACTTCATCATTCAGGGCGCACCCGGCATCACCGCCAAGGCTGCCGGCGTTGCGGTGGGGGATGTCATGGTCAAGAGCATACCGATGCTGATCGTGTTTGCCGTGATCGCGCTTCCGCTCTCTTTCCGCAGGATCCTGCGGGACATCCGCTCGGGCGCCTGCATGCCCGTCGAATGCACGATTTTTGACAAACCGCCGCAGGAAGAAGCTGAAAAATGGCGGCAGGCCGCCCCTGGGTTCAAACGGATCGCCCTTGTTATCATAGCCGCCCTCTTCGCGCTGGACATCGTGGCCATGCTGGCCTTCAAGCTCCGGGGCGGTGATGCCACGGCACTTCTGGGCGGAACCGTCGGCATCATCATGG
>JBLMXM010000088.1:0-4429 GCA_050257775.1 Hyphomicrobiales bacterium
GCAATGACGATCGCCGTAGACCAGCCGAACATGAGGATGCCGTTGACGGCTTCGACCGAGGCAAGGAGACGCCGGCTGCTGTCGAGAACCACATCGCCGTATCCTAGGGTGGTGAAAGTGACCAGGGAGAAGTAGAGCGCCCTTTCGATTCCCTCGATGGCATGGAGCAGCAGATAAACGGCAGCCCAGACCAGTACCTCAATGATCGAGACCAGGTACATGATCAGGACCACCCGTCCTACTCTGATCAGGTGGTTCCGGCGCCACAGCGACGATGGCTCTTCGGCAAGGTTCGCTGCGGAGCCTAATGCCAGGTGCATTCCGCCCGCGTGTATGGCGGTGGTCAGAAATATGAGCGCAGCACCCATCGCGATGTTTGAAAGCATTTCCACCTCCTGCTGTTTCCAGGGACCCGCTCTCTGATATCATTCAGCTCCTGAACATCCCCGGCCCCCAATGACGCCGCCAGCGGGTTCGCGCTGAATCCGTGCGCAAGAATGCTCAAGCACACCGTGCAAGCCACCGTCAGCGCGAGCTCGTGCCCGCTCGGAAGGTTTTGGTTCAGGACGATGACGGCGAATACGACATTGGCAAGACCTCGCGGGCCGAACCGCAGCGCGGCCGGAACGGCCGGGTTGGTCACGACGGCCCTGCCCAGCGCGGCATCGGTCGGTGCCAGCATGGTCGGCAGAACGGCGATTTCGAACAGGTTCACCCCCGGGAACACCAGGACGCCGGCACCGAAGCCGAACAGGATGGTTAACGGCAGGCCGATCAGCAGCAGCCGCTCTGGGAGCCTCAAACTGATCCTGAGAACCCTTAGATTCGCATCGGCCGGCTCCGCGAATCGGTTGCACGGCTGTTTTCCTATGGTTTTTTTCTTAAGGGTGAAAGGGAAGCGGCTCCCGCACGGGTGCCGGCCGTCGGACCACCGCCAAATCGACTGCCCTGTGATGGAGCCTCCGGTGCGCTGGACCCGGTTGACGGGCGCACCGGCAATGATGCCGTCTCAGCTGCCGGCATGAGCCGGGCGGTTCCGGCGCAGCCAGTGGGCATAGGCCACGGCAACGGCGCAGGAAGCCAGCCGTGCTTCAGCCGAGTCCGATCGGCTGGTCAGGACGATGGGAACCCTCGCCCCCAGAACAATGCCGGCGGAATCGGCCTTGGCCAGGTAAGCGAGCTGTTTGGCCAGCATGTTGCCGGCCTCAAGGTCCGGCACCAGCAGAATGTCGGCTTCGCCGGCGACCGGCGAATGGATGCCCTTGATCTGGGCGGCTTCCTTGCTGATGGCATTGTCGAAGGCCAGGGGGCCGTCGATGACGGCCCCTTCGATTTGCCCGCGGTCGGCCATCTTGCACAAGGCCGCCGCCTCGACGGTCGCGGGGATCTTCGGGTTCACGGTTTCCACCGCCGAAAGGATAGCCACCTTGGGCTGGGCAATGTTCAACGCGTGCACCAGTTGAATCGCGTTCTTGAGAATATCGACCTTGTCCTCCAGGGTGGGATAGATGTTGATGGCCGCGTCCGTGATGAACAAGGGCCGCGGATAGGTGGGCACATCCATGGCAAAGATGTGGCTGATTCTCCGCTCGGTGCGCAGCCCCGTGGACGAGGGCACGACCGCTCCCATCAGCTCGTCGGTGTGCAGGCTGCCCTTCATGAGCGCTTCGGCCTCGCCCGAGCGGCACAACGCCACGGCTTTGGATGCGGCATCATGGCTGTGGAGCGCCTCCACCAAACGATAGGGGCTGATGTCCAGCTTCAGGCCTTGCGCCACCGCGCGGATTTTTGCCTCAGGCCCCACCAGGATCGGTTCGATCAAATTGGTCCGGGCCGCATCCACGGCACCTTCCAGCGCTTCCGGGCTGCATGGGTGGCAGACGGCCGTCGGAATCCGCTCCCAGTCCTTGACGTGATCGATCAATCTCTTGAAAGCGGTCTTGCGGTGAAGCTGCATGCCGGCGTAAGGCGATCCGGCGTCGGTCGGCTTCCGGGTCGGCGCCTTGACCTTGGCGACGCCGGTGATGATGCTCTCGCCGCGCTGGTTGACCGCGCGGCAGTCGAACACCACGCTGCCGTCGGCGGCATTTTTGGATGTAACGGTCACGGTGATGGTGAGCATGTCGCCGAGTTCCACCGCATGGTGGAACTCGAACTGCTGGGACTGATAGACCGTGCCCGGACCCGGCAGATCGTTGCCCAGCAGGCTGGAAATCAGCGCGCCGCCCCACATGCTGTGGCCCACCAGTTTGTCGCGCTCCAGCAGAATGCGAGCGTATTCGTCGCTGAAATGCGTTGGGTTCATGTCGCCCGACAACAGGCCGAACATCTCGACATCCTGTTTGGTCAGGGTGCGCTGCATGCGCGCGCTGTCGCCGATTTTAATCTCATCGAATGTCTTGTTGGTGATCATCGAAGCCTGGCTCATTTTTCCTCCCCTTTTCCTCCCCTGCAGGATGCGTCGATCAGCGTCCAGGTGTGCCGCGCGATCATCAACTCCTCGTTGGTCGGAATGACATGCGCCGCAACCCGGCTGGAAGCGGTGCTGATGCGCTGCCGCCCCTCCGCGTTGGCCGCTTCGTCGATCTCCACTCCCAGCCAGGCCGCATCGCGGCAGACCCGGCTGCGGATGGCCGGAGCGTTTTCGCCGATTCCGGCCGTAAACACGATGGCATCCAGTCCGCCCATGGCCGCCGCCAGGGATCCGAGGTATCGGCCGATCTGGTAAACGAACACATCCACGGCAAGCCTGGCCTGAGGGTCCTCGCTGGCCAGAAGCGTGCGCATGTCGCTGGAAATTCCGGACACGCCGAGCAGCCCTGACTGGTGGTAGATGAGCTGTTCGATCGCGCGGGCGTCCATCCCCTTTTGATCGATCAAATAGAGGATCACTCCAGGGTCAAGCGCGCCGCTGCGGGTCCCCATCGGAAGCCCCTCCACCGCCGTGAAGCCCATGGTGGAAGCCATGCTGCGCCCGGACTCGATGGCGCACATGCTGGCCCCGTTTCCCAGGTGCAGCACCACGCATTTCCCGGCCGCGGCTTTTGGGTCGATGCCGGGCAGGACCGAGGAGATGTACTCGTAGGACAGGCCGTGGAAACCATACCGCATGACCCCCGCCGCCCGCAGGGTTTCCGGCAGGGCGAACATCTGGGCCACATCGGGCTGGCGCCGGTGAAAAGAGGTGTCGAAGCATGCCACCTGTGGCAGATCGGGGGCACGCTGCAGCGCCCGCCGGATCGGTGCGAGGTTGTGCGGTTGATGCAGAGGGGCCAGCGGCACAAGCGTTTCCAGGGCCTTGAGTACCTCCGCATCCACCCGCACGGGTTGCGAATAGCGCAGACCCCCGTGGACCACCCGGTGCCCGATGGCGGTCAGCCGGGCACCCGACAGTTCCGACCGCAGGTAATCGATGAGATGGTCCAGTGCGCCGTCATGACCCGGGGCGATGCCCTCAGGCCAGGACTTCTCGGCTTTCAGCGTGCCGTCGGGAGCCTTTGAAACGAAATGCGCGTTCGTGTAAAGTCCTTCGATCTGCCCTCGAAGCCACGGTTGCAGTCTTCCGCCCCCCTCCATGTACAGGGAAAACTTGATGCTCGATGAGCCTGCGTTAAGCACGAGAATAGCATCGGACATGGCCGTTTCCTGATCTCCGTGCGAATGGCCGGATTTACCGGGTTTCTTCCGTCAACGACATCGTCACGTGCACGACGTCTCCCTCATGCTGCGTCTTCATGGGCAGCCCGCTGCGTGAAAACACGGTGAGCATGCCCGTGTTCTCCGGGAGGACCTCCGCCACTAAGCTGGACAGGCCTTTTTCACGCGCGATGTCAGCCAAGTGCCGCAACAGGGTGCGGGCGATTCCCTGCCGATGGTAGTCCTCCTCGACCGTAAACGCCACCTCGGCGCTGCGCAATGATGCGCTCTCATCGATGACCACGTACCGCCCGGCACCGATGATGGTCTCGTTCTCTCCTTCTCCGATCGTCATTACCAGCGCGACCTCGTTTTCAAAATCAACCTCGGTGATTCTCTTGAGCTCTTCATCCGTGAGGGATTTCTTGTGATAGAAGAAGCGCGTATAGATCGATTCGGGATCCAACTTGTTGAATGCCTCTGCTATCTTATCTTTGTCATCCGGACGGATTGAACGGACTAGAGCCGGGGTCTTGTTTTTGAGCGTTGCGAGGGTTTTGTAGCTTGTCGCGTCTATCATGTCTTGCATTCCCTTTCAGCTCACGAAGCGGGCACGGGAGGATGTATGACTCCATTTGTAACCGCGGATGCAAAGGACTATAAAGCCCTTCTGACCCTTCCGCTGGTTCTGCCAGCCTGCTTGGTAGCCTTTCTGGTATTCGGCTTACTCTTGAAAGATTCGACTTCCGGTTCCGAGCGTTTGGATATGTGATGGAGGCGTGATTCGGCAAAG
>JBLMXM010000089.1:0-19382 GCA_050257775.1 Hyphomicrobiales bacterium
AACGGCGCGCTGTCTTCCATGCTGCAGCGCTCAATCGAGGTCGAGTTTGTCTCCACGGAAATGGTCAAATATCAGGAGTGCATCAGTGCTTTCTCTGCACCGACCAGCTTCATTATCTTCACCATGGAGCCACTCATCGGCTCGGCGCTGTTGGCGCTCGAACCCGGCCTGGTCTTTTCGCTGATCGACTGCATGTTCGGCGGCAAGGGCAAGCCCATCGGCCGGGTCCGGGAGTTCACGCAGCTGGAGCAGCGCATGATCACCAAACTGGCGGTCGAGGTGCTGAGTCAGCTCCAGAAGGCCTGGCAGATCGTTCAACCGGTCCACATCAATATCAAGAAAACCGAGACCAAGCCGGAATACGTGCACCTGGTGTCGCCTCACGACATGATGGTGGTCATCGTGTTCGCGGTCAAGGGCAAGGAATTCTCCGGCAACGTGCATTTCTGCATCTCCTATCTGATGTTGGAGCCGATCAAGGAGAAGCTTTCTTCCAAATACCTGCGCGAGAAGGACATCGAGAACACGTGGAGCCGGCAGCTGCAACAGCTGCTGCAGGAGACACCGGTCACCATGATCGCCGAGCTCGGACGGACGCGCCAGACGATCGGATCCATCCTGAACCTGAAGGTGGATGATGTCCTCCTGCTGCCGACGGGGCCCGAGGATTCCATTGTTCTCAGTGTCGACCATGTCCCGAAATACGTGGGCTATCCGGGAGTCATCAAGGGCAGCCGGGCGGTTGAGATCTCGGGTCAATTGAACCGGAACGGAGGCAACGCTTAACCATGGCGACATCACCGGACAAGAAATCCGATGCGGGCGGAACGGCGTCGGCAGCCGTCCCCGGTCTTGCGGGCCGGGACGCCGCGTCCGCGCCCGTCACCCCCCCCAACATGGAGTTCATCCTCGACATCCCGCTGGAGGTGACGGTGGAGCTCGGCCGGACGAAGCTGTTGATTCACGAGTTGCTCAAGCTGGGGCAGGGATCGGTCATCGAGCTGTCGAAGCTGGCCGGCGAAACCTTGGAGGTTCTGGCCAACCAGAAGCTCATTGCGCGGGGCGAGGCGGTGGTGATCAATGAAAAATTCGGGGTCCGTCTGACCGAAGTGGTCAGCCCCATGGAGCGAATCGAGAGGCTGCGATGAACGCTGCACCGGAACTGATACCGTCCGCCTTGAAAATGATCGCCGCGCTGGCGGTCGTACTGGGCGGCCTGTTCGTGATGGTGCATTTTGCGCGGCGCTACCTGCATCGAGCCGGAGGGATGGCGCAGCCCCGGCTGGTGCGGGTGGTTGCTTCGCAGGCCATCGGCATCAAGAAAAACATAGTTCTGGTCGAGGTGCCGGACTGTGTTCTCGTGTTGGGCGTGTCCGGCGACCGTATCCAGATGCTGACGCGCATCGACGACCCCGCGGCCCTGGAACGGGTCCGCTCCCGCGAAGGCGTGGAGACGCTCTCCTTTTACGATCATCTCTCCAGGTTGACGGCGCGCTTGAAGGCGGGGGATCATGACTCCTAGCGCATCCGGGTCGAACCGGCACAGCGACCCCAGCGGCGGCGCGTGCGATCTTTCCCTCCGTCCTCCGGCTTGGGCCTTGTGGGCAGCCATCGGATTGGTGCTGCTGATCCCCGCCGTGGCCATGGGACAGGCCCCGGTGGTGACGACCCCGTATTTCACGCTGGGGGTGACCCCTGGCGAAGATCCATCCCGGGCCACGGTGGTGCTGCAGATCTTCCTGTTGATGACGGTGCTGTCCCTGGCGCCGGCGATCCTCATCATGGTGACATCCTTCACGCGGATCGTCATTGTGCTGTCGCTGCTGCGCCGCGCCCTGGGAACCATGCAGCTGCCGAGCAACCAGATCGTGATCGGCCTGGCGCTGTTTCTCACGGTCTTTATCATGGCCCCCGTCTGGCAGAAAATCAACCAGTCCGCGCTGCAGCCTTATCTGGACAAGAAGATCTCCAACCAGCAGGCCTTGGACAATGCGACTGCCCCGCTGCGCGAGTTCATGTTCAAGCAAACCCGGGAGAAGGATCTGGCGCTCTTCGTGGACATCGCCAAGCTGAAGCGCCCCAAGAATCCGGATGAGATCGCCACCAGCGTGCTGATCCCCGCCTTTATTATCAGTGAAGTCAAGACGGCTTTTGAAATCGGGCTGCTGCTGTATGTGCCTTTTCTGATCGTCGATATGGTGGTGGCGGCCGTGCTCCTTTCCATGGGCATGATGATGCTGCCGCCGATCATGGTGTCCTTGCCGTTCAAGCTGCTCCTGTTCGTGCTGGCCGACGGCTGGTACCTGCTGATCGGATCCCTCGTCAAAAGCTTCGTATGATCATGGAGGATGTATGACGGCCGATTACATCACCGGCTTCTTCTATGAAGCCATCAAGGTCACCATCCTGCTTTCGGCGCCGATGCTGCTGGCCGGCCTGCTGGCCGGGCTTCTGGTGAGCATCTTCCAGTCGGCCACCTCCATCAACGAGATGACCCTCACCTTTATCCCGAAGATGCTGGCGGTAGCCGTGGCGCTCATCTTCTTCTTCCCCTGGATGATGCAGACTTTAGTCGGCTTCACGCAGCAGATGTTCATGAGCATGAACCAGTATATCCGCTGACCGGGCCGGACCGGCCGGAAACGGGATCCTACCGCCATGGTATCGCTGAGCGTGTCGTTGCCGCAGCTCCAATTGTTCTTCCTGGTGTTCCTGAGGACCGGGGCCTTTTTGATGGCGATTCCCGTGCTGAGCGGCGCAAGCGTTCCGGTGATCTTCCGGATAGGCCTGTGCATGGCCGGCAGCCTGCTGATTTATCCGATGGTGAAGCTTGGCCCCCTGCCGGTATCAACCGATGTCTTCACCCTGGCTGTGTCCGCGGCAGGCGAAGTCTTGCTCGGCTTGCTGGCCGGGATGGCTGTCCGGCTGATCTTCGAAGGCATCCAGCTCGCCGGTGAAATGGCCGGCTATCAAATGGGGCTGGCCATTGCCGAGGTAGTCGACCCGGCCTCCGAGGACCAGGTGGCGATCCTGTCCCAGTTCATGAGTCTCCTGGCCACGCTGGTGTTCCTGATTCTCGATGGTCACCACTGGTTGATCCGCACCCTGGTGGCGAGCTACGAGATCGTCCCGCCGGTAGGGTTTCAGGTCAACGGTCCGGTGCTGGAGAGTTTGACGCGGTTGACGGCGGGTATGTTCGTCACAGGTCTGAAAGCCGGCGCACCGGTCATGGCTGCCTTGCTGCTGGGTACTGTGGCCTTTGGCCTGATGGCGCGAACAGTGCCGCAGATGAACATATTCGTCGTTTCCATGCCCATGAACATCGCCGTGGGGCTGTTGTTCTTCGGACTGAGCCTGCCCCATCTTGCCGCATACCTTGGCGATCTGTTCGGCGGCATGGCCCGAAACGCCCTGGTTTTGCTCAAGGCCATGACCTAGCGTTGCGTTGAATACGTATTTCTTTGGAGTAGAGATTACAGTGAGCTTCATCCGGAGGCTGGTACCTGGAACATTCGAAGCGGTAAGTCCGAAATTCGAAACATTCCCAAAGTTCAAAATTCTAAGTCGTCCAAGTCCGTTTCGAATTCGGGTCCTTTGAATATTCGACCTCGTTTCGAGTTTCGATATTCGAATTTCGGATTTTCTTTCCGGTGCCGCAGGCCAGTCGGCGTGGTTCAGATCAGACACGGTATTTCCAGCACAGGTCAATAGGAAAAGAGAATGGCAGAGGCAGCCGGCCAGGAAAGAACCGAGCGGGCCACCGGCAAGCGCCGGCAGGAAGCCCGCAAGCGCGGCCAGGTAGCGGTGAGCCGCGAAATCCCCTCGACCCTGATCCTGCTCACCTCGCTGGGGGTTTTTTATTTCGCCGGCGCCCACCTGTTCGACCAGCTGACCCGGCTCGTGGCCGCCATGTTCGGCCGCCTGGGCAGCATCCGCGTGTACACCATCAGCGATGCCGGTGCTTTGGCGTTCGACCTCATCCTTTCATTCTTGATCCTGCTTGCGCCGATCCTTCTTCCGCTGCTGGCGGCCGGCCTCATCGGCAACATTGGCCAGATCGGCTTCGAATTTCATTTAGACCCCATAACTCCCAAGCTCTCGAAATTGAACCCGGTGGCAGGCCTGAAGCGCCTCTTCTCCCTGCGGGGGCTCGTGGAGCTGGCCAAGTCGGTACTGAAGATCCTGATGGTCGGCCTGATTGCCTGGTCGGTGGTGTCCAGCTACTTCACGGAGTTTCCCACGCTGGTGCACCGGGACCTCGGGGGGATTTGGGACTTCGTGCACACGGCCGCCTTCAAGATCATCTTTTACGTCAGCCTGGCCCTCATCGTGCTGGCTGCGCTGGACTACGCCTATCAGCGCTGGCAATATGAGCAAAGCCTCAAGATGACAAAACAGGAAGTGAAAGATGAGCGCAAACAGGCCGAGGGCGATCCCAAGGTCAAAGCCCGCATCCGCACGCTCCAGCGTCAGGCAGCCTATCAGCGCATGATGGCGGAGGTGCCGAAATCCGATGTCGTCATCACGAACCCGACCCATTTGGCGGTGGCCCTGCGGTTCGACCCGGCGGAGATGCCGGCCCCGCGGGTGGTGGCCAAGGGCGCCGATGCCATCGCCGAGCGCATCCGGGACATCGCCCGTGAGCACAACGTGCCCCTGGTCGAAAACAAGCCGCTGGCGCAGGCTCTCTACAAGATGGCGGACCTGGGTGATTACATCCCCGTGGACCTCTACCGCGCCGTCGCCGAAGTGTTGGCTTACGTGTACCGATTGAAGAGGAAGCATTCGCTGTAGCTCGCGTGGAAAGACCCTCCTGGGTTCAGGGTTCAGGCGACAGGGTCCACGAAAAACGCCATTTCTGGTTACGTTTCCCCGAACCTAAACTCCGAATCCCAAACCCCAAAACCTAAAATCTTTCTTTTCACGTCAGTTCACCGGCATCCCGCGCCGACAAAATATTGTCGGTAAGACCCTCGAAGGGGAAGTGGGGGTCATGCCGGAGTGCTCATGGTAGCGGCCTGACGTCAACCTGTCCTTCTCGCCATGAGGCCCTGTCGCAAGATGTTGGTATCCTCAGCACCTCGACCCGGGAGAAGCGTGTTGGCATCTACACATGCACATGGGGAGGCCGTGGGATCAGGCGCGTTGTCTGCAACCGGTATCGCCCGGGGCTTTGTCGGCATGGAAAATGCACAATGAGGGGTCTGGTTGGAAGACATCATTCCGCAGTGCACGAAGGACTACACCCTGATGGCGGTAGCGCAAACCTCGTCGATAACCGGCCCACTGCCGAGGCTTTCCAAGAACAGCGACATTTCCCTGGCCGTGGCCGTGGTGGGCATCCTGGTGTTCATGGTCATTCCGCTGCCGACCATGCTCCTGGATCTGCTGCTGGCCTTCAGCATCACATTCTCCCTGATTATCCTGTTGGTGGCCATGTATGTCCAGCGGCCGCTGGAACTGTCGGCCTTCCCGTCCATCCTGCTCCTGACGACGCTCTTCCGGCTGTCCCTCAACATCGCCACAACGCGGGTCGTTCTGCTGCACGGTCACGAGGGCGCCGCCGCAGCCGGAAATATCATCAAGGCGTTCGGAGGGTTCGTTGTCGGCGGCAACTATGTGGTCGGCCTTATCGTCTTTGTCATCCTGGTGGTCATCAATTTCGCGGTGATCACCAAGGGCGCCGGTCGCATCGCCGAGGTGGCCGCGCGTTTTACCCTGGATGCGATGCCGGGCAAGCAGATGAGCATCGATGCCGACCTGAACGCGGGCTTCATCAACGAGCAGGAGGCACGGTTGCGGCGCGAGCTTCTCTCCCGGGAAGCCGAGTACTACGGGGCCATGGACGGTGCCAACAAATTCGTGCGCGGGGATGCCGTGGCCGGAATCATCATCACACTGGTCAACATCCTGGGCGGGTTGGCCATCGGCGTTTTCCAGAAGGGCATGGCCTTCGGCCTGGCAGCCCAATACTACACTCTGCTGACCGTGGGCGACGGCTTGGTGTCGCAGATTCCCGCCCTGGTTATTTCCACGGCCGCCGGCATTATCGTGAGCCGCGCCGGCAACGAATCCAACCTTGGGTCCGAAATCACCTCCCAAGTGTTTTTTCACCCCCGCGCCATCAGCATGGTTTCAGTCGTCCTTATGGGTTTTGCCTTGATCCCGGGGCTGCCGACCGTGCCGTTTCTGGTACTGGCCCTAATGGCCGGCACCTTGGCCTATACCCTGGTGCAGGCCAAGCGCAAGACCGAACAGGCCGAAGAAGAGCAGAAGGCCCGCGTCGACAAGGCCGCACCCATCGAGACCCTGACGGCACTGCCTCCCCTGGATGTGCTCGCCATCGAAGTCGGCTACGGCCTGATCCCGCTCGTGGATGCCGAGCAGAACGGTGAACTGCTGGAGCGCATCAAGGCCATCCGGCGTCAGATGGCGTTCGACCTCGGGATCATCATTCCGCCGGTGCACATCCAGGACAACATGCAGCTGAACCCGGGAGAGTACCTCATCCTGCTGAAGGGCAACGAGATCGCCCGCTCGGAACTCATGCTGCACTATTGCTTGGCGATGAATCCCGGCACGGCCGAGGGGGATATGGATGGCGTCGCCACCCGGGAACCGACTTACGGCCTGCCGGCCATCTGGATTCGGGAGAGCGCGAAGGAGAGCGCTCTGGCCAAGGGTTACACCGTCGTGGACACCGCCACGGTGATGACCACTCACCTGTCGGAGGTCATCCGCCGGCATGCGCACGAGTTGCTCGGGCGGCAGGAGGTCCAGCAGATGCTCGATCATCTGAAACAATCCCACCCCAAGGTGGTGGATGAACTGGTTCCGAACCTGCTGACGCTCGGAGCGGTCGTCAAGGTGCTGCACAACCTGCTGCGTGAGCAGGTGCCGATCCGGGACCTGCTGGCGATCCTCGAGACCCTTGGAGACTGGGCCCCGCTCACCAAGGACTCGGACGCCTTGACCGAACACGTGCGCCATGCCCTGGCGCGGACCTTGACCAAGATGCACCTGGCGCCGGACGGCACGCTGGCGGTGATCACGCTAAGCCACGGCGTCGAAAACGCGCTGGCGGACGCACTGCAGAAGGGGGAACACGGCCGCATTCTGGCGCTGGACCCTGGCGCCGCCAACCGCATGATGAACAGCCTAGGCCGTCAAATCGAGCGTTGCGCGGCCATGAATCTCCAGCCGGTGGTGCTCTGCTCCGCGCCGGCGAGAGTGGCGTTCAAACGGCTGGCCGACCGGTTCCTGCCCAACCTGGTTGTGCTGTCCTACGATGAAATTCTGAGCACCGTGGAAATTCGAGCCATCGGAACAGTGGAGCTATCGGATGCAGATTAAACGATTTGAAGCCAAAACCATGACGGCGGCCCTGCGGATGGTCAAGGAAGAATTCGGTCCAGAAGCCGTGATTCTGTCGGCCCGGACTTTGCGCCAGGGCCGCGGCTTTTTCGGGGCCGGCCGGGTTTCCGGCGTCGAGGTCACGGCCGCCAAGGACAGCGGGTGGCCCGCTTACACCGCCGCAGGCCTCCCGGCCACCCAGCGGGTTCAGGTCGAGGCGCCGGCTGGCCTGCCGGAGACCAGCGGGCGACACGGTCTGTTCCATTCTCTGAACGAGAGCCTCAGGTCCTTGGCCGGCAGGCGCAGTGCGCCGGCGGCGGGCGCCGCCCGGGTCGGACAGCCGCCCGAGTTGGCGGAACTTCATCAGCATTTTCTGTCTCAAGAGGTTCAGCCGGACCTAGCGGCCGAGCTGGTCGATCACATTAAGCGCCTGCCGGGATACGACCCCCTGATCGGGGTGCGTCATCTCCGGCCCCAGGCCGGCACACTGCTTCAGGACATGGGGCTGCGGATGGCGATTGATTCGCCCGAGGCCGGGACTCCGCGTGTGGTGGCGTTGGTCGGTCCCAGCGGCGTGGGGAAGACGACGACGGTCATCAAGCTGGCTGTCCGGGAAGCGTTGCAAAAGGGCCGGCGTGTGGCCCTGATGACCCTGGATGACCGGCGGATCGGCGCCATCGAAGAGCTCCGGATTTATGCCGAAATCCTGGACGTGCCCCTGGCCGAGGCGAGCTGCGCAGTCGAAGCACGCCAGGCCTTGCAGGATCTGGCAACCCTGGACGTAATCATCATCGACACGCCGGGTGTCAGCCCCGGCGAAGACGAGCGGCGCGGCGAGGTGCGACAGACCCTGCAGGCGCTGAAATGCAAAGAGATCTTCCTGGTGTTGAGCGCCTGCTGCCGCGAAAGGGACCTGCGGCAGGTCATCGAAGCCTGGAAGCAGGTCCCGGTTAGCGGCCTGGCTTTCACCCGGCTGGATGAAACCGGCGCCTGCGGAAGCATCCTGAACCTGCTGATCCGCAGCCGGCTGCCGCTCTTCCACCTGAGCACGGGTCCGCAGATCCCCGAGGATCTGGCGGAAAGACCCGTGGAGCTGCTGATCAGCCGGCTCTGGCCGAACGCGAACGCGCCTGGAGTGGATCGGATGCCGGGTGTGGGCATGTCGGGCACGCCGGGCCCGGCAGCGGCCCGGACGCCGGTGCAGTTCGTCGCCAATCGCAACTCCGATCTCTATCACCGGACCGACTGCAAATGGGCCCGCAAGATCAAACGCGAGCACCTGGTACAGTTCACCTCGGCAGCCGAGGCGGAGTCCCGTAATTTCCTGGCTTGCCGAAACTGCAGCCCGGATCTCTCGGAGCCGGCCGAAGACGATGGAGCCCCGCGGAACGGTGCTCGAATAGCCGGTTACCGCTAACCGACCCTGAATGAGGAGACTGCTGCAGCATGACCGTGAACGAGCCCGCGAACAAGGTAATCCCCCTGCCGCGCCGCGGCCAGCCCGGAGGAGGAGAGGAGCCGAACCGCCGGCGGAAATCGCACGCGCGGGTGATCGCCATCACCAGCGGCAAGGGGGGGGTCGGGAAAACCAACATAGTCGCCAACCTCGGCTATGCCCTCAGCCAGCTCGGCAAAAAGGTGATCATCCTGGATGCGGACCTGGGTCTGGGCAACCTGGATGTGCTGCTCGGCGTCGCCCCGAAATTCAACATCTCCCATGTCATTCGCGGCGAGAAAAGCCTGGCCGAAATTCTCGAAGAGGGGCCTGGCAGCATGAGAATCCTCCCGGCCGCCTCAGGGATCCAGGAGCTGACCCAGCTGAGCCATGATCAGAAGATGCAGGTTTTCACGGAACTCGACCGCCTGATTGATGCAACGGACGTCCTGCTCATCGACACGGCGGCCGGGATCTCCTCCCATGTGATGGATTTCAACGTAATGGCGCATGAGATCATCGTCGTCGTATCGCCCGAGCCGACCTCGATCACCGACGCCTATGCGCTCATGAAGGTCCTGTCGCTCAAGTATGCAGAGAAATCCTGCAAGCTGGTCGTGAACCAGGCCGCGAGCCCCAAGGAGGCCCAGGATGTCTTCCGGCAGCTGGACCTGGTCACCGATCGTTTTCTGGACATTCATATCGATTATCTCGGCTGCGTTCTGCGCGACGACAAGCTGACCCGCAGCGTCAAGCAGCAGCGGCTCGTGACCGACCTTTACCCGGAATCCCGGGCCAGCCGCTGCTTCACGGACCTGGCCAAACGTGTGGCCAAACTGGCGCCGACGAGCCGGCCGAAGGGCAACACCAACTTGTTCTGGCACCATCTCGTTCGCACCACCCCCGTGTAGGGGAGGGGACTTCATCTTCGGGAGACCACCATGCACATGCAAATGGCAGAACGCCGATTCAAATACCCGGCCAAGAAGAGATCCGCGTACCGGGAACAGCTCGTCACCGAATACCTGCCCTACGTCAAACGTATCGTGCAACGCATCGCCACCCACCTGCCGGCCAGCGTGGATGTCGAGGACCTCATGAACGTGGGGGTCATCGGCCTGATCCAGGCCGTGGACCGCTACGACCCGAAACGAGACAACAAGTTCATGACGTATGCCATTTTCCGGATCAAGGGGGCAGTGCTGAGCGAGCTGCGCTCGCGGGACTTTCTATCGCGCTCCAGCCGCCGCAAGTTGCGCGAGATGGAAAACGCCTTTCACCGGCTGGAGCAGCGGCTGGGTCGGGATGCCGAAGACCAGGAGGTGGCCGAGGAGCTGGGCATCGACATCGAGGAGTTGCACCGCACCAAGCAGATGTCAAGCATCTCATTCATCAGCTTCGAAGAGCTGGGGGTGTCCTCCCGGGACGAGAAGGAGAAGCTCATGACCTATCTCATCCACCATGAGGAGGACGCTCTGTCCCAGACCCGGCTGAAGGAGCTCAAGGCCGCTCTGGCCCGGGCCATCGAGCAGCTGCCCGAGAAGGAGCGGCTGGTGATATCGCTGTACCACCTCGACGAGCTGACGATGAAGGAAACCGGAGAGGTGTTGAACATCACAGAATCGCGGGTGTCCCAGATCCACTCCCAAGCCATTGTGCGACTGAGGAACAAGCTGCGCAAAGAGCGGCTGCTGGACGAAAACGACTGAGGACCGACCGGGAGGGGACGCCGGCGGGAACCAGGAGGGTTCATGCATGGACCCGGTGATCTTCCCCACTACGATAGCTCCCGTGAATCAGCCCGACCGGGTCAAGCGGACCAAGTCGCGCGAGGATTCGGGCAAAGAATCTGCCTTCGCCAAACAGCTGCGTAAGGAGCAGCAGAACTCCTCCGACCCGCAGCAGACGGACGAGGAAGAAGAAGACGCCGCCCAGGCTTCGACGGGCCAGGAGGACGAAGACGGAAGTTCCCGGCGGATCCCCCAGGATGACGGCCGGATCCAAGGGCCGTCGAAGAAACTGATCGATGTCCGCGTATAAGCGGACGGGGCCGGAGCCAACGACCGTCTGCACCGCGGGCGGCCAAGATTTTCGTCCATAGGCCGAAAGCAGAAAAGCACCCCAGTGCTTCACCGTTGAACCTGTATCCGCCTGCCGAACGCGCGGCAGGGATGGCAGGAAGCAGGAGGACGATAGGCATGATTACCCTTCTCGACGCCGTACGCTGGGACCGGGTGTCCGACGGCATTCAGCTTGTGCTGTGCGGAGTGATCCTGGCGTGCCTGATCCATAACAAGCTGAAACACAAGCGGCTGCTGCCGGACGCTGCTTCCCGCAACAAGCCGCCGGTCTTCTCACAGGAGATGCTGCTTCAAACCCTCCGCCAGCAGACGGAGCAGGCCCTGGAATCGATCCGGGCGGTCGTGGAGGCCGAACAAACCAAGCTGCATCAGCTGCTGGGAACCGGGGCCTCTCCGTGCGCGGCCGAGGAGCGCGCAGGGGCCGAGATGGCGGTCGATCATGTCCCGTTCCGCCTGGGAAACGGCGATCCGGCAGGGACCATGGTGCGGCCCAGCCGTTTTGCCGGGCTGCAGCAGCTTGCCGCACGCGGGTTGAACGCCAGGCAGATCGCCGCGCAAACTCAGCTGCCTGCCGGCGAAGTCGAGCTCGCGCTCAAGCTGCAACGCGGCGGCCTATGAAGGCAGCCCCTGCCGGCGCCCGGTAGGCAAAATTTTCCCGGCTGAAGGATGAACGGCGGCAATGATCCGAGCAACCGGCTGGGGCGTTGCCGGCCGGTTCCGTCGGCCGGTCCGTCCGCGGCAAGAACCGGCCGCGGCCCGCTCGACGAAATAGACCTCCAGCGGGAAGAATGGCTGGTATGCCTCTTGCTTCCATCTTAGGGTGTAACCCGGAGTCGGCCGGCCCCGGATGCCTGTGAAGGAAGCCGGTCGTCGACAGGAGACCGGGCAACGGAATACGGGCCGATCCTGAAAGGACCCTTGCATGAGTGGCGAAATTTACATGGCTGCGGCAGCCGCTCTGGCCTACGAAAAGCGGCTGGAGGTGGTCGCCAACAACTTGGCCAACGTCAACACCGCCGGCTTCAAGCGCGACGACGTCGCCTTCCAGGCGTACCTGACCTCTGCGACGGGCCAGAATCAGGCAGTGCAACCGCCGTACCCGGCTTTTCAGGCCGGAGCCAATTTTTGGATTGCCTACCAGAGCCGGATCGATTTCACGCCGGGACCTCTCAAGCAAACCGGCACGGTTTTCGACTTGGCGTTGAACGGCAAAGGATTCTTCAGCGCCGAATCCCCGGAGGGCACAGTGTATACCCGCCGCGGGAACTTCACGCTCAACCCGGACGGCGTGCTGGTGACCCAGGAGGGCTGGCCGGTCCAGGGCATTGGAGGCGAAATCCGCGTGGATGGTCGTACGGCAGGACCCGGCGGGCTGGAGTTCAGTGTCGGCGAGGACGGCACGGTCCGGGTGAACCAAAAGGACGTCGGCCGGCTGCGCATCGAGGACTTTCCCCAGTCCGGAAGTCTCGTCAAGACCGGCCAGGGTTACTTCAAGCCGGCCGGTGGGGAAGGCGGCCAGCCGCTGGAGGATTTCAGCATTGCCCAAGGATTCCTGGAGATGTCCAACGTCGAAGCTATCCATAGCATGGTCGAGATGATCGAGATCTTGAGAGGCTATGAGTCCTATCAGCGCGTCATTCGCGCCGTGGATGACGCGAACGCCAAGAGTATCAATGAAGTGGGAAGGACCAGCTGACATCGTCCGATTTGAAATTTAAAAGCTGAATTTTCAAGCCGCACTCACTTGAGGAGGATCTATGATTCGCAGCATGTGGGCCGCCGCCTCCGGCATGCAGGCCCAGAGCATGAACATCGATGTCATCGCCAATAACATTGCAAACGTGACGACCACGGGATTTAAGCGCAGTCGGGCCGAGTTCCAGGACCTGCTATACGAGACCATGCAGCCGCCCGGCGGGTCCACCTCCGAGAACACCCAGGCGCCCACCGGCATCCAGCTCGGCCACGGGGTTCGGCCGGTCGCGGTGGCCAAAAATTTCGCTGAAGGTGAGCTGCAGCTGACCAAGAACGAACTCGATCTGGCCATCGAGGGCAATGGGTTCTTCCAGGTGACCCTACCGAACGGCACAACTGCCTACACCCGCGCCGGCGCTTTCAAGCTCGACAAGGAGGGCCGGATCGTGACCCCGGACGGATTCCTGCTCGACCCTGAGATCAGCGTCCCGTCGGACACCCTCACCGTGTCGATCGGGCTGGACGGGACCATCAGCGCGCTGCGGGCGGGCGATTCGGCGCCCCGGCAACTGGGTACTATCCAACTGGCGCGTTTTACCAATCCCGCAGGGCTTCAGAGCATGGGCAAGAACCTTTTCCTTCCCACCGACGCTTCGGGAACCGCTGTCGTCGGTACCGCCGGCGAGCGGAACTTCGGCACCATCTCTCAGGGATTCCTTGAGACGTCCAACGTGAGCATCGTGGACGAGATGGTCAACATGATCACCGCGCAGAGGTCCTATGAAACCAACAGCAAGGTCGTCCAGGCCTCAGACGACATGCTGCAGACCGCCAACAATCTGAAACGCTAAGGTGATGCCATGGGCTGGCGCCATTATGCTCTGAACAAAACTGTGCCGCGGATCCTGGCGGCTCTGGCCTACTGCGTGGCATGGGTGTCGGCCGGCCTTGCAGAGGCGGCGGGGCCAACCAGCGTGCGGTTCTACGAGCAGGCCGAGGTCGTCGGCGATCAGATCCTGCTCGGCCGGGTCGCCCGCGTGGACGCCAGCGATGCGCAACTAGCGGCCGCGCTGGAGGCGGTCGTCCTCGGCCGATCGCCGCTTCCGGGCAAAACGCGGACACTGGACCGCGCAACCGTTTTGAGCCGGCTCAAGCAAAGCGGCATCGAGCCTGTGCAACTGGACCTCCAGATCCCGCCGGACGTCACGGTCACTCGAGCCGCCATCACGATCGGTCGTGAGCAGATCGAGCAGATCGTCCGTTCGTACATCCAGCAGCTGCAGTCCGGTCAGGCGGAATCGGTGCGCATCAAGGACATCCGCGTTCCGGAACCGGTAGTCCTTCCGCAGGGGCAGCTCGTCACGCGCGTGACGGCTCCGAAGAACATGGAGTTGGCTGGGACCATTTCGCTCACAGTGAGCTTTAAAGTCGACGACGAGGCCGAAAAGCGGGTGTGGGTCACGGTCAGCCTCGAGCATTTGACCAAAGTGGTCCTAGCGCGGCGGCCCCTCGGCCGCTACAAGCCGATTGACGACAATGATCTCGAAGTGAAGGCCGTGGATGCGGCCGGGCTGCCCGCGGACTACATCGCCGATCCGGAGATGGTGATCGGCAAGCGTACCCGAAGGCCGGTGGATGCCGGAACCGTGCTGAGGCAGGAGCTGGTCGAATTGCCGCCACTCGTCAAGAACGGCGACCGGGTCCGAATCATCGCCGAAACGGCGGGGCTGCGGATCTCCGCCTTGGGCCAGGTCAAACAAAAAGGCTGCCAGGGCGAGCTGGTCCAGGTGATGAACCTGGATTCGAACAAGGTCATCTATGCGCGGGTGATCGATTCCCAGACCGTTAGAATCGAGTTCTGAACGGCTGGAGCCGGTACGGAAGGAGTTGGGCTCATGACCATGCCATCCACGCAGGTTCTGATGAGGATGTGTTACCTGGCGATCGGCCTTCTGGCACTCGGGACCGGATGCGCCGGCCGTCCGCCGGTAGCCATGCCGTCGGTTCCGCCGCCGGCCTCCGGGGACGCGTTTGAATTGCAGAATGCCGAGCGGGCGGCGGCCTACCAGGAAAACTCGCTTTACACGGCCAATTCCGGACTGAACGGGCTCTTCCAAGACACCAAGGCCCGCCGAGCCGGCGACATCGTCACTGTTAAGATCGAAGAATCTTCCAAGGCCACCAACAAGGCCAATACCAAGACCGCACGCGACTCGAGCCTCACCGCGGGTATCGATACCTTCATGGGCGTCGAGAATTGGTGGCAGGATAAGGTCCTGAGGTGGCTGGGCAGCGACATGCCCAAGATCAACCCCTTCGGCTCCGCCTCCGTAAAAGGAAGCATGCAGAGCGATTTCGAGGGCGACGGCAGCACCACCCGCAGCGGCGACCTCACGGCCTACATCACCTGCCGGGTCACCGAGGTCATGCCGAACGGCAACCTGAGGATCGTCGGCACCCGCGAGGTGATGGTCAACCACGAAAACCAGGTGATCATCCTCTCCGGCACCATCCGGCCGCGCGACATCGCCAGCGACAACATCATCCGGTCGATTTTCGTGTCCGACGCCAAAATCGCCTACAGCGGCTCGGGTGTGATTGACGACCGCCAGCGGCCCGGCTGGATGGCCAACTTCCTTGAAACCGTCTGGCCGTTCTGAGGCGGGGGTGAAATGAAATACCGAACGCTGCTGCAATCACGCAACACATCGGCGGCCCCCCGGCTGCTCGGCCTGATTGCCGCCGGCCTGATCGTTTTCGGGCTGACCGGCCTGCTTCACGCCGCGCGCATCAAGGACATCGCCGTGTTTCGGGGAGTCCGCCCGAACCAGCTGGTGGGCTACGGACTGGTGGTCGGCCTGGCCGGCACCGGCGACACCGACGACGCCACCTTCACGCTGCAGTCCATGTCGTCCATGTTGGAGCAGATGGGGGTCACGGTCAACGCGGCTGATATCAAGGTCAAGAATGTGGCCGCGGTGATGGTGACGGCGGAGTTGCCGCCGTTCGCGCGATCGGGCAGCCGGCTGGACGCCTTGGTCAATTCCATCGGCGACGCGAAAGCCCTTCAGGGCGGAACGCTGCTGATGACCCCGCTCAAGGGCGCCGACGGGCAGGTGTACGCCGTCGCACAGGGGCCGGTCGCCACGGGAGGTTTCCTGGTCGGATCGGGAAGCGGAGACAAGGTGGCCAAGAATTTCCCGACGGTCGGACGGGTGGTCCAGGGCGCCAGCGTGGAGCGCGAAATCCCGTTCGACCTGAACCAGAAAGACTCGCTCACCTTGGCGTTGAACAAGCCGGATTTCACGACGGCCACCCGGGTGGCCCAGGCGATCAATGTGGGGTTGATGGATCAAGTGGCCCGCACCCAGGACTCCGGCACCATTCAGGTGGCCGTGCCGACGAGTTACTACGGCAACATCGCCCAGCTGATTGCCGCGATTGAAGGCCTCAGCGTGACACCAGACAGCGTCTCGCGGGTAGTGATCAACGAACGCACCGGCACGGTCATCATGGGCGAGAATGTGCGCATCGCCACCGTGGCGATCGCACACGGCAATCTCAGCGTCGAGATCAAACAGAACTTCAATGTGTCGCAGCCGCTGCCGTTTTCACAAACCGGACGGACGGTGGTGACCCCGGACGCGCAGACCCAGGTAAAGGAGGGACACGCGCCATTGCAGGTCCTGTCCTCCGGGGTGAGCATCGGGGAGGTCGTCCGGGCGCTGAACGCCCTGGGCGTCACGCCGCGCGACCTGATCTCTATTCTGCAGGCCCTCAAGGCGGCAGGCGCTCTGCAAGCCGACCTGGAGATCATCTGATGCCCGTCCCCATTGCGAAAATCCCCCCTGCACCTCCGAACGACCCTGCAGGTCGGCCTTCCGGCACCGGCCGGGACACCCGGGTCGAATCGAAGCTGGCAGCCGCCTGCAACGACATGGAGGCGCTCTTCATCCACCACATGTTGAGTGAGATGCGCAAATCCGTCCCCAAGTCGGGATTCATCGACGGAGGGCGCGCCGAAGAAATCTACACCTCCCTGATGGACGCCGAGCTGGCGAAAGAGATGGCCCGCTCGGGCGGATTGGGCCTGTCGGCGATCCTGCAGGAGCAGCTGAGCGGTCCGGCCGCCGTGTTTCGGAAAAAAGCCTCTGGTCGATGACCGGAACAGACTGTGGTCGCCCGCCCGAATCCGCCGGAAAAACTAAAGTTATTCAAATCATTCGCCGATATTGACCATGTGGGGATCACATCGTGAACTCCGGGTATTTCATGACCTCCACAGGGTAGAGGGGAAAGACATGCGTGCCGCATTGAGTGAGCTGGTGGACCTTCTACACACCGAGGTAGCGCTCTACCGCGAGTTGTTGCAAGCCATGGGCCGCGAGCGGACGGCGATGATCCGGTCGCGGCTTGTCGAGCTTGGGCCGGCAGCCGCAGAGAAGCAAACCCTCATCGGGCGGCTGGACGCTGTCGAGGAGAGGCGCCTGGAGCTGATTGGCCGGCTGGCGGATGACTTCGGTTGCGCACCGACCGAGTTGACGTTGAGCCGGCTCGCACGTGCCGCACCGTCGCCTTACGGGGAAGCGTTTTGGCGCTGCCGGGCAGAGTTGTCCGATCTGCTGCAAAGCCTGCGCGAGGAGAACCGCCGCAGCGAGATGCTCTGCCGCCACAGCAGCGAGCTGCTACGGGCAATGTACGGTGTCTTCAAAGGCTTGGCCGCCAACGGGTCGACCTATCACCGCGGAGGTCGAGTGCAAGGAGTCCCGCTCAACGGGAAGCTGGTAAGCGGTGAAATTTGACGGCACCCCGAGGCGTGGCCGACATGGCCCGGGCCGCAGTCAAGGAGCATAGATGCGCAAACGTCGTCAGTCTCTGATCGAAAAGATCACCTCCGTGATCGAGGGGTTGGACGACATCCCCGTGAGCGAGGCTTCGGCCTGGAACGCAGTGGCCGCAGAGCTCGCGAAGCTGCTCAAAGCGGCTCCAGCAAAGCCGCCGGCAGCCAAGCGACTTCTGCAGACCGCCGTAGACGGCCTGAAGCAACTTGCTGCCGGGAGCGTGACGGACATGCTGGCCGCGGTAGATGCGCTCACCGGGTCATTGCAGGCGGTCCAGGCCGCTTTCGCCGGGATGCCGGACGACGGGCGGCTGTCTGCGGCTGCCGTGCGCCTCGCGGGAGCCCTCAGACGAAAGGAGCCGGAGGCTGGCGCTGAAGATGACGGCTGCATCCGGAGCATCGACGACGCCGCGGCGCTGCTCATTCGGCTCGAGCCTCAGGATCAACCGGGCTGGAAGCGTCTTGAAGCGGCGCTGAGGCGGCTCGCCCAAGATGACGGCGGCCGTTCGGTCTGCCAGGACCATCTGGATCGGGCCGTCGAGCTGTGCGGGCAATTGACCAGCGGGACGGCGCAAGACCCGGCAGCGTGCATCGCCCGAATGGGCGGGTTGTTGGACGAGGCCATGAATGCTCGGGATCTGCCGCAGCAGGCGGCGGTTGCGCCGGTGCGCCCGGCTCCGGTATCTGCTCCCGCAATGAGTCCTGGGGCCGACTCGACGAACTATATGCCGGAGCATGCTGACCCGGAGCTCATGGCGGAGTTTATCACGGAAAGCTCTGATCTGATCCAAGCCGCCGAGGAAGCGCTGCTGTCCCTTGAGCACGACCCGGAAGACATGGAGGCCGTGGGAAAGGTCTTCCGCGCCTTCCACACCGTCAAGGGAACTGCAGGTTTTCTCGAGCTTTCCCTGATCACGGAGCTGGGGCATCACGCCGAGACCCTGCTCAGCCGGGTGCGCGATGGGGAAATCCGGTACAGCGGCGGCTACGCCGATCTGTCCCTGCAGGCGCTGGACACCATCAAACATTTGGTTGGGTCCGTGAAGCTGGCCCTGGCCGGCGCGCCGCTGGACAAGCCGCAAGGCTATGATGCGCTGTTGAAAGTCCTCCAGAACCCCGAGGCGGCCGGGATCTCCGAAGAGCAGGCCGATGCACCCCTTCCGCGCGTCGGTGACATCCTCGTCGCCCAGGGCCACCTGGATCGGGAGCAGCTTGAAAAAGTCCTGGGCGAACATCCGGGTGAAAAAGCAGGACTGGCCCTGGTCAAGGCCCGGGCGGCGAGCGTGGCCGCTGTGGGCCAGGCGCTGCGCACGCAGAAACAGATGCGCTCCGGCGGAGCCATGGTGGATTCCTCCGTGCGCGTCAGCACCCAGAGGCTGGACCGGCTGATCGACATGGTGGGTGAGCTGGTGATTGCCCACTCCATGGTGGCCCAGGACGGCCTCGTGGTCGGCGGCGAGAACCACGGGCTGGCGAAGAAGGTATCGCATGCGAGCAAGATCGTGCGGGAGCTCCAGGACATCAGCATGTCCATGCGCATGGTGCCGCTGAAGGCCACCTTCAGCAAGATGGCACGCCTCGCCCGGGATGTCTCCCGCAAGCTCGGCAAGAACGTCAACTTTTACACCGACGGCGAGGATACCGAAATCGACCGCAACTTGGTGGACATCATCAACGATCCCCTGGTGCACATGGTGCGCAATGCCGTGGACCACGGGATCGAGATGCCCGAAGAGCGGCGGGCAGCCGGAAAACCCGAGCAGGGAACCGTGAATATCGCCGCCTACCATTCGGCCGGGAGCGTGGTGGTGGAGATCAGCGACGATGGCAAAGGCCTGGACCGGGAGGTCCTGCTCGCCAAGGCCCGCGAGCGAGGCCTGGTCGGCGAGAATGCCGACCTGAGCGATCGGGAGGTGTTCAACCTGGTATTCGAACCGGGTTTTTCAACGGCTGCGGTCGTCACTGACGTCTCCGGCCG
>JBLMXM010000090.1:0-7682 GCA_050257775.1 Hyphomicrobiales bacterium
GATGTCGTGATCCCCATCCCTGACACGAGCAGGACATCCGCCCTGCAGCTGGCCGCAACCATCGGCGTGGAGTATCATGAAGGTTTCATGAAAAATCGATTTGTGGGACGAACCTTCATCATGGCCGGCCAGGTTCAGCGCGAATCCGCCGTGAGACAAAAGTTGAATCCGATCGGCTCGGAGCTCAAAGGCAGGAAGGTGCTTCTGGTGGATGATTCCATCGTGCGCGGCACGACCTCCCGGCAGATCATTCGGATGGCCCGTCGCGCCGGGGCGAAAAAAGTCTATTTTGCCACGGCCGCCCCGCCGGTGCGGCATCCGAACGTCTACGGCATCGACATGCCGTCGGCCGCGGACCTGATTGCACACGGGCGCAGTGAAAAGGAAGTGGAACAGCTCATCGGCGCCGACTGGTTGATCTACCAGTCCCTGGACGATTTGATTGAGTGTGTCGCGCAGGAGAACCCGGACTTGCGCAGCTTCGACTGTTCCATCTTCAACGGCGAGTACGTGACCGGAGATGTCGATCAATCTTATTTGACTAAGCTTGAAGTGGCCCGAAAGAAGGCGGGCTGAGTTGCCATCTTGGGAAGGATGACATGAAGAAGATCTTCTTGGTTCCGTTAGGGTTTCTTATATGGGTTATCGTTGCCGTGATCATGGGGTGTGCGACGCCTTTCGGATCCGTTTACAAATCCGCGGTCGACCAGCGCAGTCTCGGCACCCAATATGATGACGAAAAGATCACCATGGAGATACGCGGCAAGTTCCTCGAAGACAAGGCCATCCATTACCTGGATATTTCGACGTACTGCTATGATGGCAACGTGTATCTGGTGGGGGAGTATGAGAAGCCGGAGCAGAAGAACCAGGCGGTCAAACTGGCCGCTCACGTGCCCGGGGTGAAATCGGTTACGGATTACTTTTTGCCGGAGAGAAAAGACGACTCCTGCGGAACCAGCGATAACCTGACGGCAGAGGCCAAAGTGAGGGCGGGGCTGATCGAAGACATGGATCTTTCGTCCACCCAGATCGAGACCAAGTTGATCCAATGTCAGGTAGTACTTTTAGGCCTGGTCAAATCAAGAGCGGACATCGAGAAGGCTGTCAGCCTTGCCAGGGCTGTAAGCGGAGTCCGGACGGTGAAATCCTTCTTGACGGTAAGCCGGTAGAAAACCTGCCACCCGGACGGCTGCCACGGAGGATCCATTTACGCTACGAACCCCGGTGTCATGCCACCAGATCCTTTTTCTTCAGCTCTCGGCCGATGCCCTCGAGGCCGAACTTGCTATAGGTTTCAGTCGTCGGCGCGCCGGTTTTCTTGTCCCAACCCATTTCCGCATAAAACATGTCCATCGCAACCCGGATGTCCTCCCGGTCCATGCGGATGGTTCCCGGGCTGAACGGCGACTGGTCTTTTCCATATTCGAAAATCCAGTTCGGGACGGTGTCGTGCCGGGTTCGCATGTCCCGGGTCCCCATACCCCGGATGGTGAGCGCGCGGTGGAGCAGAAAGATACGCTCGGCTGCCCGGTCAAGCTCCTCCCGGGATTTGCGGTCGCCGGTGGCCAGGCTGTAAAGCACGGATTCGATGGAGTCGTCGCCCCGGTACCCGCGCTCCTTCAACGGCGAAGCCACCCAGGGCCCCATCCAGTTGCACAGGGCGAGGGAATCGTGCAGTTCCTTCCGCAGCAGGGACCACTTGGCCATCCGGGCCTTGTAGACGTTCATCGGCGTGTAGGACATGGCGGGGTCGACCGCATCCGCTGATCCCCAGAGCTCGTCTGCCAGTCGTTTCTGCACGTCGATCGGCAGGCCGTTGCGGACGAAGTTGGTGTGCGAATGGCACTGGGCATCCCGGTTGTACTGCGTGTTGATGATGACGCCGCATTGCCCGGAATCTTCGTTCGAATGGTGCTTGGGGTGTCCCATCTTCCAATAGGTGAGCTCGTGGTCTCGCTTCCATTCGTCTTCGGGAATGCCCCAGCGCTCCAGCGTGTACCCGGTTCCAGCCCCGAGGGCGGTGGCCAACTCGCCCTCCTTATAAGCGATTCGCGGCAGTAGCTGAAACAGAAACGCCGGATCGCCCTTTTCGTATCGCTCCCAGGAGTAGCTCTGGAATTCCTTCTCGCCGATTTTGGTTCTTAGGATGCCGTCGTAGTAGAATTTCTGAAAGTCGCGTTGGAGCAAGCCGTAGTTGTTCCAGATCCCCAGGTCATCCGCGAGGTGCATTCCCACCATGCAGGCTTCGATGGCAGTCTGGCCTCTATGGCCGTCCGGAAAGCTTTTAAAGAAAGCCCGGCCGAAATTCAAACCGCCGCATGTGTTTTGGCCTGTTTCGGGAATGCCGTATTTGGCGGCCGCCGCCGGGACCTTGAGCAGGACGTGGCAGCGAATCGGGCAGCCCGTGCATCCGTTGCCCCTGACGGTGTATGGCCAGGCCCGGGCACCTAGGAAAAAGGCGCCGCTGTTGGACCGGTAGGCGATGCGGTTGAGGTCGTGGGGATCGCAGGCGCCGGTGTCGATGGCCGGATTGGCCGCACCCCACAGGCGGCCCCGGGACGCCACCCAGCGGGTCCCGGGGCTGTGGTATTGCGCCCAGGGTTGCGGAGAATCGGGCACGACGTGCTGGTTGTTGGCCCCGAGCAGAGACAAGTGGAATTTGACGGCCTTCTCCCACTCGTCCTTGCTTCCGGCAATGCGGATGCTCCCGGTGCCCCGCACAGCGACGGCCTTGAGGTTTTTTGCCCCCAGGGTCGCTCCGCCGCCCGCGGAGTGGGAGACCGAGTTGATGATGACCGACATCGGCACCAGGTTTTCAGCGGCCGGGCCGATGCAGGCCACGGCCGCCTCCGGACCCATCTCCGCGTTGATTTCGTAAGTCGCCCGCCGGATGCCCTGGCCCCAGAGATGGCGGGCGTCCCTGATTTCCACCTTGCGGTCGGCAATGGAAAGCCACACCGGTCGATCCGCCCGGCCCTCGACGATGACGGCGTCATAGCCGGCGTACTTGAGTTCCGCGGCAAAATGTCCGCCCATGTGCCCGCTCGCGACCAGCGGTTTGGGCCAGCAGGTCGGCCAAAGCGTGGTGACGGCCGTACGTCCGTTGCACGGGGCTCCGGTCCCGGCCAGGGGGCCGGTTGCGAAGACCACTTTGTTCTCCGGATCAAACGGCCGCGTCCCGGCGGGAACTTCATCCCAGAGGACCTTGTAGCCGATACCCGTGCCGCCGAGGTAGTCCCGGTATTTCTCGATGGTGTCTTCCGCTGTGATTCTCCCGGTGGACAGATCAACCCGCAGCACGTTGCCAGCCCAACCTCCGTACGTGGCCATGATGCTTGTTCCTTCAGGGTTAGCGTTTGTGGCAGTCCATGCAGGCCTGCAGTTTTTCCGGGGATATGACGACAGTCGGAGTGGCCCGTGGCGGGACATTGCGAGTCAGATCACGCCAGGCCGCGAATTTCAAAGCTTCCGCCGGGCAAGCCTCCACACACTTGGGCTTCCCGCCGCAGAGGAAACATTTGGTGGCCGTGTTCGTATCCGGATCAAAGGACATCATCTCCCACGGGCAGGCCCGCTGGCACATCTTGCATCCAATGCATCTCTCCATGTCCACGACTCGGGCATTCAGCGGCGGCTTGACTACGATCGCGTCGTTCGGACAGGCGTTCGCGCAGGGCACCGGATGGGGGCATTGCTTGCATAGGTCCTGAATGATCAACCCGCCGCCCCAGTTGCCCTGGCCGGACTGGCGGGTGTAAAGCCCCACGGGGCCGTAGTTGAGGTTCCGGTTCACCTTGATCCGGGCCATGCTCGGGGATGCCTTGCCATCGTTGTATTCGGTGCAGGCCAATTCGCACCTTCGGCAGCCCACGCAGCGGGTCGGGTCGGCGACAACCAGCCCCTCGGCCTGCTCCGTGATAATGAGGGGCGCGGCCGAGCCGTCGCGCGCCCCGAATAGATCCCATGCCGCGATGCCTGCGATCGTTGCTCCGGCCAGCACCAGGAAATGGCGGCGGGAAAAACCGTTCCCTGCGGACCCTGTCAGGGACAGGGCCTGCTCCAGCATGCTCTCGGCTGCGCTTCGGGGATTCATCGCGTGTCGCTTTCTAAGTGTGAATGCCAAGCAAGTTCGGGGCCTGATGGCTTCAAAATGTCTATAAACGATCGACCGCAGTGTCCGCCGTTGATATCAGGCCTTTCGATGATGGCATACCTGAAGCGCTTGCGCTTTTCAAGCCATTGCATTCCAGCAGCCGCCGGCAACTCCCTTCAAAGGGCCGGGCAAGCGCTGAGCCGGGCGCAACCGGGGCGCAGTGCCCCGGTCGTTCCCAGCGACAGGAAAGACGCTCGCGACCCCCGCAACCATGCGCTTCTGGTCCTCAGCGCCAAGGGTTTCCTTCGAATCAGCCTTTGAAAGGCAAGCAGCAGAATCCTCTTGACAGGTGCTCCATATTGTCCTATTGTACTATGACAATAGGACAATAAAATGGATCTTAAACTCAATCGCCAGAACCGGCTTCCGGTCCATACCCAGCTCAAGGCGCAGCTGATTTACCTGATCCAGTCCGGGCAGTTGCCTGCCGGGACCCAGCTGCCAACCGTGCGGCAGCTCGCCGGCTTTCTGCGGGTCAACCGCAACACGGTCTCGAAAGTTTTTTCGGAAATGCAGCGGGACGGGCATCTTTCCTGTGAACCGGGGCGGGGAACATTTGTGTCTTCAACTCAAACGAAATCCAAGACGAAGGTTGAACGCATGAACAAACTCCTGGCCGTGGTGGACGATGCCCTTGAGAAGGCCGGAAGATTGGGCTTCAGCGCCGAAGAGGTATTTTTAACCCTCTATGCCAGAACCCAGGCCTCGCCCTTGAATACCCGGCCGGTTCAAGATGTGCGAGTGCTTTTCGTCGAATGCAGCCGGCCGGAGCTCGAGCTTTTCAGCACCGAGCTCAAGAAGCAGTTGCACCTTCAGGTGGACCCCATGCTGGTCGGGGATTTTGCCCAGGCCGTCGAGAAGGACTTGGAATCCCTGAGGCGCTATAACCTGATCGTTACCACGTTTTACCACATCCGGGAGGTTCAGGGATTCCTGGAAAACTCCGGCTTGGAGGTGGTCGCCCTCATGGTGGACACGAGCCTCGAGACCCTGATGCGGCTCACGTCGCTTCCCGAGGGAACCACGGTGGGGGTTGCCTGCACCACGTGGGCCGGGGCGGAGAACATGAAACTCTCGGTCCAGAGGGCCGGGTTGAAGCATCTTCGGGTGATCACCGGATGCGGCGAGGAAAAGGAGAGCCTCCTCAAGGTGATGGGCGAGGCCTCCGTGATCGTCTGTTCCAGCCTGGTGGAGAGAAAGGTTCGAGTCCTTGCCCCGAAGGGCAAGGAGATCATCGTTGATAACAAGAGGATCGACAAGGCGGGCATCGAAATACTGCGGTCGCGGCTGGCCGAGATGGCGGCCGGAGCCTAGGGTCGCGAGGGTACCATAAAGTCCCTGATAACGTCATAATCCTTCATAAGGAGGCGTGCCATGATAGAGTTGCTGATCAGTCTGGGCAAATTGGCGGTAGGGTTTCTCTGCATTGCGGGGCCGGTGGTTGTTTTGCTGATGTGGCTGCGCACCCGCGACCGGCGGGTGGCCATGTTGAGTTCTGCGGCTCTCAGGGAATTGAACTTGCCCGAGCTGCGGGGCCTGTTTGCCGTGAAGATCAAAAGCAGTTTCTTCTCGGGTGGGCTGGTCGCGGTTGATCTCTGGAACTGCTCGCGAGACCAGTTATGGGATGTCCTGCAGCGGCTTTCGGCTCGGCTTCCCTCTCATGTGCGGGTTGAGGTCAACGGCATCAGCGACAGCCGGACGAAATCCACATGGACAGTGACGGTGAAACGAAACCCGTCCTGCATCGCCTGCTGCCCCTGAACCGGCCCAGGGGTTGCCCGGGATTTTCTGAGCGGCCCTGCTGCGTTCGCGACAGCCACCGGTGAGATTGCGGCGAGCCATGCGGCGCGAAGATCTCCTGGCCTTTGCCTTAGGAATCCGGGACAGCTGCCGCTCCTGCTGCATTCATCCTACTTCGGTTCGACCGGGTAACCGGCGCTCTTCCACTCATTTGCGGCAGCGTGAGTATTCATATGGCGTGGTCTCCTCATCCAGGGTCTCATGGACATGTAAGCGCCTATAGGATCCGGTTGAACCACATCATGGATAGCAAGGCCGCCGTGAGCGCCAGGACGGCCGCGGCTGCGGAAAACAGAGCGGTGATCTCGGTCTCCTTGGTCTCCATGACCAGCCGGGCGCTCAGGGACTCATAAATTCTATGAAGGTCCGCGGCGGTGCCCGCGTAAAAATATTCGCCCTTGGTCAGATCCGCAATGGTTTTGAGTGTTTCTTCATCGAGGCGTACTCGCATGGCCCAGCCTTCAAAGCGCAGGATTTCGCCGTCGACCGTGCCGATGCCCACGGTGAAGATTCGCACGCCGCGTTCACCGGCCATGCGAGCCGCCTCGATGGGGTTGGGCCCGACGTTGGACTGTCCGTCCGACAGTAAAACGATGACGGCGGATGCATAGGAGCCGGGTGCAACCGGCTTGAACGCCTGTTTTTCAGCCTCGCGCGTCTGATCGAGCGGGACCCCGCGGCTGGGATCCCGCAGGGAGTCGCCCCGGGGATTCCACGACCGCAGGTCGAATTCGGCATCCGGAAAGATGGCTTTGAGCGATACGAGAATGCCGCTGCCGATGGCCGTGGCGCGCTGGAGCTGAAAGCGGTCGATGGCTGCCAGGATCTCTTCGCGGTTCTGGGTAGGCGCCTGCGCGACCGCCGCGCTTCCGGCAAACGTCACTACCCCGATGCGCGTGTGCCGCGGCTGTTCGTTCACAAAAACCCGCGCGGCGGCCTGGGCCGCGGCAATGCGGCTGGGTTCCACGTCGGTGGCGCGCATGCTGCCGGAGATGTCCATGGCGAGGATGACGGTCTCCTGCTGGGAGGGAAGGGTGACGACGGCAGAGGGCCGGGCGATGGACACGAGCATCACGGCCAGCGCCAGCAGAAACAACAGCGGCGGAAGGTGGCGGCGGAAGCGCTGGCGCGGGCCCAGGGCGTCCTTCACCAGGCTCAGGCTCGCATAGCGCAGTGCGGCTCTCTTCCTGCGGTGCAGCAGGAAGACGTATGCGGCCACCAGCACCGGCACGGACAGCAGAAGCCAGAGCATCTCAGGCCACTGAAACGTCATGGTGTACCTCTAGGTGCCGGGGCAGGTGTCCGCTCGTCGCCCACCGCCTGCGCAACTTGCGCAGGTCGGCGAATCGCAGAACGGCGTCGAGCAGATCGTCTTCCGTGGATACCTCCAGGGCATCCACGCCGGCCCGGGTAAATGACGATCGCAATTTCGTTTCCCGACGTGCGGCTGCGTCGGCGAAGCGCCTGCGGAAGGCGCGATCATGGGTATCGACGAACATCTGCTCGCCGGTCTCGGCATCTTGAACGACGAGAAGCCCGAGATCGGGCAGTTCCATCTCCAACGGGTCAAAGAGCCTCACGGCCATGACCTCATGGCGCCGCGCCAGCAGGCCAAGCGGCTGCTCCCAGCCGGGTTCACTGATGAAATCGGAGACAACAAAAACCAGCGATCGCCTTGGCATGACCTGAATCCCGGTTTTAAGCAGATCCTGCAGGTTGGTCGCGG
>JBLMXM010000091.1:0-22877 GCA_050257775.1 Hyphomicrobiales bacterium
CAGATAAGAACCTCTGCCTTCTCAACCGGTTCGCGGCAGTAAGGCGGCGAACCCTTCATCCTGCACACATGTCCTAATCGCCCTTTCTATTTTCATCCTTTCAAAAATGTAATGTACCGGAAAGGTTCACATCATCTGACGGATTTATACTGTAGCGGATGAAACCGGAGAGCCGCCCGTGAGACCGGTAACCGGCAGTATGAATCTAGCCTACAAACCATGCAACAGAAGGGTAAAACCAACATGGTTGAAAGCGGTAGAGACGTGAACCCAGGTGGGGAAAACCCCGTGACGGAAGTCGACTTCTTCAGGCTAGCTGGGATCACTCCCGAGTTGGCCGAGCTCGTGACTGAGATTGTCGCGAGGCCCGAGATTCTTTTCTCGATGCCTTCCGAAAAACGACACGAAATCGAGGCTCAGATGGACGCAGTTCTGGATGGGTTTGGGCGGTCGCCGGCATTGGAGCACAGCGCCTTCCACCCTGAAGGCCGTAACCCTTTGCGGTCGGGCTAAGATCAGGCTTCGTGTTGCGCTCAGGTATCCTGAAGAAGGAGGTCCTTCATGGAGAAACGAAACAGCAGCCGTCATAAAACCGAGCAATCGATTGTCTGCACCTATTTTGCCAGCCGGAGTTACAATGACTCGTTCGGAGGCAAGATGAAAAATTATTGTGACGCCGGCCTGTATGCTGAATTGCAGACACAATTGAAGGACGGAACTGTCCTGCTCGTCAGGGCAACCAGCAACTCATCAAAACCTCCGACTACAAGACTGCAGGACGGATTTCGCTCCATTTCGCTCGTCGAGGTCAAGTGGTCCAAGCCCATTCTTTGTGATGGGAACCTTTGCTATGGCACCGGCTTGAAGCATGTGGCCATCTAAAGCCGATGGATGCAGTCGACAGGATGCCACCCGTGAAGGGCCCGATATGCCCTGAGTATTTGATGAGGCCCAGCAGTCAGAAACCGTAAAAATCTGCATTCACAACCTACACCATTAAAAACCAGGAGGGAAAAAGATGTTCACCGGTCTTTTTCAACCCATGCATCTCCTGATCATCCTCGTCATCGTGATGATCATCTTCGGCCCGGGGAAACTGCCGGATCTGGGCAGCACGCTGGGCAAGGCGATTCGTGATTTCAAGAGAGAAATGAGCGAGCCTGAGACGAAGCCTGGCAGCACGGAGGAGGTTAAACGAATCGAAGACAAAAAGGCATGATAACCACATGTTGCACCGTCATGAGTTCTCCGCATCATGCACCCGACTGGAGACAGGCGCTTCATCCGCCAAACGCATCTTAAAGGTTGCCGTTATTTTATCGGTCCTGCCGCTTTTGTCCCCTGTCCGAGCGATTGCAGAGCAGTTTCAAGTGTACAAAGTCGTCGATGGGAACACCCTGATGGTGAGAAACGAAAAGGACGAAAAGATTACCGTGCGTCTCGTCGGGATAGACGCACCTGAGCCTTCCACCTCCAGCGGTGAGTCAGGTCAGCCTTTCGGTCGCCAATCCGCCAAACATCTTGCGAGCCTGGTTTTGGGCCGCGTCGTCGATGTCCAGTTCTACGGTTTAGATGGGTTCGGCCGGATGTTGGGAGAGGTGTTTGCGGGCGACCGGAACATTAACCTCGAGATGGTCAGGGCGGGTTTTGCGGAAGTCTTTCGCGGGAAACCTGCAGAGGGCCTCAGCTTGGCAGTATATCGGGAGGCAGAAAAGGAGGCCCGAGAAGCCAACCGGGGCAAGTGGGCGCTGGGTGATAACTATGTTGGTCCAAAAGAATGGGGAGAATAGAGCCCCCGTTCCGATAGCGGCCCTTGCTTATCAGCATCTCCTTGACACGTGGAGGAAATATGAAAAAAGCTCTTCTTTTCGCTTTTTTATTCCTCAGCGCCATCTCCTTTTCTTCGGAGGCGGGCGTAAAAAAAGAAAAAGTAGATTCTAACCCATCAGCCGAAAAGAAGGACGCTTTGTCCATTGTTAACCGGTGGAGCGGGGACTATCCGATGGCGCAGCTTGATCAGTTCAAGGAGGTGCATGCGCAGTTGCACGGGGGATACATTGGTGATGAAGCGGGGTTTGCCTCGTTTTGGAAGGAATTTAAACCCGGTACAGCCGTACCCCCGGTTAATTTTAAGGAAAATCTTGTGGTATTTGTCAGGGGCGATTTATCCTACAGCCAAATGTTCATTGCCAAGGTGACGCTCAAACAAAACATTGCAGAGGTAGTGGCCTCTGGAAACAAGTCCCGTTCAACTCCCGAGGAAAGTTTTGCCATGGCACTGGCGGTAATTCCACGTGCGGGGGTTAAATTCGTTCGCGTGGGTAACGAGCAGATAGCAGTAGAATAATTGTTTCCTTCCTGGATCAAACGTGCCGAACCTGTATCCTATCCGCAAATTTCCTGGGGGACACAGCCCCTTCCGGACTCGGGTACAGTTTAATAAAGTCGCTCCATCGAAGTTCTACCGATTCCCGGTCCGCAACTGGCTAGTGGAAGAACTGGTTCTCACGTCGCCCGGGAGTATCGGTCGCTCCTGCAGCTTGAACATCACCTGCCGTGCATGCTTTTCCCTGTAAAGCGTCAAGCGAACCGTATCACCCACCTTAAGTGAGTTGACCATTTCGGTAAACCTTTTTAGGTTGTTAGGAGACAATCCGTTCATTTCGGTAATAATATCTCCCCCGAGCAAATATTGCTCCCCGGCCACAGCGACCAGCAGGTTTCCTCCGCGTATGCCGGCCTGCTGAGCCGGGCTTCCGGAGTCGACTTTCTCAACCAGCAAACCGTCCGCAAGTGGAACGTTGATGATTTCCAAGGCCTCCTTTCTAATGGGCTTGACACTCATGCCGAACCACGGGCGGATGATGCGTCCGTGCTCCACGAGTTGCGGTATGGCCTGCTTGGCGATATTAATGGGCACGGCAAAACCAATATTTTGGGCATCGGTCACCATCAATGTGGTGATGCCGATCACTTCTCCGCAGCGATTAAAGAGCGGTCCACCGGAGTTGCCCGGATTGATCGGTGCATCGGTCTGAATGAGCGGAACCGTGAGGCTCAGGGGTGAGGTCGGCACAAACCGGTTGAGCCCTGAGACGACGCCACGGGTCAGGGTCTGTTCCAGGCCAAGAGGGTTGCCGATCGCCACAACCTCCTCACCGATTCGGACCGAGTCCGAGTTTCCCAGCATGGTTCTGGGGAGGTCCTCGCGGGAAACCATGATGCGGAGTACCGCCAGATCATAGATCGGATCTGCCCCTACGAGCTTTGCCTCGACCCGGCGTCCGTCATCCAAGGCTGCGGTGATCGTCTGGCTGTCGTAAACCACGTGGGAATTGGTCAGCATCAGGCCATCGCCACTGATAATAAACCCTGAACCTACGGCCGTTTTGATGCTATCCTCGATTTCAAGACGATCGACCTCCACTGCTGAAATGGACACAACGGAAGGCGACACTCGCTCGAATAGCTCCGCGATCGGCTCGGTGCAATCGGCAGCCGCGGCGCTTTGGGGAGGCGGCGTGGAGAGCCCGGCAGCAGCGGGGGAACCCCAAGATGCCGGAAGCGGGGTGCAGCCTGCGATTTCGATGACTAAGGCCAGTACGACTGGGCTTAAGATGCGGCGGCTGTTCATGCGGTTTCTCCTAGTCTAAGCCTGCCTGATCCTGGCCATGCCAAACGCGTGCTTCGGATGCGGTCGGCAAATTTGAACTTGTGGCTTGGCATGCGCCTGCCCATTATTCTGTTCGCGCGGCCAGGGGCGCCCGGTTCCAAAGATGCAGCCTGCTACTCAAATATGCTCACGTCACCGGCCCCGCGTCGGATGATTTCCGGGGCGTCGCCGATGAGTGAGATGACGCTGGAGGGTTCGCCCGACACGGCGCTGCCGTCGATGACGGCGTCCACCTGGCCGCCGAAGTGGTCGTGGATCAGCGACGCGTCGCGAAATCCGTTCCCTTCGGGAATGGTGGCGCTGGTGGTGATGATGGGGTTTCCCAACTCCCGAACCAGCGCGAGGCAGATTGCATTGTCCGGGACGCGGATGCCGGCCGTCTTGCGCTTGGTCAGCATGATCTTGGGCACCAGCTTGGAGCCTTCGAGGATGAAGGTATAGGGCCCGGGCAGCAAGCGTTTCATGGTGCGGTAGGCATAATTGGATACCTTGGCATACTGACTGATGTTGGTGAGGTCCGAGCAAATGAAGCTGAAGGGTTTGGTTTTGTCACGGCGTTTCAACTGGTAAATCCTCTCAATCGCCTTGCGGTTCATGAGATCGCAGCCGATTCCGTAATACGTGTCGGTGGGGTAGACCACAATACCGCCATCCTTGAAGATGTCTGCCACCTTCCGGATGAGCCGCAGCGGCGGGTTCTGAGGGTTGATGTTGATAAGCATGCGCTGACCCTATCTTAAGGCTCGCATCTTAGCACCGAAACTCCCAAAGTCAACCAAACACAAGGGTAATTAGCTGAAATGCATTGCGTTTTCAACCTCTCCGACGGTTCAGCCGGGTTCTAAATAAAGATTGCCAAACGTCCGGCCTTCTGTTATTCGTGGGCACAAAATTTTTTGACAAACCCTGCAAGAAGCGCAATTTTTATTGAACTGCCGCTAGTTGACCATCGATCAGGAGAAATCTAATGCCGACCCCGCCGCTGACGGAAGCCTTTTCATTCGACGATCTGCTGATGCTCCCCAGCTTTTCCGATGTTTTGCCGAAGGATGTCACCGTCACCACCCGCCTGACCCGCCGGATCAACCTGAACATCCCCATCGTGAGCGCTGCCATGGACACCGTCACCGAGGCGGACACGGCCATCAGCATGGCCCGGGAGGGGGGGCTGGGCTTCATTCACCGCAATCTGGAGATCAAGGCTCAGGCCATGGAGGTGGACAAGGTCAAGAAGTCCGAAAGCGGCATGATCGTCGACCCCGTTACGATCCACCCGGATCAGCGGGTAGCCGAGGTCCTCAAGCTGATGGAGCAGTACCGCATCTCCGGAGTGCCGGTCGTTAAGGGCGATCAGTTGGTCGGCATCGTCACCAACCGCGACTTGCGCTTTGAAACCGACATGGACAAGAGGGTTTCCGCCGTGATGACCAAGGACCGCCTGGTGACGGTCAGCGAGGGGATCAGCCTGGAGGAGTCGAAGAAACTCCTGCATCAGCACCGCATCGAGAAGCTTCTGGTGGTTGACAAGAAGGGGCGGCTCACGGGCCTGATCACCATCAAAGACATCGAAAAGATCAAGAAGTACCCCAGCGCCTGCAAGGACAGCCTGGGACGGCTGAGGGTCGGCGCTGCGGTCGGAGTGGGGCCGGACATGGAAGAGCGCGCCGAGGCCCTGCTCAAGGCCGGGGCGGACATCCTTCTCATCGATACCTCCCACGGGCATTCCAAAAACGTGATCGAGGCGGTCCAGCGCCTGAAACGCGCCTTTAAGGACACCGAGGTGATCGCCGGCAACGTCGCCACGGCCGAGGGGGCGCGCGACCTGATCCAGGCAGGCGTTGACGGAGTCAAAATCGGCATCGGCCCCGGCTCCATCTGCACGACCCGGGTGGTGGCCGGCGTCGGAGTCCCGCAGTTGACGGCCATCATGAACTGCCGCTCCGTTTCCGAGAAGACCGGCGTGCCGCTTATCGCCGATGGCGGCATCCGCTTCTCGGGCGATCTCACCAAGGCCATCGGCGCGGGCGCTCATTCCGTCATGATCGGCGGGCTATTTGCCGGCACCGAGGAGAGCCCCGGCGAGCTGATTCTCTACCAGGGCCGCAGCTACAAGGTCTACCGGGGCATGGGCTCCATCGAGGCTATGAAAAAAGGAAGTAAGGACCGCTACTACCAGGGCGATGACAGCGAGGGTGACAAGCTTGTGCCGGAAGGCATCGTCGGACGGGTGCCTTACCGCGGATCGCTCCAGGCCAACATCTTTCAGCTGGTGGGCGGCCTGAAGGCCGGCATGGGGTACTGCGGCTGCCGGAACCTGGAGGAACTGCGGGAAAAGGCGCGTTTCATAAAAGTTTCGGCCGCCGGCATCCGTGAATCCCACGTGCACGACGTGATCATAACGAAGGAGGCACCGAACTACCGCCTCGAGTAGACGGTTTTGCCGGAGCCCCAAGCTCGGCGTTGCGCTGCGCCCTGCGCTCGCTGCGGCGTGCAGGCAGCACGCCTCGCTCAGCGGAGGCTTGCGCGTCTTGATCTTGGAGCTCGGGCGAAACCATCGTCGGCTCTGGCGAAGTGGGGTGGACCAGAGCGATTTACCGGAGCCCTAAGCTCGGCGTTGCGCTGCGTCGTGCGCTGCGCTGCGGCGTGCAGGCAGCACGGCTCGCTCGGCAGAGGCTTGCGCGCCCTGGCTCTAGGGCGAAATCTTCCCGATTGGCCTTGGGGCTTGGTCTACAGCTTTTGCTTTACATTCAGCCCGATCCCTGAGAAAATTTATTCAGTTAACCTATCGCCTCCAAGCTGCGTGTCAGTCTGACCCGCAGTGGCTTTGTCCGGACGTCCGGCATGACGTCAACCAGGAGGTCATGCCGGGAGCTCGGGCGTCGGTGTCCTAAGGATTAATCCGACATGAGCGGCAGCGAATTTATTCATCTGCACGTCCATACCCAGTACAGCCTGCTGGACGGGGCGATCCGCATCGATGATTTGATCCGGCGCACGGCCGCCTACGGAATGTCGGCCGTGGCGACCACCGACCACGGCACCCTGTTCGGCGCCATCGAGTTCTACGACAAGGCGGTTCATTCCGGCATCAAGCCGATCATCGGCTGCGAGATGTACATTGCCGCCCGCAGCCGCTTCGACAAGAGCCCGGCCGACAACCGAGAGCTGTGCCACATCATCCTGATAGCTGAAGACATGGTGGGCTATCGCAACCTGTGTCGACTGGCCACCGCGGCTCAGCTGGAAGGCTTCTATTACAAGCCGCGCATCGACCGGGAGATCCTAAAGGAGTGCTCTCGCGGGCTGATCGCTCTTTCCGCTTGCCTGCACGGCGAAATCCCGCGCCGGGTCATGGAGGGTCGACTGGACCAAGCAGAGCAGGCCGCCCGGAATTACCTCGCCATGTTCGGCGAAAACCGGTTCTTCCTCGAGATTCAAAACAACGGACTGGCCGAACAGGAGCGGGTCAACGCAGCCTTGATTGAGATGAGCCAGAGGCTGTCGATCCCGCTCGTGGCGAGCAACGACTGCCATTATCTGGCGAGCGAGGATGTGCGCGCCCACGATGTGCTGCTGTGCATCCAGACCGGCAAGACCATCCACGACTCGGAGCGGCTCAAGTTCCGAACCGACCAGTTGTACTTCAAGCCGCCCGGCGAAATGGAGGCCTATTTCGCGGGCACGCCGGAGGCCATTGCGCATACGGCGGACATCGCCCGGCGGTGCAGCCTCGAGTTCGACTTCAAGACCTACCATTTCCCCCGCTTCGACACTCGCAGCACCCAGACCGCGGAACAGCTTTTCGAGAACCAAACCCGCGAGGGATTCGAGCGGGTGATGCGGCGCGTGCGGGCCAAGAATCCTGCGGCGGATGAAACACTTTACCGCGGCCGGCTGGACTTCGAGATCGGCGTCATCCAGGAGATGGGGTTTTCGAGCTATTTCCTGATCGTTTCCGATTTCATCCGCTACGCCAAGGAAAGCGGCATCCCAGTCGGGCCCGGCCGAGGATCGGCGGCCGGCAGCCTGGTCGCCTACAGCCTGGGCATCACCGACCTGGACCCCATCGTGCACGGCCTGATTTTCGAACGGTTTCTCAACCCCGCCCGCAAGAGCATGCCGGATATCGACGTCGATTTCTGCATCGAGGGCCGCGAAAATGTCTACAAATATGTCGTCGACCGTTACGGCGGCGGGGACTACGTCGCCCAGATCATCACCTTCGGAAAACTCAAGACCCGCGCTGTGATCCGGGACGTAGGCCGGGCGCTCAACATTCCGCTCCAGGAAGTGGACGTCATCGCCAAGATGATTCCGGACGTGCTCAACATCACCCTGGACCAGGCCTTGGACCAGGAGCCGCGGCTGCGGGAGCTGGTGGCCCAGAACCCGGAATACGGCGAACTGATCCGCATCTGCCGGGTGCTGGAAGGGCTCCCGCGGCACGCTTCGACTCACGCCGCGGGCGTAGTGATCTCCGACCGGCCGCTGGTGGAATACGTGCCGTTGTTCCGTGGCAAGAAGGGTGAGGTGGTGACCCAGTTCGACATGAAGATCGTGGAGAAGATCGGGCTGGTTAAATTCGATTTCCTGGGGCTGCGCAACCTGACCGTCATCGCCAGTACCCTGGACATCATCCGCCGGCAGGGGAAAATCGCACCGGATATCGATAACATCGATCTCGACGACAGCGCCACCTACCGGCTGCTCTCCTCCGGAGATACCACGGGCGTGTTCCAGCTGGAGAGCTCCGGGATGAAGGATCTGTTGGTGCGGCTCAAACCGGGGTGTTTCGCCGACGTGATCGCCCTGGTCGCCCTCTATCGGCCGGGCCCCATGGAGAGCGGCATGATCGACGACTATGTCGACCGCAAGCATGGCCGCAAACAGGTAACCTACCTCGTACCGCAGCTCGCCCCGATCCTCGAGGAAACTTACGGGGTCATCGTCTACCAGGAGCAGGTCATGAAGATCGCCGGCGCCCTGGCCAACTACTCCATGGCCGAGGCGGACGACCTGCGCAAGGCCATGGGCAAGAAGATCGCCGAAATCATGGCCGCCCATCGCGAGCGGTTCCACAAGGGTGCCGTTGAAAACGGAGTGCCCCCCGACAAGGCGGCGAGCATCTTCGACCTGATGGAGAAGTTCGGAGGCTACGGCTTCAACAAATCGCACAGCGCCGCGTACGCGCTCATCGCCTATCAGACCGCTTATCTCAAGGCCCATTTCCCGGTGGAATTCCTGGCCGCGCTGCTGACCAGCGAGATGGGCTCAATCGATCACATCGTCAAGTTTGTGGCCGAGTGCCGCAGCCACGACATCGCCGTGCTGCCGCCGGACATCAATGCCGGCTTCAAGGAGTTCACGGTGGATGGGGAGCGGATTCGGTTCAGCCTGGTGGCGGTTAAAAACGTGGGTGAAGGCGCCATCGATGCCATCCTGGAGGCCCGCCGGGAGCGGCCGTTCACATCGATCTTTGATTTCTGCGAGCGGGTCGACCTGAAAAGAGTGAACAAGCGGGTCATCGAAAGTCTCGTCAAGTGCGGCGCATTTGACGTTACCGGCGCCCGGCGATCGCAGATGATGGCCTCCCTGGAGACGGCCTTGGACTATGGCCAGCGGGTGCAGAAGGAACGCTGCGATCCCCAGATGGGCCTCTTCGGCCGGGTGGAGTGTCCCGAGCCCCTCAATATTCCGACCATGCCCGACATCGACGAGTGGGACGAGCGCCAGAAGCTTACTTTCGAAAAAGAGTCGCTTGGTTTTTACCTGAGCGGCCATCCGCTGACCCGCTTCGAAGAGGTGCTGAACAAGTTCACCACCGCTGACGCCATCAGCATCAGGGAGGCACCGGACGGCTCGGCGGTACGCATCGGCGGCCTGGTCCGGGGCATGAAGATCATCAAGACCAAGAAAGGCGATCTCATGGGCTTCGCTACCATCGAGGACATGCACGGCTCGGTGGAGGCCGTCGTGTTTTCGAGGGTGTATGCCGCGACGAGCGACCTGCTGACGGAGGATAGGGCCGTGCTCGTTCACGGTCAGATTCAGAAGGACGAGCAGTCGGTCAAACTGATCGCCGAGACCATTACCCCACTGGAGGAGGCCGAGGAGAACTGGACGGCCAGTGTCCACCTCAACCTGGAGATTCGCCGCACCGACCGGCAGCTGCTGCTCCAGTTGCGCGAAGTTCTGCAGCGCTACCCCGGCACCTGCAAGGCCTATCTGCACCTGCTCGGCCCGACCCGTGCCGACGCCGTGATCGAGCTTGCGGAAGGGTTTCACGTCAAAGCCGGACCGGCGCTGCGGCGGGATGTGAGTGAGCTGCTGGGGTACTCGGCGATCGAGACGCGCTGCACGCCCGTGTGAGGGGGCGGTTTCGCCGGAGGCCCAAGCTCGGCGTTGCGCTGCGCCCCGCACTCGCTGCGGCGTACTTGTAGTACGCCTCGCTCGGCGGAGGCTTGCGCGCCTTGATCTTGGGCCTCGGGCGAAACCGCCCAGTTTCGCTTTGGTATAGGACAAGCGCGCCGTGCCTGCCCCGCTGCTTATTAGCGGGGAACTTGGGCCTCCTGCACAGCCGTCCGCGTGAGTGCAATCTGAAGGCGGGGTGGGGGAAAGCCCAAGTGAGTAACCAGGAAGGACATGTTATGGCATCCGTGGGTTTGCCGGTTTATCCGGTGCTGCTCGCCGGCGGCAGCGGTACGCGCCTGTGGCCCGTGTCGCGGGAACTTTACCCCAAGCAGCTGGCCAAGCTGATCGGCAAGGAATCCCTGATCCAAAGCACGCTGCGGCGCCTGGTGCCACCGTTCACTGCGGAGAATGTGCGGGTCGTCTGCGGCGAGCAGCATGCGCACGAGATTGCCCGGCACATGGAGGAGGTCGGCATTCCGGCGTCGGGCCGGATCGTCACCGAGCCGGCGGGCCGCAACACGGCGCCGGCCATCCTGTTGGTCTGCCTTCAGGTTCGCGCAGAGGCCGAGGATGCCGTGCTGGGGATATTTCCTGCCGATCATGTGATCGGCAATCTTTCGGCCTTTCATGCCAAACTCGCCGAGGCCATGGAGCTTGCCGCGCAGGGCCGCATCGTGACCTTCGGCATCACACCCCATTACCCCGAGACTGGATACGGCTACGTGGAGGCCGGCACGGCCGTGCCGGCAGGCGCTCGCGCAATCCGCAGGTTCGTGGAGAAACCCAATCTTGAGACGGCCCGCCGCTACTTGGCTGATGGAAACTTTTTCTGGAACAGCGGCATGTTCGCGTTTCGGGCGTCCGTGATTCTGGATGAGTTCCGAACCCATCAACCCCGGCTGCTTCAGGCCCTCCAGCGGCTTTGCGTGCCCGGGCAGCCGCTTGGCAGGGATGACTACCGCCAGCTGCCGGATCTCTCCATCGACTATGCCATCATGGAGAAGACCGACAAAGGCGTCGTGCTGCCCTCGAATTTCGATTGGAGCGACATCGGGTCATGGAAGTCGCTCTATGATTTCCTGCCCAAGGACGCAGACGGCAACGTGCTGGACGGCGACGTCATCGCCCAAGAGACGCGAAACTGCTTCGTGATGGCCTATGAACGCCTGATTGCCACCAACCGGCTTCAGAACCTGGTGGTGGTGGAAACCCCGGATTCCATTTTCGTCTCCGACATCGACAGCAGTCGCGATGTGAAATCCATTGTGGCCGAGCTGAAGCAGAGGGGACGCACGGAGCACCACCAGCATCTCACGCGCCACTTCCCCTGGGGTACCCGTACTCTATTGGACGAGGTGGACGGCCATCGTACCAGCCGGCTGGTGATCTATCCCCGGTCGTTGGCCAGGCTCGAAGAGCCGGCCGGTGCGAGCGTGCACTTGTTCGTACTCAGGGGGTGCGCCAAGCTCAGCGCCGGCCGCAGGCGGCGACGGATGCTGGCCGGGGAGTCCGTCACGCTGACGGCGGTGCCCGCGATTCATATCGAAAATCTGCAAGACGAACGACTCCAGATGGTCCAGATCGCCGTCGACGGCGGGAGCACTGGCTCTGAACCCTGACCCTGATGCAGTGGAGGCCTCGGATTTGACCGAACAAATGATGACCGATCCCGTTGCCCTGGAGAGCCGCTCGCGATCTTCACCGGTCCAGCTGGGCGCCGCAGCCCTGATATTCGGTGTCGCGGCTTGGTCTGCCCGGTTTCCCCTCGCCGAGGAGAATCAGATGCTGCTCTCTGGCGGGATTCTGGCTGTCCTGTTCCTTTTGGGTTGGACAGGGGGGCTGCTGGGCGAATTCAACCGCGTGGCGGTCATCGTTCTAGGCGCCTATCTCAGCTTGCGGTATTGGATGTTTCGTACGACCGAGACCCTTTCCTTTACCGATGTCTGGGATTTCATCTTTCTGATGCTGCTCTATCTGGCTGAGACTTACGGGATCTTCACCCATTTGGTGGGTCTGTTTGTCAACGTAGCGCCCATGCGGCGCAAGAGCCCGGCGCTGCCCGTCGACTTCCGCCTGTGGCCAAGTGTGGATGTGCTGATTCCCACCTACAACGAGCCGGTGGACATGGTGGCCATCACGCTCACGGCCTGCACCCAGCTGAACTATCCCAAAGACAAGCTGAACGTGTTTGTCCTCGACGACGGCGGTACCACTCAAAAGCTGCAGGACGCCGACCCGGTTCGGGCGGCAGCCGCCCGGCGGAGGGCACAGGAGCTCAGATCGTCGGCCGCTTCGCTGGGCGTGCACTATCTCACGAGGGAACACAATGTGCACGCCAAGGCCGGCAACATCAACGCCGCGCTGGGCGCAGCCATCGATACCGGTCAGCCGTGCCGGTCCGCACCTCGGCACAACCCCGGCCTCGGCGAACCCCGGCCTTGCGGAGAGCTGGTTCTGGTGTTCGACTGCGACCATGTGCCCACGAAGGATTTTCTCCTGAACACGGTGGGCTTTTTCATCGCAGACGAAAAGCTCGCCTGCGTCCAGACCCCTCATTTTTTCATCAACCCGACTCCGGTTGAAAAAAATCTGGGCACCTACACGGAAAGCCCGGGCGAGAACGAGATGTTCTACGGCGGCATTCAACTGGGACTGGACTTCTGGAATGCGTCGTTCTTCTGTGGATCGGCGGCGCTTCTGCGGCGCCGGCATCTGATGGGAATCGGCGGTTTGGTCGAAGACACCATCACCGAAGACGCGGGCACCGCTCTCAAGCTGCACGCCAAGGGGCTGAACAGCGTCTATCTGAACAAGGCCATGACCATGGGCCTTTCGCCCGAATCCTTCGACAGCTTTATCATCCAGCGCAGCCGGTGGGCCAAGGGGATGATCCAGATTCTGCTGCTCCGGAGCCCGCTGTGGACCAAAGGGCTTTCCCTGGCGCAGCGGGTCTGCTACCTGAATGCCTGCCTGTTTTGGCTATTCGGGTTTGCGCGAATAATTTTTTTCCTGTCGCCGCTCATGTTTTTGGTTTTCGGACTCCGGGTTTACAACGCGTCCCTGATGCAAGTCTTGGTCTATGCCGTCCCCCACCTGCTGGCGTCGTACTTCGTGTCCAACCACCTGTACGGAAAGCTCCGTCACCCGTTTTACTCGGAATTGTTCGAAATCATCCAGAGCATCTATCTGATACCCGCCATCATGTCGGTCTTCCTGAACCCCCGGTCTCCGCGCTTCCGGGTGACCCCCAAATCCATTTCACTCGAGCGCGACACGCTCACCCACCTGGCAACACCCTTTTATCTCATGCTCCTGCTCAACCTGCTGGCCTTCTGTGCGGGCGCCGTTCTCTGGTTGAACCGGCCCACGCTGCTCGACACCATTGCCATCTGCCTGTGCTGGAACACGTTCAATATGTTTCTCATGGTCTGCTGCCTGGGGGTGGTCTGGGAGCGGCGTCAACTGCGGAGGTCCCACCGCTACACTACCCGTGAGCCGGTCGTCCTTCGTGTTCCGGAAAGCGGCGAGCGGTGGGCGGCGTGGTTGCGGGATCTGTCGTCCACGGGGATCCGCCTGCGGGTTGATCACCGGGCTCATCTGCCCTCATCGCGGCTGCTGCTGCAGGCGGCGGACAGCTACGGCAACCGGTATGAACTGCCCCTTCAGGTGATCCGGGCCGTCGATGAAAGGGGCCGCAAGATCCTGGGTTGCCGCTTCATAACCGAGGATGAATCCGTGCGGCGGCAGGTGATCGGATTCGTCTATGGCGACAGCGCTCGCTGGAAGTATTTCACCGAGGGACGGCGCGGGAAAGCCATCGGTAACCTCCGCGCTTTTTTCAAGCTGGTGAGCATCGGGTTGAAGGGGTCGTGGCGGCATGCGGCCGGCCTGACCCGCCTGGCCATGGGCCGGCTCAGACTGCAGCGCAAAGCGGTTTCGGAAGACTGAGCTCCGGGTACCGGTGATCGCGTGCCGGTTATCCTCCGCCCATGTCGGCCAAGGTCTTCTTGTACGCCTCCTGCGCCTCGCGAGTCAGTTCGGTTTCACGCCCCTCGTAGCGCGGGGAGAAATGCAGGATCGTGAACTGGCGGACGCCAGCGAGCGCCGCGATTTCCCCCGCTTGACGGGCCGTCAGATGGTGCTTGGACGCGGCGCGTTCCCGTTCGGCATGCATGAAGGCCGCCTCGATGAACAAAACGTCCGAGTGGCGTGCCAAGTTCACGATCGCTGCACGGTTGGAAGCGGTGTCGCCGACGTCGGTGATATAGGCGATCTTCTGGCCCGTTGTGATCCGGGCGATCTTCTGCCGGAGCTCCCCCAGTACAAACCTGCCGTCGGATGCCCCGCCGTGAGCCTCGATTGCGAATTCGGCGTTCGGATCCGCTCCGGCATGGAGGGCGCTCTTAAACCGCGCCAGCCAGGGGCCGGGGCGCAGCGCCAGGGCTTCGAGCCCGGTCTTGAGGATATTCACGTGGAAGCGCTCCGCCAATGCCAGCCCCAGGCAGGGGATGCTGTGCTCGAGGATCACGGCTGACACCTCAAAGGCGGGTTCCATGTGCAGCCGGCCGGTGAAAGGCAGCACGACGGCGGCGCCATCGGCCGAAAAGCGCGCGCCGCAGGAATAGGAGCGACAGAGCAGCCGATCCGGATGCACCTCGGTCAAATGGATCTTCAGTCCGCAGGTCAAGCGGTCCACAAGGTCCCATGAGTATCCCGCCAGCTTGCCTTCCACGTTGGCGAGGAACCCCGCCGGGCCATAAAGAAAAAGATCCTTCTCCCGGCCCAGCAGACGGCGCAGGAGTGGATCGAATCCGATGAAATGATCCATGTGGGTGTGGGTGACGAACCCGTGGGAGATCTTCAGAAGATCCCGTGGCGTAAGGCGGGAGATGTCGCCGAGGTCAAAAATCAGAGCGCGTCGTTGGAACTGGAAAGGGATAAACAGAACGGGGTCCTCGAAAGGCCCGTTGACCATCCTCGGCAGAAACAGGGGGTGCATTAAACCGGCAGGTGCTTCTTCACTTGCTGATTCACGGTGAGGTAGATTTCTTCATCCGATCCGAAAATGTCTACAATGTCCTTGTGATCCAAAAGCTTTTCGATGATGAAGGCCGTCAGATAGAGGCTGACGATGTTGAAGTCGGGGATCAGGTTGCGGACTGGTGCAATCTGATAGTCGATGTCAAAATCGCTGGCACGACTGAGCTTCTCAAGGCAGGACCTGATCTGTTCTTCCAAGGAGTTCTTATTGGTGGTTTCAACCAGGCTGTTTTCCACCAGCTTCATGGCGATGGCGTTTGAAAGCGGATCGAGACAGTCTCGGAGGCTGCTGATGGCCAGGCGCCGCCTGTGTTCTTTCGTGGACTCGATTTTAGACAGGATCGAGGATTCTCGCGTACTCGGTCGAAAGACCTTTCCCATACACTCTATTCCTTTTGTGACCGTGGTTGAAAAACTATGCTCTGCTGATTGAATGAAAATGCATCATAACGGCAACCTGAATGAATTTCAAGGGGAAAATGCGGTTTGAAGCTGTGCTCCCAGCGCTTCATCGTAGGTAAGAAAAACCCGGCAGTTATCGGCCCGACGCCTCTACGATCACCAGCTGGACGGTCCGGCTTCCGTTCCAGCGGTTCCAGCGCAGCTTGAAGGCCAGGCGCCCGAAGCGGTGCGGGGGCTCGGAGTGGGCGTCGGCATGGAAATGAATGGCCCGGAAGGTCTGCTGCGCAGGTCCGGACGCCTGGCGCAGCATCATCCGCCGGTGATGCTGACCCACCCAGGAGGAGGAGACGACCGCGATGTCCCGGGCCATGAACAGCGGCTCGGGATTACCCGCCCCAAACGGTCTCAGGGTTTCCAGTTGGTCGATGAGCTCTTGGGAAATCTCGCTGAGATCCAGTTCAGCATCGACGGTCAGCGTGGGGATGAACAGATCCGGTTCGGATACCCGGCAGACCGCCTCCTCAAACGCCTGGCGAAATGCCGGCAGCTTGGCTGAGGCGATCCTGAGGCCTGCGGCCTGCCGGTGCCCGCCCAGCTCCTCCAGATGCGTATGGCAGGCGTCCAGGCAGGCATAGAGGTCGATACCGGGGATGCAGCGGGCCGATCCTCGGCCCGATCCGCCCTTCAGCGCGATGAGAACCACCGGTCGGTAATATCGGTCCATTACCCTGGACGCAACGATGCCGAGCACGCCCTCATGCCAAGCCGAATGCGCCAGAACGAGAGTTCGGCTCTCGAGCAGTTCAGGCTGTCGAGCGATCATGTCCTGGACGTCTGCAAGCATCTCCCGCTCGATGTCCTGGCGGTTGGCGTTCAAGGTGTTGAGCGTCATGGCGATTTGGCGGGCGGTGTCCAGGCGGTCGGTGATCAGCAGGTCTACCGCCAGGCCGGCGTGATCGATGCGGCCGGCGGCGTTCAGGCGGGGGCTCAGGCGGAAGGCTACGTCTTCGGAGTCCGCCGGACGGTTGGAGATGCCCGCGGCGTCCCTCAGAGCGACCAGCCCCGGCCGTCGGCCTGAGCTGATCAGCTCAAGCCCGGTTTTAGCCAGAATGCGGTTTTCATCCAGGAGCGGCACCATGTCCGCAATGGTGCCCAGGGCCACCATGTCGCACAGAAATCTCATGTTGGGCTCGGCGCGATTCTTCCAGAACCCGAGATTCCGCAGGTGCTTTCGCAATGCGAGCGCCAGACAGAACGCCACGCCGACGCCGGCCAACTGGTCCAGGCCGGCCGTGCAGTCCCTGCGTTTGGGGTTGATGACGGCCAGAGCGTCCGGCAGTCGGTCTCCTATGGTGTGATGGTCGGTGATGATGACGTCGACCCCGGCGGCCCGAGCAGCCTCCACGGCCGCATAACTTCCGGAGCCGCAGTCCACGGTGATCAGCAGGGCCGTCCGGCGCGGCACAACCACCTCCGAAACGTGCCGAACCTGCAGGCCGTAGCCCTCTTTCAGGCGGTGGGGGATATAGTACGTCACGCTCGCGCCGCAGGCTTTCAGAAATTCGAACAGTACGGCAGTTGCGGTCGTGCCGTCCACGTCATAGTCGCCGAAGAGCAAGACGGTCTCGCCGGATGTGACTGCCCGAGCCATGCGCACAACCGCCGGCTCCAGATCCTTCAATTCCGTGGGGGGGCGCAGCTGGGATAGCGATGCATTCAGAAAGCTCTGGGCCTGTTCCGGCGACTCCAAGTGGCGATTGGCCAGCACGGCCGCCATCACCGGATGGCAGCCCAGGGACTTTCTCAAAGCAGCGACCACCGCAGGTGCGGGGGTCAGGATGTGCCAGCGCTTTTCCATCAGGCGAGGCTTATAGCCGATCTCGCGCAGGCACTCAATCGAAAAACGCTCCCCGCGGCTTTTCGGTTGCAATTGCAGGTGAGGTGGTTATACTGCCTTCATGACATTGGAAACGACTAGGCGGTATTACCGCTGCCGTTGCCGGGACGTTGCCTTCTTGCGATTCGCTATCGAGGCCTGCGATGGCATCGCATTTCTGCGGACGCTCGAGCCGGGAGAAGCCCGGGTAGTCCTGCACGTACCGCCCGGCTGCGAGAAGGAGGTTGACGAGTTGATGCGGGGGCTTCAATCGGTGGTGCCGATCGAGGAACTGCCGGCTCCGAATCCACCTCCGGGTCGGCGCGGCGCCGCCCGGCCCTGACTGGTATGCAGTCCAGATCTCTTTACATTTATACCATCGGCTGTCAGATGAACGTGTATGACTCCGAGCACATGGCCATGGCGCTGGCTCCACTCGGATACGTTCCCGCGCTTTCGCCGGTCGACGCCGACATGATCATCGTCAATACCTGCTCGGTGCGTTTCAAGGCCGAACAGAAGGCTTTCAGCATTCTCGGTCGTTTGGAATCTGCCAAACGCCGGCGACCGGGCATGATTGTGGCTGTGGCCGGCTGTGTGGCCCAGCAGGAAGGCGCCCGCATCCTGGAGCGCGCACCCCATGTGGATGTGGTCTTCGGCACCCGGGCTGTTCACCGTTTGGCGGCCCTTGTCCGGCGGGTAGAAGCCGGGCATGGGCCCGTTTTGGATCTGGAGTTGGAGGATACCACTCCGGAATTCGCAGCGACGTCGCAGCCCGCCCGGCCAGGCGCGGTGTCGCGTTTTGTCACCATCATGCGCGGTTGCGACAATTTTTGCGCTTACTGCGTGGTGCCCCACGTGCGGGGGCGAGAAACCAGCCGGCCGCCCGAAGCCATCCTGCGCGAAGTTGAAGCGCTGGTCGCCGCTGGCGCCCGCGAGGTCACCCTGCTGGGGCAAAACGTCAACAGTTACGGCGCTAAGGAGGGATTGTGCTCCTTTCCGGAATTGCTGGCGCGCGTAAATTCGGTCCGGGGTCTGGCGCGCCTCCGGTTCACGACCTCCCATCCCAAGGACCTGACGTTTGAGCTCATTCGCGCCTTCGCCCGCCTGGCGAAACTATGTCCGCACATCCACTTGCCGGTTCAATCCGGATCGGACCGGATCCTGGAGCGGATGAACCGGCGTTACACCCGAGAGCACTACCTTGACAACGTGGCCGAACTACGGAATAGTTGTCCTGGGATCGCGATCACGTCCGATATGATTGTTGGGTTTGCTGGCGAGACGCCAGCCGATTTCGAGGCCACCCTCAACCTCGTGCGGGAAGTTCAGTTCGACGGTCTGTTTGCTTTCATGTACTCGGACCGGCCCAAGGCACCCTCCAGCCGGTTTACCGATAAGGTCCCGGTTCAGGAGAAGCGCGAGCGGCTTCAGACGCTGCTCGAATTACAGGAAGCCATCACCTACGCTAAGAACCGGGCGCTGGTCGGAACGGTTCAAGAGGTCTTGGTCGAAGGGTTCAGCAAGAAGCAGGCGCCCGGCGGTGGTCCGGAGGGTTCTCCGCCTCAATGGACCGGCCGGACACCGGGTAACAAAGTCGTCAATTTCCGGTGCAGTACCGGGCCGTCGGGAATCCGGGAGGCTCGTGCAGGGCAGTTGATTCCGGTCCGCATCGAGAAGGCCTTGGCCCATTCCCTGTGGGGTGTTCTGGATGAGGGCTCAACAGCAGTGGGTCGACCGGGAAGGGAGGTTGGGCATGCTGCGTAAAGTCAACATCGCCGGTTTAACGATGGATCCGGCATCCAATACGCCCATCATCATTCTTAAGACAGAGGATGACGAGCAGGCGGTTCCCATCTGGATCGGGCTGCTGGAGGCCACCTCCATCGCTTCGGCGCTCCAAAAAATCAAGTACGAACGGCCGATGACGCACGACTTGTTCAAGAACTTTGCCGAATCGCTGCAGGTCTCCATCGAGCGGGTGGAAGTCTCCGATCTGCGGGACAACACGTTTTTTGCGCGGATTCACTTCGTGTCCGAGGGGCGGAACTTCGACATGGACGCGCGGCCGAGCGATGCCATCGCCTTGGCGCTGCGCTTCGATGCGCCGATCTACGTGGATGAAACCGTGATCCAGCATTCCAAGATCCGCGAAGCGGATGTTGAAGTGGCGGACCAGAGCGAAGAAGGCAAGAAATGGGCCGATTATCTGGAAAAGCTTTCCTCGGAGGATTTCGGCAAATACAAGGTGTGAACAATCTTGATCGAAATATTGAGATAAATGAAGATTTCACTAGGTCGCAGGGACGGCTCCCGGTGTGGAAAACTCCTGGAGGCCCGCGGATCTCAATGAAATCGCAGGAGATTTTCTGCACCCCCGCTGATGGCCTGTTTACGGGCAGTTGATGCCTCCCGCGCCAAAAAGCTCCGTGGTTTCGACGAGATAAAAGTTGTTGATAATTTCAATTGAATTTCGCGAATCCCCCGGATTTCGGCGTTTGACAGCGTTTTGACTTTCCCTTAGTTAGTGGTTTCGTTTGCAGTTCCACCCAGTACCTCGATCAGTCATTTGCAGGAGCCCCACGGATTGCCCTCCATCGCCGGAGGGTGGCGATTGGGCTCTTGTCATATGGTGGATCGCTCGCGATCAAACCCAACATATGGTTATGAGAAGACGGTTGTCGATCTAGAATTAGTATCAGCTTCCTGGACCGCTATCACGCTGGACGTCGAGGTAACCGCATGGGTTCGATTCTGGTCATCGAGGATGAGAAAGGGATTCTGAGACTCATCGAGGCGGCGTTGATCCGCTTCGGTCATCGGGTGGAGACGGCGCTGGACGGTAAAGAAGGTATCCAGAAATTCGACTGCGGCAGCTTCGACGTTGTGATCACCGATTGTGTGATGCCGGAGGTAAACGGCGAAGGTGTGCTGCAGCACATTCGCAGCTCTGCGCGGCACCGTACACCCATCATCGGCATGTCGGGCACTCCCTGGCTGCTTCAGGGCACTGGCTTCGATCTGGTTCTGGCCAAACCCTTTTCGCTGAACAAGCTGGTCGACTCAGTCCGAAGGCTCTCAATCGCCCTTATGAATTCCGAAGCTGCCGCCTGATTCTAAAACTGGTCTCAAAACCCCATCTAAGGCCCATTGCCTGCGTTGCCAGCCGATCCGAAATGCTCACATACTGGCGTGATGCTGCGCTTTCAAATCGGCTGGCGCCTTGCCCCTGGATCTGATCTGAGGCTTTGAAACCAGTTTTGAGCGCTCCGTTCAGGCGACCTCAGCAGGCAAACTCGCCGTTTTCATAGACCGTCATCCGTGAGCCGCCGGCCAGCATGGCCGTCACTCGTTTCTTCTCGGTATTAACGAAATCCCAATGCAGGGCGGAGTCGTTGAACCCGAGTTTGACTTTCAGCGAGGGAACGAGCGTTCGCGGATGGCCGGCATAGGTGTTGCGGTAGGAAGAGCCCAGCGCGATGTGGCAGTTGCCATGCGCCCCGCCGAAATTCTCGTCAAACAGCGTGTTAGCCATAAAGCGGGTGATTCGAGAAAAGCGCCGATCGGTCAGAGAGAACTCGCCTACCTGAGCAGCGCCGCGGTCCATGGCGATCTGCTGGTTCAAGAAGCCGCGGCCTTTTCCAGCCGTGGCCCGCACGACCCGGCCGGCTTTGAACTCAAGTCGCACGCCAGCCACAATGTTCCCGCTGCGGAAAGACGGTTGATCCGCGCAGAATACCCCTCGGGTGCCGCGCCAGTCCGGGCTTACAAACAACTCGAAGCTGGGGATGTTTCGGCCGGAAATACCCGCCCACCTGCGCCGGGCTCCCAGCCGGATCCGGAGGTCGGTGGTGGCGGATTCGATGTGGAATTCAACAACTCCAAGCCCGTCCAGCCAGCGTTTGATCTCACCGGCCCGGCGGTGGATTCGTTGCCATTCGGCCACCGGCGAGGCCGCATTTAGATAACAGGCCTTTACCACCTGCCGGGCGTACTCCGCCAGGCTGATGCCGGCGTGCCGAGCCAGCTCGGCGGTTGGCAGCACGCATAGCGTCCAGCTATACTCTCCTCGGCCTTCACGGCCTTCGAGCAGAGACCGAAGCGGCTTGGCGGCCACGACGGCTTTGCCGATTTTCTTCGGGTCAGCATCCCGAAGGTGGGTAAGGGAGTCCGGAGCGCTCAGGAAGATGCTTCCGTTCAGGCGGCGCGCGAGCCGCTCTTGCCCGGGCGTGATGAACACGAGCTGCCGCGGATTCGACAGCCGGTAGAAGTTGTGCTCCATGTCGGCGGTCAGGTTCATGTGCAGGATGGGGTGGATTCCGCGTGCCAGCAAGTTGCGATAGAGAATTTCAGCCAGCCGCAGCGCGCCGGGTTGGAACCGAATCTGGACGATGTCGCTTTTCCGGAACGGATGGCGCCGGGCGGTGGCGAGACCCCACCATAGGACCTCGGCGTAGTTTTCAAGATGTCTTTCGGTCAGCATGTCATCATCTCCGATGAAGAGCTCACATCCGGGCGCTCGAAGCTCAATGGCACAATTCGTGTGCGAATGAGCGGGCTGAAACCCTGCGCGGGGCACCTTCGAAGGGTCTCACCCGTCCTTAAGAAACAGGCGGTGGTATTCGGCTTCGGTGAAGTGCCGGCGCAACAGCCGATTGATGAGGTCGAAGAGCTCGGTCAGCTCCGCAGGTTCCATGCGCCTGACCATGGCGGCCATGACCGCATCGTCTGAAAACTTCTGCAGATAGCAGATGAGGGTGTTCTCGTCGGTCTCCCGGTCCAGCCCGAACCCAATGAGCCCGGCATAGTCCTCGACAAATCGGTGGGTGTGTTTGTCCATGATTCATGGGATAGGGCAAAAGCCGAGCGCGGTCAACTGAAGAATCCCATCGGGGCAGGGGTGATGGCCCGGTCCCGGGAATAAATTGCATTATTAAAACCGGTTAGGGCATTTCCCATTGAATCCAGTTCAGGGAAACCGGACTTGACGGCCTGCAGTGCCGGGATCAAAATCCGATAGGAAACGACATCAGGCGGGGCGGCGCTGTCAGGAAGCCGCCAGCGCAGCGGGCCTCTTTCGGGGAACCAGATAAAGGGGGGGGGTGGAATTCAGCGCAGATCGGATGGCGACCGCCAGTTCGTCCTTGTCGACCGGCTTCAGCAGGAATTTGCGGATTCCCATGGCAGTGGCCTTGTCCTCGGAGATCATTTCATTATAGCCAGTGCACAGGATCACGGGAAGGTCCGGGCGGATGTCCCAGAGCCGGCGGGCCAGGCGGTCTCCGGCTAACTGCGGCATGGTCATGTCGGTGATGACCAGGTCGAACTGGTCCGGCTGGCGCGCAAAGGTATTCAGGGCCTCAAGGCTGCTGGAGAGGGCGGTCACGCGGTAGCCAAGCCTCTCCAGGATCTGTTTTTCCATGTCGACAATCTGAGGTTCGTCATCGACCAGGAGGATTCGCTCGCTGCCGCTGG
>JBLMXM010000092.1:0-8745 GCA_050257775.1 Hyphomicrobiales bacterium
ACGACTTGGATGTTTTCCTGCAGAAGGAAAATTTCATCGTAGAACGCGACGGCCACATGAATGCGGCTGACGGCATCTTCGATTCGATCGAGCCGTTCCCGATACCCCTCGAAATGCTCCGGCTTCGGGTTCGCCCGCACCTCTTCTTCCAGGCCCCGGAGTTCGCGGTACCAGCTGTAATACTTCGAGCGGTTCCGCCAGGTGTAAACCCAGGGCAGAATCCCGACCAGGGGAATCAACACCACGCCGAGCGGAATCAGGATCAGAATCATGCGGTCGACGAACGTGGCCGCCCAGAAAGGCAGGTAGTCATACAGCATCGATCCGCCCGACTTGTAATAGCGTTGGGCCTGGTCGCTGATGGGAAAATCCTGGGTCTTCAATGCCGGGAACTCTCCGGCTCCGTGGACCCATCCGGCGCCGCTGTGTATCTCGACGGCGGCCTCCAAAAGGAGGTAAACCAGGGCGGGATGAAGGCTGCTGCGCGCGATGAGATGGGTTGTCGGAGCCAGAAGGTGGATATCCGCGGCCGGAAGCCGTCTGGCCGGGCTGAGAACCCCCTTGGGCAGAACGACGTGGGACAGATTCGGGAAAAGCCGCCCGTAGGCCTCTGCCTGGCTGAAGTTCATCAGGCTGATGCCGGGTGTACCGAACAAGTCCAAAACGACGGCGCTGTCGGCCGAACCGAAGGTCATGACGATATCCACTCGGCCCTCCCGAATAGCCTTGGCGGCGTCGGCGATGGCGTATTCAAATATTTCCGTCGGCGCATCTAATACTTCGGCGGTCTTCAGCAAGTCCAGGGAAAACTTGCGAACTCCGCTGCCCTCGGGTCCGATGCTGATTCGTTTTCCCCGGAGTTGGGACAGATCATCCAGGGGATGATCACCGCGGTAAAAGACCCAAAGCGGTGAATAGAAAATGCTCCCGAGGGAGACCAGGTTGGAGGATGCCTCCAATTTGCCCGTCCCGCCCTGCACAAATCCAACATCCACGGTCCTGGGTTCTTCCTTCAAGCGTCTCAGATTCTCGACGGACCCGGATGAGGGGAGCAACTGGAGCTTGATCCCATCCCGCGCCAGCACCTGTCGGTAACGTTCCCCCAGGACGGCATACGAACCGCCTTCCATTCCCGTGGTCATGACGAGGGTACGCGGCGGGATCGGCCGGACAAAATGGTAACTCACCCAGAAGAAGCCCACGATGGTCAGCAGGATTGCGGCCAACAAGTTCCAAAAATACCGGGGGGGCAGTTCCCTTATTTTCTGGCGGCTCATCGTCTGCCTCGCCTGGGAAAAGTCCGGCCACGCGGCCGAAGCATGCCTCGCATATTTTGACTTTGGATTATTTAACCTTGTTATGCGGGTGGGGGCAAGGGGAAAGTCAAAGACTACCCGTTAAACGGGCGGCTTGAATTTTCGGCAATAGGTCGAAAAGGCAAAAAGCACGTCAGTGCTTTGAAGGCGCACTTGCAGCCGTGTGCACAGCACGCGGTTTGTAAGGCAAGAAATCAAAATCGCCGGCCTGGTTCGGGGCTGAATATATCCGGCCGGAACAACGATCAGCCGACCGGCTCCAGCCGTCCCGGCAGCCTCGCTGCCGGGTCATCCAGCCGTTCAGTCCAGCGCGCGTGGGCAAAACCGCCTATCAGCGTGCGTTCACTCGATGCAATTTTCCATCTTGATCGCGCAGCAGACCAGGTCCGTCCTTGTCGATGTATCCGCGCACGGTGCTTCCGTCTAAAGTCCGCATCACGGTATAGCCGCTGCGGCCGTCAATCGTTCTTCGGAAGGTGGTCATGGGGCGGGTTCGTACCTCGGCCGCCGATCTTGTCTAAAATTTATGGGCGGAAAACTCGGCTCCCTATTGGGGTTTCCCACCCTGTTGGTAATCCGGACAGTTGGCTGCCTTCGCCAGCCAGTCGACAGCTGTCGCATTTTTCTGGACATCGCGGCTGATTTGATAGTAATATACTGTAAATCCATACATATAGAAAGAGAAGGGACCTTGCCGATGACTCTGCTCAAGGTGCTGTTCACTCTCAGTTTGTTCCTGACTCTTTTTCTCGATTCGGCCGCCGCAGTCACCATGCGGATCCCTCTGAAAAAACTGGCGCCGGTTCAGGATCACCAGCTGCGGGGGTCCATGGACAATTACCACTTCACCATCCCCATCCCCGAACGCTGGAAAGTCCAGAAAGCGACCCTCTATTTCAGCTATGTGAATTCATCCGCCCTCATCCCCCATAACTCGCGCCTCATTTTTACCGTCCGCGACCAGCCTCTGGCTCAAGTCCGGTTGAATCCGGATACCCCGGAGGGGGATGTGACTGTGCCCATCCCCGGCTCCCTGCTGAAGACAGGATACAATCCCTGCAACTTGTGGGTATCCCAGCACTACACCGACGAGCAATGCGAGGACCCGTTTGCCCCCGAGCTGTGGACCTGGCTGAAGCTGTCCGACGCATATTTCATATTCGAACTGGAACCGGTGCCCGTGCCCAAGCGGGTTTCCGCCATAGCCGATTTTCTATTCGACCCGCGCAACGTTTTCGACACCCGGGTGAACCTGGTCATACCGGAGCTGACTCCGGCCTACCTCAAAGCGGCTTCGCTGGTGGCTTCGGGAATCGCCTTGCGCTACCAATACCGCACGCCGGACTTGATGTTGTCTCAAGCGCAGAAGCCGGGGATGGATAACATCCTGATCGCCACGCGGCGGAGCCTGGCTTCTGTCGCACCGAATCTGAGCACGATGGTGGAAGGGCCCGGCATCGCCGTTCATCATCTGACCGAAAAGAGGAGTGCTCCGCTGCCCGGCCAGCCGGACCTGGTTGAAAACCCGCACCTGGCGTTGGTGGTCATCTCCGCCAATGAAGAAGCAGATATCGAGACCGCCTGCCGCGCCTTTGCCTCGCTTTCCTATCCCCTGCCGGACTCGCCGTCCACGCGCATCGCGGCATTGAAGCTTCCGGAGGTGGACGAACACATGCTTCAGAAGGGACTTCTGCCCGGGAAGACGTACACCCTGGCCAGCTTGGGTATCCGCACCACGGAGTTCCGAAGCATTTCGCCTCCCCCGCTGGACATCGATCTGCGCTTTCCTTCCGATCTCTACCTGTCCCCCAACACATTCACCAGCCTGATCCTGCACATGGCCTACGATGCCGCCATGCGCTCGGACTCCGTGCTGAACATCCGCCTCAACGGAAAATTCATCTCCGGCGTCCGCCTCGACAACCCGAAGGGAGACTATTTCAAGGGCTACCGGGTGGACATCCCCTTGTCCTCCTTCAAGGCCGGGATGAACCGACTGAGCTTGGAGGCCGAACTCACCCCGCTGCACACCGACAAATGCACCTTGATCCAGACTGAAAACTTGCGACTGACGATATTCGAAGACTCAACCGTGCTGCTGCCGGAGGTGCCCTACTGGATCAAGATGCCCCAGTTGGACCTCTTTTTCCAAGATGCTTTCCCCATGGGACGCTGGCCCGACCTGAGGGAGACAGCGGTGGTTCTCACTGAAAAAAATCTAGCGGCCGCCACTGCCGCCATGAATGTGGTGGCCCTCAGCGCCCAAAAGATCGGATTTCCGCCCTTCGGCCTCAGTTGGCTTTTGAATTACGAGCCGGAGAAAACCCGCAAGGACCTGCTGATAACCGGAATGCTGACCACGCTGCCCCAGTCGGTCCTCGAAAAAGCTCCCATTGCGGGCATCGATCCACTGCGGCTGTCGTTTCCGCAGATGATCCGACCTCAGCCGCGCCCGGCCGAGCCGATCGACTTCTGGTCCAAGGCAGCGGCGCCGCAGCTGCGGCCCCTGAACCGTTCTGACATCAGGGCCGAAAGTTCGGTGGTGGACAATCTCTCCGGGACCCTGGGGCCGGGCCGCGCGGCCCTGATGCAGCTTCAGCACCCGCAAGCCGCCGAACGCACCGTGATCATCTTGACCGCCGGCATCCCGGAAGATTTGGTCGCCGGCAGCAAGGCGCTGTGGGACCCTGTCGTTCAAGGGGGTTGCTGGGGAGACCTTTTCGTGGTCAACTTGGAAAAGCCGGATTTTGAAACCCTGGCGCATCTGATCGGCCCAAGCTATTACTTGGGCAATCCCGGCCGCATGCCGGCCCTTCAGAATTTCATCAACTCGCACCCCATCCTTTCACTGGTCGCGCTGCTGGCGATTTTGCTGGTCCTATGCGGCTTGATCCTCACGCTTTTAAAGCGCCGACGGCGGCAGAGGTTGAATCTATCCGGGGACGAATGACAAGACCGCAAGCCCGCATTTTTTTCATTTGCATCGGCCTAGCCGTATTGTCATTTTCCTGGGTCGCATCGGCGATGGATTGGAAGGCGTACCAGCAGGCCTTCGTCTCCGGCGACGGCCGGGTCGTGGACTTCTTCCAGAATTCCATCAGCCACTCGGAGGGACAAGGCTACGGCTTGCTCCTGGCGCTGATGAACGGCGACCGGCCGGCCTTCGAACGCATGGTCAAATGGACGACCGACAACCTGCAAGTGCGGCGCGATGCGCTGTTCGCCTGGTCCTGGGGCCAGCGGCCCAACGGCGAATGGAACGTTATCGATTACAACAACGCCAGCGACGGCGATATTCTGATTGCGTTCGCCCTGTTGAAGGCCGCCGACCGCTGGGGCCATCCGCCCTTTGGCGAGGCGGCCCGGCGCATCCTGCGCGACGTTCGCGCTCATCTGACGGTGAGCCCCCAGGATTATCAGTTGATCGCGCCGGCCTACTTCGGCTTCAACGGCCAGTCGAGCAACATCTTTAACACCGGCTACCTCGTGCTGCCGGCCTTTGCCGAGTTTGCCCGGGTGGATGACGAAGCCTATTGGAAACGCATCCTCCGGGACAGCCAGAGGCTCCTGGAGAAGGCCGCCTTCTCCAGCTTCAAACTGCCGGCCGATTGGGTCGCCCTGGAAAACGGACAGGTTATCATTGCCGCATCGCGCAGCGCGTTTTTCGGCTTTGAGGCCATACGGGTCCCTCTCTACCTGGTCTGGCAGGGCGCTGGCGACAGGCTGAGGTCCTTTTCGGCTTATCTGGACTTCATCGAGCGGGCCGGCTACTTGCCGAGCCGGGTAAACCTGATCGACGGTTCAATGTCCGGGCACGAGGCGCCGGCTGGATTTCACGCCGTGATGGGGCTCTGCGCCGAGCGACTCGGCCGGGCGGCCTTGGCGCAAAAACTCTTTCAGGAAGCCGGATCCAGGCTCAGCCGCGAGCCGAAGGACTATTATTCCAACTCCTTGTTCCTTTTAGCCACGGGAAAACTGGATTAACTGACGCGACGGTGGTTATCCCCATGGTGTCTCGGCTTTTTCTTCTGGTCGTGATCCTGTGCATGGCCGCTTCCGCACCCGAAGCACCTGCCCAGATCCAGCAGGAACCTTTGGAGCAGAGCCTGCGAAGCCGTCCCCAGCCGGGACCCCAGCACGTCGACGAGCACACCCAGGGTGTCATTCAACGCCGCTCGGCCGAGCGCATCCAAGCCCGGCCCCACGACAGCCGGGTGGAACTGGGCGAGCCGCCTTGGGAGTACACCTCGCCCGAGGACGCCGACATCCTGGAGGGCTGGGAGCAACGGATTCCGGCCGGGGCCGGGAAGCCTCGGTCCGAACCCTCTCCCCTGGCCAAGGCCTGGCAGCTCTACAGTCATCGCAGCTACGCCGCAGCGGCCGCAGCCTTCTCAACGCTCATGGCCTCTGACCAACCTCAGCAGGCGATGAACGCCAGGCTGGGACTTGCCTACAGCCTCATCCAGCAAGGCCGGCTTGATCAGGCCATCCCCCATCTGGAGGTCCTGGTGGATGAGGGTTACCGGCCGGCCGAAACCCGGCAGGCGCTGATCCATGCATTAATGCAAAGCGGTCGGTGGACCGAAGCTCGTTCACAGATCGCCCAGCTGCCTGCGGACAAGCGCGGCCCCTGGGAAAGGCGCCTCACAGAGGCCAGGCTGCTGAGGGATTTCCAGGACCTGCCCAAGGCCGCCGACCCATCGACCCTTTCCAACTTTCTCAGAACCCATGCTCAAGAGCTCTCCGATTGCCTGCGGCCGGATCTATTCCATGAAATCGCCCAAAGGCTTGCCGATGCCGGAGAGACTCGCCAGGCGAGGGACTTGCGCCGCAGGCTGCTGGAATGCCCTCTGCCCCCGGACCTGCGTCTGGGCATCCTGGCCGAACTGGTGAACTCCCTTCCGGATGATGAAGCCCTGGCGCTGCTCCGGAAAGAAAAACCCGGCCTGCAACGTGCCTCACCCCAGCGGGTTGCCGAACTCGACGCCCTGGAGCTGCAGGTTCTCAAGCGGCGCCTGGCAACTCTGCCGCCGGAGTCCGACGCAAGGGCCCGCACGGCCGAGCAGATCCTCGCGACCTCGCCGGAGGACCCCGACGCCCTGTCGGCCCTGGCTTGGTATAGGTTCCAGCGCAAAGAGTACGCCGAGGCGGAGGAGATGTTCAGCCGGCTGGCGGCGCAGAAGCCCGGCAACAAGGACTACGCCCTGGGCCTGGGCTATGCCCGTCTGAATTCAGGCCGGCTCGACACGGCGCTTGAGCCGCTCGAGCAAGGCCGGATCAGCGAGGACGAGGACACCCGCAAACTCAAAGAGCTGGTCTACCGGGAACAAGCGGCCAGGGCCTATGCCGCCGCAGACTGGGATCGGGCCGCTGCCTATCTCGAAAAAATCTTAGCCTTGAATCCTGAAGACCATGACGCCAAAGAGATGCTGGCCTGGACGCGCTACCAGCAGAACCGCAGGCCGGAGGCTCAGGCCCTGATGGAGGAGATCCTCGCCGAAAGACCCAGCCCCTCGCTGGCACAGGGCCTGCTGGGGCTTTACACGGAGTCCGGGGATGAAGGGCGCGCCTACGACCTGGCCGACCGCCTGGCCCACGACCCTGACCCGCAGATCAAGGCCTCGACGGGCGGCTTCTTCTTTGACCGGGGGGCACCCATAACCGCCGCTCAGCTCGACCGCAACCCGGACCGCTGCTATTTCAACGCGGATTCCCCCCGCATGGAGACCTTCCTCTACTACCGCAGCAAGCAGGGCGACGGCAAGTTCGGCGACCTCGAAGAAACCGCCTTGCCCATGACCCTGGTCTACCCGACCGAGCTCGGCCGACAATGGTCCGCGTCCGTCACGCCGAAGTATCTGGCCGGCAACAGCGGCCCCGCCAATCCGCAGGCCGGACGGTTCTACCGCTTTCTGGACGGAACTCCGAAACAACAGAACCTGGATGACAGCCTGTTCGTCGTTCAGCCGGATGTGGGGTTCGCCATGGAGGGCCAGCTGCAAACGGAAATCCATGTCGGCACGACACCCCTGAACGGACCCGTCGACCCAACACCCACCTTCGAGGCCCGTGTGGGCGCCCGGGAGTGGTACATCGACCTGCATCGTTGCAACGTAAAGGATTCGATCCTGTCCTATGTCGGCCAGAAGGATCCCTACAGCAACGAGGAGTGGGGCCGGGTTACCCGCAACGGCTTCGAGGCGGGCGAGACCTGGCCGCTCGGGGGTAAGTGGTGGGTGAGCGGCTCCGCCGGTTTCGATTACTACATGGGCGACAGCGTCTGGGACAACCAGGCTGTGCACGTCGACACCGCTATCGGGCAGACCCTGCTCTTCGACAGAGACGAGTTCAGCTACGGGCTGTTCTTCAGCGCCCAGCACTTCCGCCGCAACAGCGATTTCTACACCTTCGGCCACGGAGGCTACTACAGCCCGGAGCTGATGACGATGATAGGCCCCTTTGTCCGTTACCGCGCGGCCGCCTGCCGCGACTATTGGTTCGATGTCCAGGCCTCGGCGGGCTGGCTCCATCAGCGGCTCGACAGCAGCCCCTTCTACCCTCTCTTCGACGGCAACACCGCCGGTTTCACCCCCGAAGCCGCGGCCAATGCCAACGGCGAATACGCCTCCGACACCGACGACAAGATCGGTATCAACCTGAGGCTCCAGGGCATGAAGCTGCTGACATCCTATCTCGCCGCAGGCGGCTTCGCCTCAGTCAACAACAGCGCCGACTACACGGAATGGACGGCCGGGATCGGCATCCAGGTCTTCTTCGACCCCCAGAACCTCTTCTGGACGCGCAAGGACATGTTCCGGGAGTTCGGGAGGTGTGCAAACAAATGAATCAGAGATCAAGGGATAACCGAACTACTGATCCAATTCCCGATCGACGCTCTGGTGGAGACCGGCGCCTGGTCTATGATTTAGACTACTTCGAGCAGGGCGGGGCAGAAAGAAGAGCAACTGGGGAACGCAGAAAAACTGATGAACGCCGTGAACGATGGACTATAGTCAGCGATTGATCAACCAATCGCCCCAACAAGAAATTACCTACAGAGTGAAGTAAAAGCAATAAGGTTGTAATTCCCTCAAGCGGCATTTTTCTTCTGCTAAACCCTCAAAATGCTGACCCCGCCGGAGATTCGAGGCGGGCACGGCAACTAAACCTGGGACACTCAAGAGCCTTGTAAGCTGTCTTCATTTGGAAGGCCCCGATAATTCTGCCGCTGCGAACGGTTCATGCCCCCCTTTTCGCTCTGTCGCATACGCTTGCAAGAACCGACTGTCTGTCGTTGTTCTCCCTCTCATTCCTGCGTCCCATTGAGGGCTTGGACGCAAGCGGTGAGGCTTGGAGCAACGCTGCCTCTCGCGAACGACTTCCCAGCCGTAGAGGTTTGCAAGCTTAATGCTGGGCCGGATAGCAATCC
>JBLMXM010000093.1:0-7309 GCA_050257775.1 Hyphomicrobiales bacterium
GAGACGCTGTTTTTCGACTACCACCGGCAGCACCGGCTGAACATACGGGTGGTGCGCATCTTCAACACTTACGGACCGCGCATGCATCCCAACGACGGCCGGGTGGTCAGCAACTTCATCATGCAGGCCCTCACAGGCCGCGACCTGACCGTCTTCGGCGAAGGCCACCAGACCCGCTCCTTTTGCTTTGTAGACGACATGATCGAAGGCCTGCTGCGCATGATGAACAACCAGGATGGTTTCATCGGCCCCGTCAATTTAGGAAACCCTAATGAGTTCACCATTCTCGAGCTGGCTGAACGCGTCATCCGCCTCACGGGTTCGCGCTCGCGGATCGTTTTCAAGCCGCTGCCGGCCGACGACCCGACCCAGAGGCGGCCGGACATCGGGCTGGCCCAGCGGAAGCTCGGTTGGAAGCCGACCATTGAACTCGAGGAAGGCCTGCGGCGCACAATCGATTATTTCAAGGAGTTTGCGGATAAAGGCTGACGAATCTGCATAGGCCCAGCTTCCCAGTTGCGTTTCAGCGAAGATTTCCAATTCCCCAAACACTCGAATGCCAAGCTGCCGCTATGCGCGACCTCCCAAAAAAGGGTTGTGCCGGCATACGTTTTCGAATAATCTGTCTACTACCGACAAGCCTGAAAGGAGGATCCCACCATATGTCGACCCGCAGAATCATGGTCTCATGTTCAGCCCTGGGATTGGCATTGCTGATGATCGCATCCTGCTCTATGTTCGACAAGGGGCCGGTCAAGCCCGAAACCGCCCCGAAACGGCTGCCCGACGTCCGCGAATTCGACGACGTGCTGATTCCGAGGGAGATGATCATCGACAAGGACGGCTCGGCCATTTATCGCCGGGAAGGAATGAGCGCCGGCCTTCTGCGACTCTCCGGGCGAGTCGAGGCGAACTCGCTCATGCGCTATTTTCAGAACAACATGACCAACGAGGGCTGGCGACTGGTCACCCACTTCCGCTCTCCCCATTCGCTCATGCTGTTCCAGAAGGGCAACCGCATGGCCATAATCGCCATAGAGGATGCCGATTTTCAGACCTTTGCCGACGTCTGGGTGGTGCCGCTGAATGAGTCCATCGATTCAACGCCTCCCAAATGAGGCTGACTGGTTATCCTCATGGTTGACCAGAGGAGATTGATTCATATCATCGACGAGCTGTCAAACAGCCTGAGAGCTCTGGCTGACTCCGGCATCCGCCGGTGCGACTGCTCGGCGGCCAGCCTCGACACCATGGACAGCTGGGGGCGGGCTAACCCTCGTCCGGGCGCTGGCGAGAGCCTCGCAGACATCCGCACGGACCTCGGTGAGTGCACGCGCTGCCAGCTTTCACGCAGCCGCACGCGCATCGTCTTCGGCCATGGAAATCCCCGCGCCAGGCTTATGTTAGTGGGCGAGGGCCCCGGCCAGGAGGAAGACCTCGCCGGCGAGCCTTTCGTGGGTGCGGCCGGCCAGCTCCTCACCCGCATCATCGAGGCCATCAAGCTCAGGCGGGAGGAAGTCTACATTGCCAACGTCGTCAAGTGCCGCCCGCCCGGCAACCGCCTCCCGGAGCCGCTTGAGATCGCCACCTGCTCACCGTTCCTGCGTCGGCAGATCGCTTCGGTGCGGCCTCTGTTCATCTGCACGCTGGGGGCCTGCGCCGCTCAGACCCTGTTGGGCACCCAGGAGCCCATTTCGCGCCTGCGCGGCCGTTTTTTTGACTACGGCGGGATCCGGGTGCTGCCGACGTTTCATCCCGCCTACTTGCTGCGCAACCCTGAAAAGAAGCGCGAGGTATGGGAAGACATGAAGGCGCTCATGAAGGAGTTTCCTTATGGCGGGTGATGACTTTGTCAAAAGCCCGATTTTCCCGTTGCGGTTTCCCGCCTGGGTCGGACGGATGCCTGGGTGGGCTTCGCCTGCGCCTTGTGCCGCGCCATGCGCACGCCATAGCCATGGTCGCGTGATCCCCTCGACGCCGCGGATGCCGTTTTGCAGGTTCGTCAGGACCGGCGTCACGGCGTTTGCTCTGGCCGTGCTGCTCTGGACCGGTATGGCGTCCGCAGCCGGGGACAGAGCCGAGATCTACGTTATCCGCGTGGCCGACGCCATCAGCCCCGGCACGGCCGAATTCATCCGCAGCGGACTCAGGAAGGCCGAAAAAGAACAGGCCGCCTGCTTCATCATCGAGTTGGATACCCCTGGAGGTCTGGCCGATTCCATGCGGATGATCGTCCAAGACATTCTTGCCAGCCCGGTGCCGGTGGTGGTCTATGTTTACCCCAGCGGGGCGCGCGCGGCATCAGCCGGTGTGATGATCACCATGGCGGCCGACATCGCCGCCATGGCACCCGGAACCAACATCGGTGCCGCCCACCCGGTGGGAGCCGGCGGCCAGGAAATCGAGGGGACGATGTCCGAAAAGATCGTGAACGACATGGTCGCTCAGGCTCGGAGCATCGCCGAGCGCCGCGGCCGCAACGCCCAGTGGGTGGAGAAGGCCATCCGGGAAAGTGTTTCCGCCACCGAAACCGAGGCGCTGAAGGAACACATCATCGACTTGGTGGCCCAGGACACGGCCGATCTCATTCGTCAGCTTAACGGGCGCAGCGTAGCCGGCAAGGGGACTCTGCGACTCGACGGTGCCCGCACGATCGTATTCGAAGAAGGCTTGCGGACCAAGATCCTCAGGACCATCAGCAATCCGAACATCGCCTATCTTCTGCTCATGATCGGATTGGCCGGGCTCTACTTTGAATTTTCCCACCCCGGCGCAATTTTCCCGGGAGTGATCGGCGGCATCTGTCTGATTCTCGCCTTCTTCGCCCTGCAGACCCTGCCGGTCAACTACGCTGGAATACTTCTCATTGTACTTGCCATCATTTTCTTCATCATGGAAATGAAGATCGCCAGCTACGGCCTGCTGAGCATTGCGGGAGCTGTCTCGCTGCTGCTCGGATCGCTGATGCTCTTCGAAGGCGAGGGCCCCGGGGAGCGGATCTCCTGGCAGGTGCTGGTTCCCACCCTGGTCGTGATATCCGCATTTTTTACAGCGGTAGCCTTTTTAGTGTTCCGCTCACAGCTGTCTAAGCCTGCGACCGGCTCGGCAGGGCTTGTGGGCGAGATCGGTGTCGTTAAAAAGGCGCTGGCGCCTGAGGGAAAAGTCTACGTGCACGGTGAGCTCTGGAACGCCTCGGCGCGAGCACCGATTCAGGAAGGGCAGCGGATCCGGGTGGTGCGGGTCACCGGACTCAAACTCGAAGTAGAGGCCGTGGAGCCGGAGCGGATGCGCGATTAATTCAATTCGGCGGTGGGCTTGACGCCGTCCCTGCTGCGGTGCACTGCCCTCAGGCCAGGCCGCATGAATTCCGTCCGCTTTTAACATGGGCTTCTTAGCAGGCGGCGCCATCATCTCATTTTCCACATCAGCAGGCAGAAGGAACCCTACGATGCAGGAGGTTGCCATGTACGCCCTAATAGCAGTTGTGCTGCTGGCCATTTTTTTCCTGTCGGCGGCACTTAGAATCCTCAACGAATACGAGCGCGGGGTGGTCTTCCGGCTGGGCCGGGTGATCGGCGGCAAGGGCCCCGGGCTGATCATTCTGATCCCGATCATCGACCGCATGGTCAAGGTGAGCCTGCGACTGGTCGCCCTGGACGTTGATCCGCAGGACGTGATCACCCGCGACAACGTGTCCGTTAAGGTCAACGCGGTGATCTACTTCCGGGTTATCGACTCGGTGAAGGCCATCATCGAGGTGGAGAACTACGGCTACGCCATATCGCAGCTGGCCCAGACCACGCTGCGCAGCGTCTGCGGCGAAGCGGAGTTGGACGAGCTTCTGGCCAACCGTGAGAAGATCAACGCCCAGCTCCAGGAGATCCTGGACATGCACACCGAAACATGGGGTATCAAGGTCGCCACGGTATCACTCAAGCAAATCGACCTGCCCCAGGAAATGCAGCGGGCTATCGCGCGCCAGGCAGAGGCCGAGCGTGAGCGCCGCGCGAAGGTGATCAACGCCGAGGGAGAGTTCCAGGCGGCCAGAAAGCTGGCGGAGGCCTCCACAATCATCGAAGAGCATCCGGTTGCCTTGCAGCTGCGCTACCTGCAGACCATGCGGGAAATAGCGACCGAAAGCAGTTCCACCACCTTCCTGCCCATCCCGCTCGATCTCTTCAAGCATTTCTTCCAAAAGGGAGGCGGCCAGAAGGAAGGGGAGAACGCCTGAGCGCTTGACATTGTGAAAAGAAATAGTTTATGAAACGGAGCGCTTGAAGCCGCACCATCATTCCAACGGCGGCCGGCGGAGCAGCGGCCGCATCCATCCTCCGGGCGGGGGTTTTTGAGCCTCCGCCCGTGTTTTCAGCCGCCACCCGATGGAAAGGAAAAACGAATGAGCGAGAAGGAAATCGAGATCTGGGGCCGGCCCCTGGAAAAAATGACCACCACCGACCTGCGGGAACTCGCCAAGGGCCTCGAGGGCGTCTCCGGCGTTCATGGCATGAAAAAGGAGGAACTCATCGAGGCGCTCCGCAAATCCAAGGGCATTGAAGTCGAGAAGACGAAAAAATCCAGCGACACCGTCCATACCCTCAAGCAGCGCATTCGGTCGATGAAGGTCAAGCGCGCAGCGGCCATCGAGGCCAAGGACCGGAAGCTGGCGACCATCATCCGGCGAAGGATTTCCCGGCTGAAGAAAAAGACGCGCCGGGTGGCGGCTTGATCGGCGGCATGTTTTCCTGCCATTTGCCGACAGCGGCTTCAGTGAAGGCCGCCGGAATCGATCCGGTATCTATTGCCTTTGACATTGACGGGGTTATTGCGGACACCATGACCCTGTTCCTTGACATTGCCCGCGACGAGTTCGACATCCACGGGATCCATTACGAGGATATTACGGCCTACAATCTGGCGGACTGCATCGACATGGCGCCTGAGCTGATCGACCGCATCATCGTCCGGCTTCTGAACGGCGGATACCGCGCTCGGCTTCGGCCCATCCCCGGTGCGCCCGAGGTACTCGAACGCCTGGCTCGGCGGTCCGGAACGGTGCTGCTCGTTACCGCCCGGCCGCATGTCGGCCCGATTAGCGACTTTATTCACAGCATCATGACGATTGACTCCAACTGTTTCGACATCGTGGCCACCGGCTCGTTTGACGCCAAAGCCGAAGTTCTCAAGCTCCGCAACATCACCCATTTTGTCGAAGACCGGTTGGAAACTTGCTTCACCCTTGCGGCCGCTGGAATTACGCCGGTGCTTTTTGCCCAACCCTGGAACCGGGAGCCTCATCCGTTTATCGAGGTCTCGTCCTGGCAGGAGATCGAAGAACTGATTTGCTGGCGAAAGGAAGTGCCGTCATGACGTCGTCGCCCTTGATTGAAGCCGTGCGCTCTTTCATTGAATCGCTCCCTGCCGAGAGAGGCTACTCGGTGCACACCTGCCGGGCATACGCCAGGGACCTTGACGAGTTTGTCGGCTACCTGACCCAAAACGGGTATCCGCCCACGACAGCGGGCGACCTTGGAAGCGCGCTCGACCCCCACGATGTGACCGCGGTCGCGGTTCGTGGCTATCTGGGTTTTCTGCACCGCAAGAACCAGAAATCCAGCATCGCCCGCAAGCTGTCCACCCTGCGCAGCTTCTTTAAATTTCTAGTTAAGAAAGGGGTGATCGATTCCAATCCGGTGGAAGGCGTCCTGACTCCCAAAGGCGAAAAAACCCTGCCGGGGTATCTCCCGATCGACGCCGTTTTTCGCCTGCTGGATTCAATCGAGACCGATTCGATTCTGGCTGCGCGCAACCGGGCCATCTTCGAAACCCTGTACTCCTGCGGCATCCGAGTTTCGGAACTGGCCGGACTGAATGTTTACGACGTTGAGCCCGAGGGCGCCACGCTGCGGGTCTTGGGTAAGGGCGCCAAGGAGCGCATGGTTCCCGTCGGCCGGAAAGCCCTGGATGCCATTATGCGCTATCGGGAGGCGCTGCAGGCCGAAACCGGGATCGCCCGCGGAGCGGACGGGCCCTTGTTTCTCAACCGGCAGGGGCAGCGGCTTACCCCGCGTTCCATCGCCCGCATCCTCAAGAAGCTCGTGACGGCCTGCGGTATTCTAACCCCGGTGTCTCCGCACACGCTGCGCCACACGTTTGCCACGCACATGCTGGATGCCGGAGCCGACTTGCGCAGCGTGCAGGAGCTGCTGGGGCACAGGAATCTTTCTACGACCCAGAAATACACCCACGTCAGCATCGACCGGCTGATGGAAACCTATGACCGTGCGCATCCGCGCAAATGACGATGACGTCGTAAAAAGGCCAATCTCCGCGTTGCGCTTCATCTCGCGGTCGCTGCGGCGTACTAATAGTACGCCTCACGCCACGAGATTCGCGCGCCTTGACCTTGACCTTTTTACAACGTCATCGAAGCGGATAATTTTCTCGACTTTGAAATGGTTTGAAATTTCGATCCAAGGTTTTGAATCCACTTATCGCAGGGTCGACTCGAGGTAATTCTAAAATGGTCACCCACGGTACTACGATTCTGGCTGTCCGCCATCGGGAGCGCACCGCGGTGGCGGGCGACGGCCAGGTCTCGCTGAATGCCAGCGTAATCAAGCACCGCGCCCGCAAGGTGAGGCGCATTTACAACGAGTCCATCATCGTGGGTTTCGCCGGAGCGACGGCGGACGCCCTGAGTCTGTCCGAGCGGCTGCAGGAAAAACTCGAGCGCTTCAACGGCAATCTCACTCGGGCAGCCGCCGAACTGGCCCGGGACTGGCGTACGGATAAACTTCTGCGGCGGCTGGAGGCGGTGATGGTGGCGGTGGATGCACAGCACATGTACCTCATTTCGGGTAATGGGGATGTGATCGAGCCGGACGAGGGGGTGATCGGGATCGGCTCCGGCGGAACCGCTGCCCAGGCGGCAGCCGTTGCCCTTATGCGGCACACGGACTTGGATGCACGCCGGATCGCCGAGGAGGCCTTGAGGATAGCAGCCTCCATCTGTGTGTACACGAATGATGTCATCACCGTGGAAGAAATGTGAAAGGCATGAAACCCTCCGAGATTGTCGCGGAACTGGATAAATACATCGTGGGCCAGCACCACGCCAAACGCGCGGTAGCGGTGGCGTTGCGCAACCGCTGGCGCCGACAGCAGGTCCCCCCGGAATTGCGCGATGAGATCGCCCCGAAGAACATTATCCTCATCGGGCCGACCGGCGTAGGCAAGACCGAGATCGCGCGACGACTCTCGATTTTCACAGACTCTCCGTTCTACAAGGTCGAGGCGTCTAAGTTCACCG
>JBLMXM010000094.1:0-11464 GCA_050257775.1 Hyphomicrobiales bacterium
GCGTTTTGGAAAGCGCAGCATATTGTTAATATGTGAGCATTTACAAAATGCCGCGCAACACCGGATCACGGCCTGAGATGCGGGTTTTCAGCACCCTGACAGGTGCGAACGATGATCATCAGACAAATTGAGATCGGGAACATGGACAACTTCTGCTACCTGGTCGGATGCGAGAAGACCCGCAAGGCCGTGGTGATCGACCCGGGCACGGATGTCGAGCGCATCGTGTCCGAGGCGGACCAGGCCGGGCTGGCCATCCGGTATATCGTCAACACCCACGGCCACGGCGACCACACCGCGGGCAGCGCCAAACTCAAGGCCCTGACCGGCGCCCCCATCATCATCCACGCCCTCGACGCGGAAGGGGTTCCCCAGGCGGATATCCGCTTGACAGGAGAGCAGGATCTAAAGGTAGGAGAGATAACGTTTAAGATCTTCCACACACCCGGCCACACCCCCGGAGGCATCTGCCTTTATGCCGAGGGAAACCTCTTCACCGGCGACACCCTGTTTGTCGGCGACAGCGGCCGCACCGACCTCCCCGGCGGACACCGCCCCACCCTGGGAGCCTCCATCCGCCGACTGATGCGGCTGCCCGACGACACCGTGGTCTGGCCGGGTCACGACTACGGCCCCACCCCCTCCTCCACCATCGGCTGGGAAAAGCGGCACAATGTCAATGCCAGGGAATACGGCTACTATGCCGAAGACTGAATACGCCGCTCGCGTTTCGAGCGACCGCAGTCTTTCTTGACAGTTCTCAAAAATCCAACTAAATAGCTAAAGAATTTTGACGGGGGCGAATCCGTTCCATCATCTGCAACCTCAAATCTTAATCAAACTACAGGAGGGATCCCATGGCAGATTACTTGATCAATGTGTTCCTGGACGACGCAAAGATGAAGATCATCGAGGGCGCCGGGCTGGCCGCGCAGGTGAAGGACATCGGCGGCAAAAAGGCGATCCAGGTGCCGGTCAACGAAAAAGAGCAGAAGAAACTCGTAAAAGGTTTCCCGAACCTCCAGTTTGACGCCGCCAATGCCTGCGTTCTTCCGCCCGAGGCTGAAAACAAGCTCGTGGACATCATCGGCCAGTTGAAAGTGCTGGACGTGATGAAGGTGGCCATCATGAAGATTTACAGCCCCTTGGCCGGGAAGGCGCCGCGGTCCGCCCAACGCTAAGTTATGATTTACGGGCCGCCGACACCCATTGGCGCGGCCCTTATAATCCAGAGCGCTTTTTCCTCCTCCTGGCAGGATGGAATCAGCGCTCTTTTTTTGAATCGCGAGTCAACGACCGGTTGCACAGGAGGCGGTTCGGGGTTTTCAGCCATGGGTTGAAAAGACAGGAGCACTCCAGCGCTTCAACGCCTAACCTGCAACCGCGTGAATAGCGTGCGGTTGGCATGGCACGAACCGGTTTCAATTGACAGCCCTGCGGGGTGTTTATAAAATTGAATTATCACGAAGGGCATCGCCTCCGGATAAGGGCGGGGGTCCATGCAGCGTAATGTCAGAGCGACCATTGGGTGTTTTCTGCTCGTCGGGATACTCCTTTTGCTGGGGTTGATCTTCTTTCGGGACGGCCGAAACGGGGCTTCCTCGTTTCGTCTGGCGCCGGTCGAGCGCGGATCCATTACCAGCGCGGTGATCACGACCGGGACGCTCAACGCGGTCATCACCGTGCTGGTGGGCTCCCAAGTGTCCGGACAAATCCAGGAACTCCTCGCGGATTTCAACTCAGAGGTGCAGGCCGGCCAAATCATCGCCCGCATCGACCCGGAAACGTTCGCGGCCAAGGTGCGCCAGGCCGAAGCCGAGCTGGCAGTCTCGAAGGCCAATGTCGACATCCAACGCACCGGGGTTGAGCGCGCCCAAAAAGATCTCGTCAACGGGGTTGACTCCCTGAACAGCGCCAAGGCCCAGGCCGAAAAGTCGCGAGTCACTCTGGCTAATTCGCGCCGAAACCGGGACCGCCGCCTGGCCCTTTACAAGAGCGGGGCTGTTTCCGAAAGCCAGACCGACGACGCCCAAACCCTTCACGATCAGTCCCAGGCCCAACTCAACAGTGCCGAAGCCGAAGAGCGCGCGGCCGAATCCCTCGTTGCTTCCCGCGCAGCCGCCCTCAAGAGCGCCCGGGCCCAGGTGGACTATGCCCTGGAGCAGGTGCACCAGAAGGAGGCCGCCCTGAATCAGGCGGTGATCGATTTCGAGCACACCTTCATCCGCTCTCCGGTCGACGGCGTGGTCATCGAACGCGCGGTTGATGTCGGCCAGACCGTTGCGGCCAGCCTGCAGGCGCCGAAGCTCTTTACGATTGCCCAGGATTTGCGTCAGATGCAGGTAGAAACCGACGTGGACGAAGCCGACATCGGCCGCGTGGTCGTCGGGCATCCCGCCGTATTCAGCGTGGATGCCTATCCCGGCCGGGAGTTCACCGGCAAGGTCCTTCAGATCCGCATGGCGCCGCGCAACGTGCAAAACGTGGTGACCTATACCGTTGTGGTTTCCGCCGACAACCCCGATAAGCGCCTGATGCCCGGGATGACAGCCAACATCCAGATCATCACGGCCAAGCGGCAGGACATTCTCAAGGTCCCCAACGCGGCCCTGCGCTTCCGGCCGGCGAGTGAAGAAAGTCGACCGCCGCGCCCCTCCGGCGACGCGCGGACCGCAAGCTCCTCTTCGACCGAATCCAACCCGGGAGACGAGCGCCTGGCCCAATGGACCACCGTGCTCAACCTCAGCGAGTCCCAGCAGAATCAGGCCCGCGTCATCCTGGCGGATGCCCGCGATAAGCTGAGCGCCCTGCGCCGCCAGGGCGCCGGCCCGGAGGAAGTGCGCTCCGAGGCCAACCTTGTCAGGGAGCGCAGCCGCAGAGCTATCGCTGCGCTGCTCACCCCGGAGCAGCAGGAGAAATTCCGGCGCCTGTCTGCCGCCCATGAGTCCAACCCGACCACCCGGGGCCGTGTCTACGTGCCGGGCGAAAACGGCCAACCGGCGGCGGTGGACATCGTCCTGGGACTCAGCGACGGCACCTTCACGGAGGTGGTGAGCGGGGATCTCATGGCCGGCCAGGAGGTCATCATCGGCAGCCAGCCGGCGGGCCAGAAGCCCTCCGGCCGGGCTCCCACCCGTTTTGGGTTCTTATAAATGACGGAATGTCTTCTAAAGACCGAGGACCTCGCCAAGGACTATCTTCTGGGAGGTGAGGTTGTTCACGCCCTTCGCGGGGTCTCTGTGGAGGTGGCGCCCGGCGATTTCGTGGCGGTCATGGGCCCTTCAGGCTCGGGAAAATCCACCTTCATGAACCTCCTGGGCTGCTTGGACACGCCGTCCTCCGGAACCTATGTGCTGGACGGCATGAATGTGTCGCACCTGACATCCGATGAACTCGCCCGTATCCGCAATCAAAAGCTCGGCTTCGTCTTTCAGAATTTCAATCTGCTGCCGCGAACCTCGGCCTTGGAAAACGTGGAGCTGCCCCTGCGCTACAGCCATCAGAAGCGCGTCGAACGCCGAAGCCAGGCCGAGGAGGCCTTGGCCGCCGTAGGCCTTAAGGACCGGCTGCACCATCATCCGTCGCAGCTTTCCGGCGGCCAGCAGCAACGAGTGGCGATTGCCCGCGCGCTGGTAAATCGCCCGGTGCTGGTCCTGGCGGACGAACCCACGGGAGCCCTGGACTCCCAGACCAGCGTCGAGCTCATGCAGCTGTTCCAGCGCCTGAACGGCCAGGGCATGACGATCGTGCTCGTCACCCATGAGCCCGACGTAGCCTGCTTCGCCCGGCGCCTGCTGCGGTTCCGCGACGGGCAGCTGGTTCAAAGCGGACCTGTGGCGGGTTTGGATGCCGGTACCCCCGGCCGCATATCACCGGCAACGGAGGACCAGACCCTGTGATGATCTTCGAGCCGGTCCGGGACGCGGTGCGGGCATTGCGGGTGAACATCCTGCGCAGCGTGCTGACGACTCTCGGCATCATCATCGGTGTGGCCGCGGTGATCATCATGGTCTCGGTCGGAGCGGGCGCCGAAGCCAAGGTGACGGATCTGATCAACAGCCTGGGCTCAAACCTGATTTACATTTCGCCCGGCACCACCACGGCAGGAGGCATCCGGTTGGGGACGGGCAGCCTTCCCACCACTACCGAAGATGATGCCGAAGCCATCCAGAAGGAGATCCCGGAAGCCCAGATTGTCAGCTGCACGGTGCGGGGCGCCGGCCAGGTCGTATTCGGCAACCTCAACTGGTCCACCGTCATATACGGGGTCACTCCCGACTATTTCGAGGCGCGTGAGTGGGAAGTCGAAAGTGGGAAGGCTTTCACGCCGGAGGACAACAAAGGTTCCTCCAAAGTGGTGATACTGGGACAAACCGTCAGCGACAACCTGTTTCCCGGCCAGGACCCCGTGGGCCAGGTCATCCGCATCACCCGTGTGCCGGTCGAGGTGATCGGAGTTCTCAAGGCCAAGGGCCAGTCTCTCGGGGGCCAGGATCTGGACGATGCCGTGTTCGTCCCCTTGTCCACGGCCCGCAAGAAAGTGCTGGGCGGCCGGTCGCGCAGCGGCCGCCTGGTCGGTTCGATCATCATCAAGGCTCAATCCCCCGAGCTCGTCACGGTCGTGGAGAATCAGTCGCGGGATCTGTTGCGCCAGCGGCATCGCCTGCGCTCCAACCAGGATGACGACTTCTCCATCCGCAACCTGGCCCAGGTGCTGGAGACCCAGGCCGAGTCCTCCCGCGCCATGGCGCTGCTGCTTGCGGCGGTGGCCTCCGTCTCCCTGGTGGTCGGCGGGATCGGGATCATGAACATCATGCTGGTGTCCGTCACGGAGCGCACGCGCGAAATCGGACTGCGCATGGCCGTTGGGGCCCGCAGCCGGGATATCCTCGCGCAATTTCTGACCGAGGCGGTGGCTCTGGCCATGATCGGCGGCGCTGCCGGCATCACGCTGGGAATTGGCGGCTCTCTGGCGTTTACCGCCTTCGGCAAATGGCCGGCGATCATAAAACCCGGCGCGGTGCTGCTGGCCTTCTCGGTTTCCGCGGCGGTGGGGATATTTTTCGGATTCTACCCAGCCCGCAAGGCCTCGCGATTGGATCCGATTGAAGCCTTGCGCCGGGAATAGTTTCAAACCCTTGTAATTCAATAGGCAAGACTTGGAATCGTCATCTGAATGAATATCATCTTCTTATTGATCGCTTTGGTGGCATTCATCTGCGCGGGATGGCGCCAGTTCGTATGGGTTGCGCTGGAAGGCCAGCCCTCGCCCATGGAGAGCCTTTCCAAGGCCATGGTGGAGTCGGCTGCGGGTGCGGTAGACCTGGCGATCGGACTGGTCGGCGTCATGACCCTTTTCCTGGGTCTGATGAAAGTGGCCGAAGCGGGCGGGTTGCTCAAGATCATTGCCCGCCTGATCCGGCCGCTGATGGTGAGGCTGTTCCCGGACGTGCCGGCCGAGCACCCGGCCATGGGCGCCATGATCCTCAACCTCTCGGCGAATGTCATGGGCCTGGGAAACGCCGCCACCCCGTTCGGCATCCGGGCCATGCAGGAACTGAACAAGCTGAACCGCTACCCGGGGACCGCCACCGATGCCATGGCGCTGTTTCTGGCCATCAACACCTCCAGCGTGACGCTGCTGCCCACCGGAGTCATTGCACTGAGAGCGGCGGCAGGCTCGGCCGACCCAGCCGGCATTTTCCCGACCACCCTATTCGCAACGGCCTGTTCCACGGCAGTCGGGATCATCAGTGCGAAGCTCCTGTGCCGTTTTTACCGCAGGCGGCCGGCCTTCGCGCCCGCTGAATCAGGCGCAGAAAATACCGTCGATGCTGAGCAGGGAGAAGCAGGCCTGGAACCAGACGCTCCCTACCCCGGATGGGTGAGTGCCCTGGCGCTGATAGGCGTTCTGTCCCTGATTCCGCTGACGGTGGCTTACGGGAAAGCCCTGGCGCCCTGGATCATGCCGGGCCTGATGGCGGGTTTTCTGCTTTTTGGGGCGGTGCGACGGGTCCGGGTCTACGAGGTGTTCGTGGACGGAGCCAAGGAGGGGTTTCAGGTGGCCCTCCGGATTATCCCCTACCTGGTCGCCATCCTGGCGGCGGTAGGGATGTTGCGCGCCAGCGGCGCCCTGGATGCCATGGTAAGGCTGATTGCCCCCTGGACCGCCTGGGCAGGCCTGCCGGCCGAAGCCCTGCCCATGGCGCTGATGCGCCCGCTGTCCGGGTCGGGGGCCTTTGCGGTTCTCGCCTCCATCATCAACGATCCGGCCATCGGGCCCGACAGTTACACCGGCTATCTCGTGTCGACGCTTCAGGGGTGCACGGAGACCACCTTCTATGTCCTGGCCGTCTACTTCGGTGCCGTTCAGGTGCGGCGCATCCGCTACGCCTTGGCGGCCGGCCTGCTGGCCGATCTTGCCGGCATCGTGGGTGCCGTGGCGGCCTGCAGTTATCTGTTTCGGTAGGGGGAAACACTCTATGAGCGCATCGATGAAATTTACGGCCGCGGCCGTCACGGCGGCATGGCTTTGCTGGGCAACCGGATTGTGGGCTGCCGGTTTGTTCCCAAGCGACAGCTCCCAGGGGTCCAAGGAGCCGATTGAAATCGTCGCCGATCGGCTGGTTGCCAACAACACAGAGAAATGGGCGGACTTCACGGGCAACGTGAAGGCCACCCAGGGGACGTTCACGATGACCTCCGACGCCCTGCGAATCTACTATGAGGGCGATCTGATGAATCCGCCCAAGGACAAAACTACGCAACAGTCCGTCCAAAAAATGGTGGCTACGGGCCGGGTGCACATCGTCACCGACCGATATGTTGCGGACACCGAGCGTGCGGAGCATGTCGTGGCAACCGATGTGCTGACGCTGACCGGCCCGAACTCCAAGGTAGTCAGCGGGAAAAACACGCTCACGGGTTCCAAGATCGTCCTGTTCCGGTCGGAAGGGAAAGCATTCGTGGAAGGCAACGAAAACGAGCGGGTGAAGGCCCTGTTTTACCAGGAGCCCAAAGAGACCTCAGAGGCGGGCTCCAAGAAACCCGCGGAAAAAAAAGAACCGGGAAAAAAAGAATAGCTCTTTCAGAAATTCTTTCTGAGCCGTTTCAGCTTGCGCAGCCGGTCATATTTCAGCAGGAGATCGATCCAGCGTCGAAACAGGGGAACGAGGTCACGCGCGGATTCCCGGCCTGAGGCCGCCAGCTGCTGTTGCGCGGCGGATAGAGCCTGTGCAAGATCTTCCCGATCGGGCTCATGCTCCAGCAGACTGCGGTAAATTTCGGCCGCTTTCTCCCAGTGGCCCTGAGCGGCGAAAAGCCGGGCCAGTGTCACGGTGCCATGACGGTATTCCTTTTCCATCTCCCTTCTCTCAGTGATCGGGTGCCCGCTGCGGTTTCACCACGATCTCATCCTGCCCGATCATGCCGAAATCCTTGCGGGCTACGCTTTCAATGTACCTGGGGTCGTTCTTGAGCCGGTCGATCTCGACCCCGAGGGTCAGGTTCTCCTGAGTGGTCTGCTGACTTTGCGTCTGCAGGCGGTCTCGCTCCTTTTTCATCAGGCTGAGATCGGCCAACCCGCGCTCGCTGAAGACGATGAAAAAGAGGAGCGACAGAATAAGGAAAACCCCTATGGAAAGCATAACGCCTTGTTTCTTGGTCATCGGGAGCGCACCCTCCTCGCCGCGTGAGCCAGCAGTTCGTCGAATTCACGGCTTCCCAACGCCCGGCTGGCGGCGAAATAAATCAACGCACCGCCGGCGATGCTGGCGCAAAGGCCCTCCGCCAGAACTGTCGGGGTCTGGCGGCCGCTCGATAGCATGGCGTGCATAATTCCCACCACCCCGGCAGCCATGATTCCTGCGCTGAGAATCGACCGAACCAGCGAAGCTCCGATGGAGCGCCAATCCACCCCTGCGATCCTTCGCCGCAGGAAGGCCAAAAGTATCGCCAGGTTCAGAATGGACGCCAACGACGTGGCCAGAGCCACTCCGCTGTGAGCCATGGGTTTCATGAACGTGAGCCCCAGCAGGATGTTGACCAGGATGGACCATATCGCCGCGCGGAGCGGAGTGTTGGAGTCCTGCAGAGCGAAGAAGGCGGCTACGGCGATCCGCACCGTTGCAAATGCCCATAGGCCTACAGCATAGTATGAAAGCGCCTGCGCGGTCAACCGCACATCGGCGGCACCGAATTCTCCGCGCATAAACAGCACCGTTAAAATCGGTTCTCCAAGCAGAATCAAACCGGTCATGGCCGGAATCGTGACAAAAGACACCAACCGAAACGCATACGCGAAGGTCTCGGCCATGGCCCTGGCATCGCCGGCCGCGGCTTCACGCGACATGCTCGGCAAGGCAGCCGTGGCCCCGGCCATGGCCACCACGCCGAGCGGGAACTCCGCCAGGCGATCGGCATAGTAAAGGTAGCTGACGCTGCCCTCCGCCAGCATGGACGCCAGCAAGGTGCCGGCCAAAATGTTAATCTGATAGACCGCACCACCGAGAACGGCAGGTACCATCAACCGCGCCATGCGGGCCAATTCTGACGGCACGAATCGCGACGACCTCCACAGGTGCAGCCGGTAACGAAGGAGAAACGGAACCTGAAACAGCAGCTGGGTTGCACCGCCGATGAGCACGCCCACGGCCAGGCCGATCACGGGGCGATCCATGAGCGGTGCGACGGCTGCCAGCGTGCCGATCATGCCGAGGTTGAGCAGCGTCGGGGCCAGCGCCGGCGGCGCGAAGCTACCGTAAACGTTCAGCGCTCCCATGCACAGCGCCACCATCCCGGCCGCGAACAGATAAGGAAACATCAGGCGAGCCAAGGTAATGGTGAGCGCGAGCTTGGGCCCGGGGAAGCCGGGAGTCATTAGGGGCACAACCCAGTGGGCGGTCAGCACGCCGACGGCGCACAGGATCAAGAGTGCCGCCGCGAAAACACGTGAGGCCGCGCCGAACAATCGATCCGCCTCCGCGTGCCCTCCCCTGTATAGGGTCTCGGTGAAGACCGGAACGAAGGCTGAATTCAACGCGCCTTCGCTGACCAGGCGGCGGAACAGGTTGGGGATCCGGAAGGCGGCCAGAAAGGCATCCGAACCGAAACCGGCCCCGAAATAACTGGCGATCATGGCGTCGCGCACGAATCCCAGGACGCGGCTTAATACGGTAGCCAACGCAACGACGCCTGCCGCCCGGCTCAGTCGCCGGGTTTCGGGTTCACCGGATGCCTCGCGCTCCGCCGCCGCGAAAGAATTGTGGACTGGTGATATCAATAGAAATTTCTTGACAGCTGGATTGGAATTAATTATCTAGTAAACTTTATCAAAGAATAGGGAAAGGAGCAATCAGCTTGGCCAACCACGCATCAGCGCTTAAGCGCGCCCGACAGAACGAAACCCGCAACCTGCGTAACCGAGCGACCAGCACTCGCGTGAAACACATGGTGAAGACCGTGCGGCAAGAGGTTGCCGCCAAGTCGGCGGAGGGAGCAGGGATCAAACTCAACTATGCCAAGGCCGTAATCGACAAGGCAGCCAAGAAAGGCGTCATCCACAAGAAAACCGCGGCTCGCAAGATCTCGCGCCTGGCCAAACTGGTCAACGCGCTCAAGGCGTAATTCGCCTCTTTTCGTTCAACCTGACGCCCATACCGGCGCACCGGGAATTCCCGGTGCGCCGGTATCGTTTCAAACTCGCATAAACCATCCATTTCGACGACTTCGTAAAAAGGCCAAGGTCAAGGCGCGCGAGGCTCGTGGCGCGAGGCGTACTTTAAGTACGCCGCAGCAACGGCGAGGTGAAGCGCAACGCCGAGATTGGGCTTTTTACGAAGTCGTCAAAAATTGTCGGTGAACCGGTTGTAGATCCTCTCGGCGATTCGGGTCGAAACCAACCCTAACGTTGCCCGCTGCTTGTCGTCGTTCAAGAATTTGTCAGCCCCCACGACATAGGCATCGCTGTCCGACAGTCCTTTGGCCGACCAGACCTCCTTCCCATCCTGCTGCACCAGGCGCACATCCAGCGTAATGGAAACCGATCGTTCGCCGGCCCCGCTATTGCTTCGGGTCGCTGCGGTGCTGATCTGGACCGAACGGATGATACCTTTCATGATGAGGTCGGCTTGCGAAGGCTCCTTCACCATGTCCGTCTCGCCGCGTTTGACGAACTCGAAGACCACGGCGTTCGTAACGGTGGTTTCAAGTCCCGCCTGGTTGGTTCGGTTTTCGAAAATATCCACATAGAGGCGCTGGGCGTTGTTGGGAAGCTTGGCCTGCTGCTGGAAATGATAGCCGCATGCAAAGGCCGTGATCGCGGCCATGGCCAGACCCGCCAGCCGGAGAACGAGTCGAGCGCGGAACGGCGGCTTCATTTCATCCGAATGAATGTGGGCCATACTATCTCCGCAACGGGAAGTAGTCATTATACCACAATATTGACCAGTTTATTCTTCACCACAACTATTTTCTTGACCGGCTTTCCCTGCACGAACTTCTGAACGCCATCATCCGCCAGTGCCTTCCGGCTGACCTCGTCGTCGGCGGCATCGACCGCGACCGTCATCCGGCTGCGCAGCTTGCCGTTCACCTGGACGACGACCAGGGTCTCTTCGCGTTCGATGGCATCCTCCCGCCATGCCGGCCAGGGCGCCAGCAGGATGCTCTGCGGGTGGCCGAGCGCCTCCCACAGTTCCTCGGCAATGTGGGGCACGATCGGCGACAACAGCAGCGCCAGCGATTCGATGGCCAGGCGCATCACCGCGGCCTTCTCCGGGCTGCGTTCTTCCGCCACGTTCAAGCCGCTCAAGGCATTGAAGAACTCCATGACAGCGCTGATCGCGGTGTTGAAATGGAAGCGCTCTTCGATGTCCCGCGTGACCTTGCGGATCGTCTCGTGGGTCTTTCGGTGGATCTCCTTCAAGGGGCCATTCAGCCGGCCGGGTCCTCCGTCAAACGGGTGTGCACTCGCGATCACCGGCATCCACTCGGCCGCCAGCCGCCAGACCCGGTTCAAAAAACGGTGGCCGCCCTCCACCCCCTGCTCGCTCCATTCCAGATCCTTCTCGGGGGGCGCGGCGAAGAGGCAAAACAGCCGGGTCGTGTCGGCCCCGTAACGCTCGAGCAAGGTGTTCGGGTCGATCACGTTTTTCTTGGACTTGGACATCTTTTCCACCCGTCCAAGGCTCACCGGCTGCCCGCAGAGGGCGCAGGAACGAGCACCGCCTTCGATGCGCACATCCGACGGGAAGAGAAACCCATGTTCCGGGCAGGCAACGGTCTCCTTGCACACCATGCCCTGGGTCAGCAGCCGGGTGAAGGGCTCCTTGTAGGAAACCAACCCCTCGTCATGCAGCACGCGGGTGTAGAACCTCGAATACAGCAGGTGCAGGATCGCGTGCTCCACGCCGCCGATGTACTGATCCACGGGCATCCAATACTCGGTTTCCCCCTTGTTCAGTGG
>JBLMXM010000095.1:0-6498 GCA_050257775.1 Hyphomicrobiales bacterium
GACCTTGCCGAGCTGTTCGTCAACGCCGCCCTGGGCATGAATAGCCTGATGCGTGCTGCCGATGAGGACAGCGAGCCGGCTCTCGCAAAGCTCATCAGCCTTGAGGCCATCGATGCGGAGAACCTCCTGGTGGCATGGCTGAGCGAACTGGCGTTTTGGGCGGAAACCGAGTTGCTCGTCTTCAGCCAATTTGAGTTTAGCCGGATCACACCCACCGGCCTCAGCGCTCTTGCCCGGGGCAACCGCTTGGATGCGCTGGATAAACACGTCAAGGCGGTGACGTTTCACAACCTGGAAATCAGATCCGCCCCCGACGGTCTCTCGACGACCATCGTCTTCGACGTGTAACAGGCTGTTGAAAAACAAGTATCGGGCCGTCAGCCCAGGCACGCGATGATTTGGAAAGCGAAGCATATTGGCCGATAGGTGAGCATTTACCATAGCCGCGCAACGCCGGATCACGGCCTGAGACGCTGTTCTTAACACCCTGGTAAGGAGACGTTCATGGTCAGCATCCACGACGTTCGCAAAATCGATAACTTCCTTTACGAAATTCCGGCGTCGTTCCGCCCGGACATGCGGGTGCCGGCGCGCTTTTATGCCGATGACGAACTGGCCGGCCGCATGACCGGCGATCGCAGCCTGGAGCAGCTGGTCAACACCGCCACCTTGCCGGGGGTCGTCGCCCACGTCCTGGCCATGCCGGACATGCACCAGGGCTATGGTTTCCCCATCGGCGGCGTGGTGGCGACCGCTCTGCCGGACGGCGCCATCTCGCCCGGCGGGGTGGGCTACGACATCAACTGCGGCGTCCGGCTGCTGGCCAGTCACATGAACGTGCAGCAGATCACCCCCCACCTGGACGACCTGGCTTCGGCCTTGTACGCCAACTGCCCGAGCGGCGTCGGCAAAGGCGGGCAGGTGAGGCTCAAGGCCGGTGAGCTGGACGAAATGATGGAACAGGGGGCGCGCTGGGCGGTCCGCCGGGGCTTCGGCACCGAGGCCGATCTTGAGCACACCGAAGAGAATGGGTGCGTGCCGGGCGCGGATGCAGCCCAGGTCAGCGCTCGCGCCCGGGACCGCGGCAAGGATCAGGTGGGGACGCTGGGGGCCGGCAACCACTTCATCGAAGTGGACCGGGTGGACCACGTCATGGAACAGGCGCTGGCCAGGCGCATCGGGCTTTTCCCCGGGCAGGTCGTCGTCCAGATCCACTGCGGCTCACGCGGGCTGGGGCACCAGGTCTGCACGGACTACGTCCATCGGTTCCAGAGCGCCCTTCGAAAATACCAATTCCAGCTCCCCGATCGGGAACTGGTCTGCGCGCCTCTGGACAGCCCGGAAGGCCGGGACTACCTGGCCGCCATGAAGTCCGCCGCCAACTATGCCTTTGCCAACCGTCAGGTGCTGGCGTTTCACATCCGAAGGAGCTTCGAGCAGGCCCTGGCCGGAAAGGTCAATAACTTCGGCGTCTATCAGATCTACGATATCGCCCACAATATGGCCAAAATCGAGACCCACACCGTCGAGGGCCGCAAGCGTGAGCTGTGCGTGCACCGCAAAGGGGCTACCCGCGCCTTCGGTCCGGGCTCCGAGGTGCTGCCGGAGACCTACCGGGACATCGGCCAGCCCGTGCTGGTGCCGGGATCCATGGGGACAGCCAGCTGGGTGCTCCTCGGCACCGAAGGCTCCATGGCGCAGGCATTCGGGTCCACCTGCCACGGAGCCGGCCGGACCATGAGCCGGCATCAGGCCAAGCGGTCCGTGCAGGGCGCCGAACTGCGCCGGGAGCTTGAAGCCGGCGGGATCCACGTGCGGGCGGGCAGCCTGGCGGGGTTGGCGGAAGAGGCGCCGGTCGCTTACAAAGACGTGGATCGGGTGGTCGATGTGGTGCACGGCGCGAGGATCGCCAAACGGGTAGCGCGGCTCACGCCCATAGCGGTCATAAAAGGATAACATCGAAAAATGGAAGCAGGGCTGCCGGCCGGGGAGGATGGCCGAGACGGAAAGGAGGGTTGTCATGCGGATGCAATTCGGAAGCATCATCTGTGCGACCGACTTTTCGGAACATTCCAACCAAACCATTCCTTACGGGGTGGCGATCGCCAGAGAGTTCGATGGCCGACTCTATGTGTGCCATGTCATCGACCTTTCGGCGGTCACTATTTACGGGGAGTTCCAGCTCGACCCGGTCGGTCAGCAGGACCGGATCCGGCAGGAAGCCGAAGAGCAGTTGTCCAAAATGCCCGGGTTGCAGGAGGTGGAGTGGGAGCCGTTGATCCGCGTGGGACAGCCGGCGGCGGAGATTGCCCGGCTGGTCGAGGAAAAGGGGGCCGACCTCGTGATCGCGGCCACCCGGGGCCATTCGGGCCTGAAACGGCTGATTCTGGGCTCCGTGACCCAACGGCTGATGCGGACGCTGAGCTGCCCCCTGCTGGCGGTGCACGGCGTGGAGGAGGGATTTATCGGGAAAGACGCCGGCGGGATCCGGTTGAAGAAGATCCTGGTTGGGAGCGATTTCTCAAAAGACTCGATATTGGCTTTGAACTACGGGCTGAGTCTTGCCCAGGAGTTCGAGTCCGAGCTGCATCTGGTCCACGTCATGGAGCCGCCGGTCTACCCGGAGTTCCTGACGCCCGCCGAGCAAACCCAGGACATGGTTCGCACCGACGTGCTCAAGGAGAAGCTGGACGCATTGGTTCCGGAAGATGCCCGCAACTGGTGCTCGCTGAAAACGGCCGTTCTGCGAGGCCAACCGTATGAAGAACTGGTGGCCTATTCGGTGGCCCAGAGCATGGACATGGTCGTGCTGGGGGTGCGCGGGCACGGTCTGGTCAAATCGCTGCTCATGGGATCGACCACCGACCGCGTCGTACGACGATCGCCCTGCCCGGTGCTGACGGTGAGCAGCCAAACCGCCAAGGGCTAAGATGCCATCCGCAAACCCGTTTCGGCGACGACACGGTCCTCCAGCAGCCGGCCGTCGGAAACCCTCATGATCCGCCGGGCATGACCGGCGCACTCCGCGCTGTGGGTCACCATGATGATTGTCATGCCTCCGGCGTTCAGGCGCTGGAACATCCGCATGATCTCCTGGCTGTTCTTCGTATCCAGGTTGCCGGTGGGTTCGTCGGCCAGAAGGATCGGCGGCTCGTTCACGATCGCCCGCGCAACCGCCACGCGTTCCTTTTCCCCGCCTGAAATTTCACCCGGCAGACGGCCGGCTTTGTCCGCCAGACCCACCTGGGAAAGGGCGGCAAGAGCCATGCTCCGCTTTTCCGCTCCGCTGCGGCGAGTCACCGTCAGGGGCAGCATGACGTTTTCGATCACCGAAAGATAGGGAACGAGGTGAAAGCTCTGGAACACGAACCCGAGATACTCGCGGCGGAAATCGGCACGTTGCTCCGGGCGGAGCCGGTACACGTCGATATCATCCACGACGAGACGCCCCGACGAAGGGGCATTCATGGCGCCCAGGATGCCGAGCAGCGTCGATTTCCCTGCACCGGATTCACCCATGATAGCAATGAACTCGCCCGGTGTGACTTGGAAACTGATGTCGGATACCGCCTGCACGGCAGAGCCCGCGGTCCCGAAGGTCTTCATTAAACAATCGGCAAGAATATAGCTCACGATGGACTCCTTTTGCGCACATTCCGCCACGAACCCCCGCGGGGCTCGACCGGCGTGCATGTCTCGAGGCGCAACAGCCCGAGGTTAGAGCGCCCGCAGGGCTTCGTTGGGGTCGAGCCGCGCGGCCATGGCCGCCGGATAGGCGCTGGCCCCCAGACCGAGCACCAGCGCCAGAACCAGTGATCCCAACGCCAGCTCGGGGCTGAACGGTACGTGCACCGGGTGGCCTTCCGCCAGAAGCGACAAGGCCGCCTGGGCGCTGCCCATGCCGAGCGCATAGCCGACAATCCCGGCCAGACCGGAAATGATCCCGGCCTCCAGGAACACGATCCGCATGATGTGGCTGCGCCGGAACCCGATGGCCCGAAAAATACCGATTTCATCGGTGCGTTCCCGCACGCTGCCCATCATGGTTACGAGCACGACCAGCCCGCCGACGAACAGAATCGCGCCGGATATGCCGTAGGAGAAATGCGTGAACTGCGACAGCATCTCCATGCGGCTCTTGACCACCTGCTGGATCGCCATGACTTTGGCGCCCGGCAGCACTTCCGAGATCTGACGAACCATGTCATCGATCGGGCAGTCCTTGCACAGGGCCGCCACTTCGACCATGGAGATGCGACCGTCCTTATGGAATGCGCGCTGGACGGTGGATAAAACGGCAAAGGCCAGATGGTCGTCTTGAGAGCCCGTAGGTTCAAGAACCCCCGAGACGGTGAGGTCCACGCCGTTGACCGACAGGCGGCTGCCGGCGTTCAAATGCAGGACCCGGGCGGCCTCGGCCCCTAGAAGAATGCCGTCCTTGCCCGGATAGTCGCCCAGAACGCGCCACCAGGGTTTCAGAATGCCGGCTGCCTTGAAATCGACTCCCGCCATCAAGATTCTCCCGCCCTCGACCGAGGCCACGCCGAGGACCATGGGGCCGACCGCCGCGATATTGCGGTGGTTCTTGATGGTGGACAGGCGCGCCAGCTCCGACTCACGGATTTCCTCCAGTTCGAAGGACACTCCGCCCAGGGAGAGACCGCCGTAAGTGAGCGAAAGGTTTTCCGTGCGGGGCACGATGAGAATGTTGGCCCCGTATTGTTCCAGCTTGTGAGTGATGTCGTGGGTGGTTGCCTCTACAAAGCTGATGATGCCGACCACGGTCGCCACCCCGATCACCAACCCGGCCAGAATGAAGGCGGCCTTTCCTTTGCGGCGCATCAGGTTCCGCAAGGATATCAGTTTGAGCGTCATGCTTCACCCCTTTCTGGGTAAGTCGAAGTAGGTTATCCCTGCCACGATGTCGCTCACCCGGATGGTGACCGTGCCGTTCTCAACGCGGCGCTCCAGGGGAGCCGGGTTGCAGCCGCCCTTGACCTCGTTCACCTTGATCGAGTGGAAGCGCTGGCCACAGTTCCGGCAGACCATGTAGTCGCCGTCCTGGACATAGCCCTTGCCGGCCGGCCAGCACACGTCGCAGGCGTCGAAAGCGGCCCGTATGACGCCGTCGGCGCTCTTGATCACGAAATAGCGAATCGTGATGTTGCCGTTCTTGTGCTCGAAGTAGTGTGCCTTCCCGTCGTCAAAGGTGGACGCCGGGATGGAGACGGCATCACCGGACACCTGAACGCCTGCCGCTTGAGAAACCTGAGCCTTGGGGGTCGAGCTGGCGAAATACCAGGCTGCTGCGGCCGCTATCAGAACGAGTACCGCAAGGCCGGCGACCAGCGGCATACGGTTTTTGCGACGGGTACCGAGAACGGCGGCCTTCTTGGCCGCCAGCTTATCGGGGGTGGCTTTCTTCGACATGGCAAACTCTCCTTGTGAAAGTATAGGGTGAACGAATAAGTGCGGTACGGACGGCTGGAATAAGCCGCCGGAACCGAAAAAATAATCCGGTGTGCAACCAAGCGAGACGATAGAGGGGTAATCAGATCAACAGGGTTTGAGTGCGCAGGAAGATGGGGGTCTTGACCAGGCCTGTGGCTGCAAGGGAAACGGCCATTGGCGATGAGCGCAGCTCTAATGCTTCCTGGGAGATAACCGAGGGGGTTGTCGCCAGAGCGAGCAATGACGGGGCATGCCCGGGATCAAGGGCCAGATGGATTTGGTCGTACCGGCATCCGGAGCCGTTACGCGAAGATGGGTCTGTAGGTTGGTTGCAGCAAGGCATGGCATGCGCCGGCCCCGGATGAGAGGACGTCGGCCGGGCCTTGTGCTGGCAGCACGGCATGCTGCAATTTTCCTGCGCTGCGCAAGCCGGCGCCAGAGCGCCGGCAAAGAAAAGCACCGCGATCACCGCATACATGAGTTTAACGCCGCGCAATTTCATAGGGGCGCACTATAGATGACCCGTCAGTTTGTGTCAACCGCAAAAATGGGAAAAGCAACTCAGCCGGCGCAATAGCTGTTTTTCGGGCTAAAGGATTTTTCCCGACTGGGCCAGTTCCCTGAGTCCCTCGGCATCCACCAACACGATCTTCCGGCCTTCGACCCGGATGAGCTCCTGCGAGGAGAGCTTGGCCAGGATGCGGGAAAGCGTCTCGGGAATCGTGCCCATGAGGCTGGCCAGCTGCCCCTTGGATATGCTCAAGGTGACGTGATCGTCCTGTCCCTGCTCCTCGGCCAGAACCAGCAAATAAGTGGCCAGGCGCGCCGGGATCTCCTTCAGTGACAGGTTCTCGATCTGGACCGCAAACTGCCGCAGCTTCACCGATAGGTCGGCCAGCAGTTTGAGGGATAGGGAGGGGTTCCTCTCCAGCAGCGCCAGAAAGGCGGAACGCGGGAAGAAGAGGGCCCGGGTCTCCTGGATGGCCTCGGCGCTAGCGGGGAAATGCTCTCCGGCGAAAACCGGGACTTCCCCGAATGTCTGGCCTG
>JBLMXM010000096.1:0-6059 GCA_050257775.1 Hyphomicrobiales bacterium
GGCATCCGCAAGAGCGGGAAAGCGCTGGTGTCCGGCTCCAAAACGATTGCTGAATATCTGGCCCGCCATCCGGAGCGCTGCGCGGCCTGGCTCAGCCGGGAAGACCAGGCCCCGCCGCCCCCGCAAAGCCCCCCGCATCTCCGTTGGATCCAGCTGGCCTCTGCCTTGTTCGATGAGTTGGACACCTTTGGCACCCACATCCCCATGCTTCAGATCACCCTGCCTGAGATCCGCGCCTGGGAACCGAGCGAGGGATTTGAAACCGGCTGCAGTCTGCTGATCCCTTTCCAGGATCCGGAAAACGTTGGTGCCGCCATCCGGTCGGCGGCCGCCTTCGGGGTGGCCCAGGTTATTCTGCTGGCGGAAAGCGCCCATCCCTTTCACCCGAAATCCCTGCGCGCATCCGGGGGCGCGGTGTTGAGCGTGCCGCTGCGTCAGGGGCCCGCACTCGGCGAGCTTCCGGAGGGTCTTCCGATTCTGGCCCTTTCTACAGAGGGGGATGACCTCCGGCATGCATCGTTTCCGGCGGCCTTCGGCCTGCTGGCCGGCCTGGAAGGACCGGGGCTGCCGGAGCGCTGGTGCCTACGTGCGCTGCGCATCCCCATGGGCCCGCAGGTAGAATCCCTAAATGCAACCGTGGCGATCAGCGTGGCCCTGTATGAATGGAGGAGGAGGGAATCAAAGTAGGCGATTGACTTGATTCGTCGTTCTGAATATTAAATGTTTGTGGCCGGCTGCAGGGGGCACACACAATGACGCGCCGCAGCACGGGTGATCGGTGAGGGGAGCGGCTGACTGTCTGAGCCGACTGTGGGCTCTTGGACCGGACCTCAAAGGGAAGTTGTATCGAAGCCCAACGCGACAGTCCTAATCCCCAGCCCTTTATCGGGAGACGGGATAGCTCCGGACCTAGAGCCCGTTGGCGGCGAGTTTCAGACGCGTACCGAAACCGATTACCCGGGCGGAGGCGCCTACCGTTGACGACATGAATCAGTGCGACAAGCCCGAAGCAGACCCCCTCATGCCCGCAGTGCCCGGCGGGGTCTATCTTTGCCAGGCCGGCGAGACGGTGTCCTGCGGCGCCTGCTGCGGGCTGTACAATCGCGCGAAGGATTCGCGGGAGTCACTCGAAGAGCTGATCACCCTGAACACCGCGGAGTTCCAGAAGATTCCCCGAACCCCGGATGCCATCACCGAGTTCCAGGTGAAGATGGAACGCCGGGATCCCCGGCCGCGCCCCTACCCTGATTTCTACCACTGTCCGTTCCTGGGCTTTGTCGGCGCTCGTCATTCCCGGGTGGGCTGCCTGCTGCATCCCCAGGCCGACGGCAACCAGGGCATGGATTACCGGGGCCTTAGCTTCTACGGCGCGATGGCCTGCCGCGACTATTTCTGCCCCACTTACCGGAACCTACCCGCGGCCTACAAGGAAATCGTCAAAGCGGTGTGCACGGATTGGTACATCTACGGGCTGGTGATCACGGAAGAGCGGATGCTCGCGGGGTTTTTCAGCGAAGTCGAACGCCGGCTCAACCGCAGCCTGACCGCTGCCGACATACAATCCAGCCCGGATGCCCGCACCGCCGTCGCCGACTTTCTGGAACTCAAGCTGAGCTGGCCCTTTCGCCGTGCCGATTGGAACGGCGTCGGAAACTATTTCTTCAACGACAACCGCTACCGGCCCCCGGCCGTGGACTATGCACGAATCGGCGCAGAATGCTCACCTTATGATGTCATTCTGCAGGAGCTGTTCTCCGTCTTCAGTTCGCCCGATGAACTCAAAAGCGCGGAATCCATGATTGAGGCTCCCATCGAACGAATCGTCGAGTTGATTTACGTTCGACGTGAGAAGTAATATGCACCGGTTTTCACCTATTGAACTCCGGTCGGCGCTTATGCTATAAGCGCGCCACATGATCTAAAATGCCAAGGAGAAAAACGAATGGGAAAAGGTGATCGACGTTCCAAGCGGGGCAAGATCTGGCGCGGCACCCACGGAAAGGTTCGCCCCAAGAAAAAAAAGACCATCGAGAAAAACCCCGCACAATCCTGACATACCCCGGCGCCTTCTGAAGAGGCCGAATGGACGCCAAGCCTCAGAATCCCCGGACACCGGACTGGGACATCGACAGCATGTTCGCGGACCGCTGGTCGCCGCGGGCCTTCCTTCCCGACCCGCTTTCGGATCGGGAGGTTCAGACGCTTTTCGAGGCAGCGCGCTGGGCGCCGTCCTGTTACAACGAGCAGCCCTGGCTATTTGTCTACGCCACCGAACCGGAACAACGCCAAAAGCTGGTGTCCTGCCTGGTTGCGAAAAACCAGCTGTGGGCCGGCCGGGCGCCGCTGCTGATGTTCATTCTGGCCCGGCGGACGTTTCAGAAAACCGGCAAGGAAAACCGTCACGCCGCCTATGATGCGGGCGCCGCCTGGATGGCCCTGGCGCTGCAGGCGCGCAAGCTCGGCCTGTACGCCCACGCCATGGCCGGCTTCAGCCAGGACAAGGCCTACGAAGTCCTAGGCGCCTCCAGGGAAGAGTATCTCGTGATGGCCGCCATCGCCGTGGGCCGGAAGGCCGATGATTCCGGGCTGCCCGACGACCTGCGCGCCATGGAAAGCCCGAACAGCCGCAAGTCTCACACGGAAGTGGCCACGAATATCTTCCCCTTTCTTAAGTCGGCTCGATGAATTCGACCCTCCCCCTGCTGGTCGACACCCACGCCCACCTCTGCAGCCCGGATTTCGACCACGACCTGGGCGATGTTCTGGCCCGGGCACGGGCAGCAGGATTGAGCGCCGTCATCGCTGTCGGCGAAACGCCGGCGGATGCGGTTCGCACCCTCGCGCTGGCCGAGACGTTCCCCATGATCCGGCCGGCGGCTGGCCTTTACCCCACCGTGCTGGACCGCGACCAGGCCGCCGTCCTGCATCGTTTCATCCGCGAACACCGCAACCGACTCGCGGCCATCGGCGAGGTCGGTCTGGACCATTGGGCCGTCAAGGAAGAAAAAGACCAAGAGCTGCAGCGCGACATCCTGCGGGGATTCATCCATCTGGCGAAGGAACTGGAATTGCCGCTCAATGTGCATTCGCGCTCGGCCGGCCGCCATGCGGTCGCCCTCCTGCTGGAATGCGGCGCCCGCCGGGTCCAGCTGCACGCTTTCGACGGCAAGGCATCCGCCGCCCGGCCCGCGGTGGAAGCCGGGTACTTCTTTTCCATACCCCCCTCCGTGGTCCGTTCCCGCCAGAAACAGAAGCTGGTCAAGCAGCTTCCGTTGTCGTGCCTGTTGGTCGAAACCGACAGTCCGGTCCTGGGGCCTGCCCCGAATGTGCGCAACGAACCGGCCAACCTGCTTGTGGCCGTCAAGGCCATCGCCGAGATCAAGAAATTATCGGAACAGCAGGTTCTCGAAGCTGTGGCCGCCAACACAACCCGACTCTATGGCCCCTTCCCGGCCTGAACATAGTGACCGGCGAGAAATTCCCTCCTCCACGGGAACTTACGCACTTATTCTACACAGCCACCATCGCCGCCTGCTACAGGCGGGGAAGCTTGGTACGTTTTACCTCCTCCCGGGCTGGTATGTGTACATCGGCAGCGCCTTCGGACCCGGCGGTCTCCGGGCCCGCTGCTTCCATCACCGCACCAGCGCCGGCAGGCCCCACTGGCACATCGATTATCTCCGCCTGGCTGCGCAGCCCGAGGCCGTCTGGTTCACGACCGACCCCGTTCGCCGAGAGCATCAATGGGCCGAACTCATGCCCAGCTTGAGACAGGCTCTTAACCCTTGTCCACGTTTCGGTGCGAGCGACTGCCGGTGCCAAAGCCACCTCGTTTTCTTCCCATCCCGTCCGGAGATCCGCAGTTTCCGGATGGAAATCCGTAGCTGCTTCCCCGGGCACGGGCCCATCCGATCGCACTGGTTTGCCGCCATTTGAATTCATCTCGCCAACCGGCCGGGAATGTATTATAGGTAACCTCAGCGATTTTGGCTTTAGCCCCGGCGCCGAAGAACGGACGGACCTCGGAGCGGGTTGACTTACCTGGGTCCCATTCGATCCAACGCTCCAGTTGGCCCATCGTTTCGCAAAAATCGGCCATCTGACAAGGAAAAGAAAATGATCGCCTATTTTATTCATGAAAAACGCAAAGGCAGGGACACGATCTTCCTGCCTGACAGGGGGTGCTTCGTGGTGGTCGACAAGGCTGCCATGGAAAGATTCATTTCCGTCAAACCGGAGTTGGCTGCTTGGACCGGGCAGGCATGTGCGCCGGTGGAGCCAAAAGAGTTCGGTACGGTGGTGGCTACACGCCACGACCCGGGAGACGTCTGTGTCATCGAGCCGGACATGTGGCGGAAGAGGATGTCCGTTCACCTCGAGATCCCTCTGTGACCTTCTGTCGCCGGAGGACGTCCCCGCCGCAAAGGCCCGCGATGCAGCCTAAAATCGGAGGAGCGATGGCATCACGGCGATTGGACGAATATTTGGAGTTCGCCACTCAGACCGCCCACGAAGCCGGCAGGCTGACCCTCGGCTACTTCCAAACCGAGATGAAGCCGGATTTGAAGGCCGATGACACCCCGGTGACCTTGGCCGACCGCAAGGCGGAGGAGTTGATCCGCGAGCGCATCGAACGCCGCTTCCCGGGGCATCGCATCGTTGGCGAGGAATTCGGTGCCCTGGGGTCCGATGCATCCGCCCCCTGCTGGTGGATCGATCCCATCGACGGCACCAAGGCGTTCGTCCGGGGCGTCCCGCTTTACGGAGTTCTCATCGGAGTCGAAATCGAGGGGCGAATCGCGGTGGGCGCCGCGTACTTCCCGGCCCTCGATGAAATGCTCTACGCCGCCGATGGCCTGGGATGCCATATGAACGGCCGGCGCTGCCGGGTCAGCGCAACCCCAACGCTGGCGCGCAGCGTCGTGTCCTTCACAAATGCCGCCAGCTTCCAGGCCACGGGTCGAGAAGCCGCCTGGCAGCGCGTTCTCTCCTCTGCCTATCACAGCGTCGGCTGGTCGGACGCCTATGGGCATGCCCTGGTCGCCACGGGGCGCCTCGAACTCATGCTGGACCCCGTGATGAATCCATACGATTGCGGCCCCTTTCCGGTGATTCTGCGCGAGGCCGGAGGCTTCTTCGGCGACTGGTCGGGGAGGGAAACCATTTACGGCAACGAAGCCCTCAGCACTACCCGCGAACTGCTTCCAGAGGTGCTGCGGCTGATCCGGGGAGATTGATTTCGCCGCGATGCTCGATGAGAAGGCACATCGTGTTCGCTCTTCTAACTCGCTAAGGAGGTGCATCATGTTCAAGGAGTTCAAAGAGTTCGCCATGCGGGGAAACGTTTTGGACATGGCGGTCGGCATCATCATCGGCGCCGCCTTCGGCAAGATCGTCTCTTCGTTTGTGGCTGACGTGCTCATGCCCCCGATCGGCCTGCTTTTAGGAAAGGTGGACTTCTCCAACCTCTTCATCAACTTGAGCGGCCAAAGCTATTCGAGTGTGGATGCAGCCAAGGCTGCGGGGGCGGCCACCCTCAATTACGGCATGTTTCTCAACACGGTGGTCGATTTTCTGATCGTGGCGTTTGCCGTTTTCCTGCTCGTCAAGCAGGTGAACCGCTTTATCGCCAAGAAGGAAGAGCCTCCGGCTGCGCCGACCACCAAGGAGTGCCCGCGCTGCCTGTCGCAGATTCCGATCAAGGCCACCCGCTGCGCTCACTGCACCGCGGACATATAGGGGGCCATCGTTCCGGAAAAGCGCCATGGACATCAAGCTCGCCTGCGGCTCCGAGATTCTGGTCACCGGCTGGCCGGGTGTCTTTCCGCCGACCGTGGAGCAGCTGCTTTCCGCCGCCCGGACGACCCGGCCGGAGGTGGCCGCCGCCTGGTGCGACAATCAGGGAATCCTGCGAGAGTCCTTGCCGGTTTTTATCAACGGCGAACACGTCCGGTACCGCAAGGGTCTTCAGACAGAACTCAAGGAAGGGGATGAAGTGTACATTATTCCGTTGATTGCCGGGGGGTAGCAACGCCCCTCAACAAGAAAACAAGGCAGGG
>JBLMXM010000097.1:0-7454 GCA_050257775.1 Hyphomicrobiales bacterium
TGCGAAATGGCCCTTGAAGTATTCTTTGATGGCCATGGCGGCGTACGCGGCGGCACGAGTGCCGATGTAATCCTCGTGAGCGACCACTACTGCGAACACCATCTGCCCCATTCCATGGGGATCTCGGGCGTATCCCACGAACCAATCATAGCGCGTTTCTGCAGCCCCATCTCCCATGGAGCCGGTTTTCCCGCCTATTTCCAACCGCGACAAGATCTTGTCGCCGTGGTATTTCTGAAATTCCTTGTGAGCTGTTCCTGATTTCACTGTGGCCTGCATGAGCTCAAGTAGGATCTTGGCCGTCCCGGGTTCGATGACCTGATCCCCGAACTCGGTCTTCCTTTGGTAAATGGTCTGGCCGCTGTCATTGACAATCCAATCCACTACGCTGGGCTCAACCAGCCGTCCACGGTTGAGTATAGCTGCAGCGATTATCGCCCCGTGCAGAGGGGATATCCGGGTTGTACGATTGAAGCCGCTGGCGATTTCGGCGACTTCAAACGTTTGACCGGAAAGCTCGAGCCGACTGGGTCGGATGGGCAACTCAAATTCGATTTCCCGGTTGAAACCGAATGCATCCGCATATGCCCCAAGAACATCCGGACCCACGTAAAGGGCGCCCAGTTTCCCGAAAACCGGATTGATGGATCGAGCAAAGGAGTCCTTGAGAGTGACACGGTTAGCGTTTTTTGCGGGATGGATATCGATTTGGGATTTGAACAAAGTATGCAGGCCGCCTCGGAAATTCAGAATCGAATCGGGTTCGAGGTCACGGGTTTCCACCGCGGCTGCCGCGGTGATGATTTTAAATATGCTGGCGGCGGGGAAACGGCTGTCCAGGCAAGGGTTGCCGTCGGGATTCGCCTTGTCATACCCGGCCATGACCAGTACTCGCCCGTCCAGCGGATCCATGACCACGATGCCGATATAACGAGAATTCTTTCGGTCAAGGCGTTGAAAGAGAAATTGCTGCAAAACCGGATCCAGGGTGGTCTGGAGCGTAAAGCAGATGTCTCCCCGTCGAATTTCAACCTGGCTGGCTGCAAAATTCAGAAGATTGCTGCCGGCGATGAGAGTTCGGACCTCCGGCTTGCCAATGGGACGTGAGGCGGGCTTCGACTTCAGCGAGGGCATCTGGAAATGGGTATCCTTGACCGGACGGGGGTGGACGCCCATCGTTCCGGCGGCGATTGCATAGGCCAGAAGCAATGCAGACGACAGCCCGCCAAGGGCTTTCCAGCTCAAGCGGCTGAAAATGCGCCTGCTAACGGACTTCGGTTTTCTTGCAGCCAAGGGCTCACAGGGGCAGTTGGCTGTTACCGGAACGAGTTGGCATTTCAGGTGGTACATTTGACTCCGTTCTCAGCGGGAATTGCAAACCATCCGTCGATCGATTTGCGCCAGGAGAGCGGCGACATCCGGTTGATGTCCTGTTACCACCGCACGGGTGATGCAAGAGGTGCTGACGCCAAGGTAACGTGCGACGTCGGCGCCCGAATAGCCCAGCTCCCTTACGGCGATCCAGGCCAGGGCCCCCCGGGCCACGACCACCTGCCGGCGGCGGCTGCCCGAACAGAGTTCACCTGCCGAGACCCCATAGGCATCGCAAACATGCCGGCACACGCGGCCGATTTCCGGTTTGGATCCTGAGAGCCGCAGGTTCTGGCGGAGGCGTTGCTCCATCTGGTCGACTATCTGGCGCACAAATTCGCCGTCGCCCAATATTCTCTGATCGCATGCCGACCGTTCCCCTCGCTGGCGCAGGGCCAGCACCTCCGACCACCCCCCGAGGCTGCGCACCAGCCCGCCACCGACCAGCTCCGGTTTCCTCCCCATGCCTGCGCCTGCCGCGACGAATTTTTCATAAGCCCGGCGGGCTCTGCGGGGGCGTTGACCGAACAGTGAAAGCACCCGACTGGTATCCTGCCAGGCCCTGTGAATATGGCCGGTCACGGCAGAGTGCCCTCCGTAGGGATAAGCGGCGAGGCAATTCAGATCGTTGACCAGCCCGGAGCGCAGGGGGTTGAGATGGATGTAACGGACCAACTCCTTGAGATAGCGGTCCTCTTGGCAGACAATCGACTTGAACCGGTTTTGAAAAAGATGTCCGTGGCGCTGACGGCGTTTGTTGAAATTGACCACGTAGCCGGTGAGTAACCGGTGCATGCTCAGGGAGAGAGGTTGGTGTTTCGTTTTGCAGAGCAGGTGGAAATGATTGGGCAGCAGAGCCCAGGCATAAACATCCAGAGCTCCGCGTTCCACTAGAGAGGCAAGTCTTCTGAGAAAGTCGTCGCGGTCGGAATCGTCATGAAAGATACAACGCTGCTCGATTCCGCGGCCGATGATGTGATGCAGCACACCCGGCGCATCAAGCCTGGCCGATCTGGGCATGCTTACTAGATTAGCAGGCGAGGGTTGGCTTGTAAAGCAATTTTTACACCTACGTCCCCTTACTCACAATATCCCTTTATTCTGTTATTTGCTTGAAAAACGACACTTGACCGCTTATACCGCTAACTTGAAAATTCCTTGCTTTTTGCATGCATTCCATTTTAGCTATCCCAAACGCTCAACTTTATTCGAGGGACAACATGTTGGAAATTCTGCAGTCCATCAACGCGCGGGATCCATGGGAGAAAGAATTCTATCAAGCGGTCAAGGAAGTCGCTGAAAGCGTTAAACCTGTGCTGAACCGCCATCCCCATTACGCTCCGGCAGCAGTCCTGGAACGGATTACCGAACCGGAGCGTGTGGTTAGCTTTCGCATCCCTTGGATGGACGATCAGGGCCGAACCCGCGTCAACCGGGGGTATCTCGTGGAAATGAACAATGCCATCGGCCCATTCAAAGGAGGGCTTCGGTTTCATCCCTCGGTGAACCAAAGCATTCTGAAATTTCTCGCCTTTGAGCAGGTGTTTAAGAACGCGCTCACGACCTTGCCCCTGGGCGGCGGTGCGGGCGGGACCGATTTCGAGCCCAAAGGAAAATCCGACGACGAGGTCATGCGCTTCTGTCATAGTCTTATGGCTGAACTCTACCGCCATGCCGGACCCCTTACCGACATCCCCGGTGGTGATATCGGCGTCGGCAGCCGGGAGATCGGATTTCTTTTCGGCGCTTACAAGAAGCTTACCAATCAGTTCACAGGCGCCCTGACCGGCAAGGGCTTGATGTGGGGCGGCAGCCTGTTCCGTCCTGAAGCCGCCGGCTACGGCTGCGTGTATTTTGCCGCGGAAATGCTGGCCACGCGTGGCATGGGACTCGAGGATCAGGTCTGCCTCGTGTCCGGCTCGGGCAATGTGGCCCAGCACACAGCTGAAAAGCTGATTCAACTCGGTGCCCGGGTGGTCACCCTGTCGGATTCCTCGGGCCATATTTACGATCCGGACGGCATCGACCTGGAAAAACTTGCTTTCGTGAAATTTCTCAAGAACGTCCGGCGAGGTCGCATCCGGGAGTACGCCGACAAATACAGAACCTCTGTCTTCACCGCGACCGACGCCGGGCTGGATCATAACCCCCTGTGGGGGCACCGGGCAGATGCGGCATTCCCCTGCGCCACCCAGAACGAGATCGGCGAGAAAGACGCTTACAACCTCATCAACAACAACATCAAGCTGGTGTGCGAGGGCGCCAACATGCCCTGCAGCTCGGAGGCGATCGCGGTGTTTCTCGGGAAGAGGATTCTGTTCGCCCCGGGCAAGGCCGCCAATGCCGGCGGCGTGGCCGTGAGCGGGCTGGAGATGGTGCAGAACAGTATGCGCTTGAGCTGGCTGGGGGAGGAGGTGGACGCGCGCCTGCGGATTATCATGCGCGATATCCACCGTACCTGCCTTGAGACCGCCGAGGAATACGGCACCCCCGGCAATTACCTGAACGGCGCCAACATCGCCGGTTTCGTCAAGGTCGTGAATGCCATGCTGGACCAAGGGGTCGTCTAGAGGGCGACTTCGCCGAAAGCCCATCTTCAGCGTTACGCTGCACCGCACAGGCCCTGCGGCGTACGTGCAGTACGCCTCGGTCCGTGCGGCTGGCGCGCCTTGAATATGGGCTTTGAGCGAAGTCGCCGAACTAGCTCTGCGTAAGTTCCTTCTGCGGTCGTTGCAGTCCATTCACATTGAATTGACACCCACCGCCATCGATCATAGTTTGCCCCAAACAGCATAGTTCCTTGACCTTCACCGGATTTAAGAGCCTCACGATGTCTGACCTCGACGAACTAATCCAACAGGTCCGGCGCAACTGCGATATTTCCGATGCGCGGCACGGTGGGGTGTTTTCGGTTTGCGGGCTTGCCCTACGCCTGAGGGACCTTTACAAATGGGAGAAAGGACTGGCGCCCTGGGAGGAGGGGGACCCCGGTGAGGTGCTGGATTGGATCGGCGCCCGGGAGGATTATTGGGAAACGCTGGCCGGAGCTGAGTATGTGCCGCTTATTATGGGCGGAAGGAGCATGGACCCGTTTGACGCGCTGGGCGTCAATTCACTTCTATCGCCGCATGAATTTCATTACGGGGCCGGCTATGCGCGCGGGCTCAAACCCACTTTTTTCCTGGCAACGATTGAAGCCCGGCAAGAGGTTGAGGGTTGCCCGGTCTTTGCTCTCGGTCGTGAAGTCGCGCGCGATCTGCTGACGCTGCCGGCTCTTTCTCAGGGACACACCATCCTGCTGCGGCGAGAATCGGCCCACCGTTTCCTCTGGGATCAAATCGCCTATATCGCCCCTTCGGCGCGCCGGGCGTTGTATACGGCCATGGATGCCTGCGGCTTGAACGATCACCGGCCGGCCGCCCTTCGCCGCGATCTCAGCAGGCTGCTCGAGGTGCAGGAATCTATCCACCTGCACCATGAGCTCGGCGAGATCCGCGAGACGGATTTTCGGCGCGATCTCTGGCAGGAGATCATCGCGGCTTTTCCGCTAACCCGGGTTGAACTGCTGGCCCGGCATGTGAAGGACCTGCTCGCCGACACTAGCGCCTTCGGCCCGCTTCGTCACATTTGTCGGAGCCGCGACACGGCCGGGCTGGCGCTCTATGTGGCGCTGTCGGACCGGGTGGCTAAGGCCCTTTTTCCCGAGCTGACGGTCTGCTGGGAGGAGTCGCTGCACCAAGGTGACTGGGCTGCCGTCGCCCAGGCCGTGGACATCGGCCATGCTGCGGCCAAGATCCATGCCGCTGAGATTGTCGAGATCTACACCGACGCCAAACGCCGGAACCGCCTCGCGAGTGTTGAGGCTCGAATCGAGAGCCGTCTGGGCAGGTACCTGGGCACGCCAGATTAGTGTCGAGCCTCACACGTCTTTTCATATTAGATACTGAAGTTATTTCCAGCGCTAGACTTCTTAAAGAGAGACATCTCCTGGGCCTTGACATCGGTTCGACGGTGATTATTATTTTGCCAAATTTTGATCGCCCTTTATCCTGTAATATTCTGAATTTAAAATAAAAAAGTCCAATATATGCCATCCATGCCGATTCAGTCAGGCACAGGCAAGGTTAACCCGTTGACAGCGGCAGAGTGTAACGAGCCTTGTGCTCACAAAACCTAACCAAGGAGGTATGCAGTCATGAAGATTAGGCCGATGAACGACAGGATCTTGGTCGTGCGGGTCGAGGAGGAGAAGAAAACCGCCGGAGGCATCATCATCCCCGACACGGCAAAGGAGAAACCCCAGGAAGGCAAAGTGATCGCCGCCGGGCCGGGAAAAATGGGTGAAGACGGGAAACGCATCCCCATGGAGCTGAAGAAGGGGGATCGGGTGCTGTTTGCCAAGTATGCCGGCTCGGAAATCAAGATTGACGGCGTTGAGCACATTTTCATGCGCGAAGACGATATTCTCGGAATATTGGAATAACTTGAGGAGGGAGGAATCAACATGCCAGCCAAGATGATTTGCTACGGTTCTCAAGCCAGGGAGAAACTGCTCAAGGGTGTCAACATCCTGGCGGACGCGGTCAAGGTCACACTCGGCCCCAAGGGCCGCAACGTGGTGTTGGAAAAGTCTTTCGGCTCTCCCACGGTCACCAAGGACGGGGTTACGGTGGCCAAGGAGATCAGCCTGGAGGACAAGTACGAGAACATGGGGGCCCAGATGGTGAAGGAGGTCGCCAGCAAAACCAGCGATGTGGCCGGCGACGGCACTACCACCGCGACCGTCCTGGCCCAATCGATTTACAGCGAAGGCCAGAAACTGGTAGCCGCCGGGACCAACCCCATGGCGCTCAAGCGTGGAATCGACAGGGGTGTCGCCGTGGTGGTCGAGGAACTCAAGAAGATGTCCAAGACCATCAAGGGCAAGAACGAGATCATTCAAGTCGGAAGCGTCTCGGCCAACAACGACGAGATGGTCGGCAAGCTCATTTCCGAGGCCATGGACAAGGTCGGCAAGGAAGGCGTGATCACGGTCGAGGAAGCCAAGAGCATGGAGACGACCCTTGAGGTGGTGGAAGGCATGCAGTTCGACCGCGGTTATGTGTCGCCTTACTTCATCACCGATCCGGAGAAGATGGAAGTCCACCTGGAGGATCCATACATCCTGATCAACGAAAAGAAGATCAGCTCCATGAAGGACATGGTGCCGATCCTGGAATCAGTTGCCCAAAGTGGCAGGCCGCTGCTGATCATCGCCGAGGACATTGAGGGCGAGGCGCTCGCCACCCTGATCGTCAACAAGCTGCGCGGGACGTTGAAGGCGGCGGCGGTGAAGGCACCCGGTTTCGGCGACCGCCGCAAGGCCATGCTGGAAGACATCGCCATCCTGACCGGCGGGCAGGTGATCTCCGAAGATCTCGGAGTCAAGCTTGAAAACGTGACCCTGAGCGACTTGGGCCGCTGCAAGAATGTCCGCATTGACAAGGACAATACCACCGTTATTGATGGCGCGGGCAAGAAGGCCGATATCGAGGGCCGGATCAACCAGATCCGGGTCCAGATCGATGAGACCACTTCCGATTACGACCGCGAGAAGCTGCAGGAGCGCCTGGCCAAGCTGATCGGCGGCGTGGCGGTCATCCACATCGGCGCGGCCACTGAAACCGAGATGAAGGAAAAGAAAGCCCGCGTGGAGGATGCACTCAACGCCACTCGCGCGGCCGTTGAAGAAGGCATCGTGCCAGGGGGCGGTGTGGCCTTGCTGCGCTGCGTGGAAGCCCTGAACAGCGTGAAAGCCTCGGGCGAAGAAAAGGCCGGGATCGGAATCCTCAAGCGGGCGCTGGCAGACCCCCTGCGCAATATCGCCCTGAACGCCGGGCGGGAGGGATCCGTAGTGGTGAACGCGGTGGCGGAAGCCAAGGAGGCTCACGGCTTCAACGCGGAAACTGGCGTGTATGAGGATCTGATGAAGGCCGGCGTCATCGATCCCACCAAGGTTGTGCGCTTCGCGGTCCAGAACGCGGCCTCCGTTGCCGGTCTGATGCTCACCACCGAGGCCATGATCACGGAGAAGCCGGAAAAGA
>JBLMXM010000098.1:0-22279 GCA_050257775.1 Hyphomicrobiales bacterium
CCTGGAAATCGAAGGTGAAGTAGTTGTAGCACAGCACCGCACAGCCCACCGGCGCGATCCCGACCGTGCGGCCGCGGATTCCGAGCTCGTCGATCACCTCGGCCACCAGCCGATGGGCCACCCCGTGGGTGCACCCCGGGCAGTAGTGCGTGACCACATCGGCAAGGGCCTCCGGACGATGAAACGCTTTACCCATAATTTTTGCTCCTGTCAGGTATCTGCTCTGCTTTCGGCTCCGAGCGGTTTGACGCGTGGTGCGGCTGCTGCGCGGTCAAACCCGCCGCAAAAATTATTATAAGAGGAAGCCTGCCGCCGCTAAATCAGCTTCTGCACTTCTTCCATGACCTCTTCTGGCGTCGGCACTTCGCCGCCGCACTTGCCGTACCAGTGCACCGGCTTGGCCCCCTTGACGCTGAGCTCCACGTCCTCCACGAGCTGGCCCATGCTCATCTCGATGCTGATGACCGCCCGGCAGCCGGGCTTGGAGGCGGCATCATAAACGGCCTGCCGCGGAAACGGGAAAAGAGTCTGGGGCCGGACCATGCCGATCTCGATTCCCTTTTCCTTGAAGTTGTCGATGACCGTGCGGCAGACCCGGCTCATGGTGCCGTAGCTCACGATGAGGGCGCGGACATCACCCTGCAGGTTGTACGTCTCGCAGCGCACTTCCTCGCGCTTCATGCGTTCGTACTTGTCTCTCAGTTTCAGGTTATGGGCGTTCAATTCCTCCGGAACCAGATAAAGCGTCCGCACCAGGTTGCGCCGGGTGCTCTTGCGCATCTCCATGCCGTTGGTGGCCCACTCGTCCTTATTGGAGGCCGCGGTCTTGAGATGGTCGGGAAACTCCACCGGCTCCATCATCTGGCCGATCAGCCCGTCGCCCAGGATCATCACGGGGTTGCGGTATTTCTCCGCCAGCGGGAAGGCGGCCATGACCATCTCGACGGCCTCCTGCACGGATGCCGGCGCCAGCACCAGCAGCCGGTAGTCCCCGTGGCCGCCGCCCTTCACCGACTGGAAATAGTCCGCCTGGGACGGCAGGATGCCGCCCAATCCCGGGCCGCCGCGCATGATGTTGACGAACACGGCCGGACACTGGGCCGCCGTGATGTAGCTGATGCCCTCGCTCATCAGGCTGATGCCCGGGCTGGAGGATGTCGTGAAGACCCGCGCCCCGCAAGCCGCGGCGCCGAATATCATGTAGGACACCGCCACTTCGCTCTCGCCTTGGAGGAACACCCCGCCCACCTCGGGAAGGCGCTTGGACAGATACTCGGCCACCTCGGACTGGGGCGTGATCGGATAGGCAAAATAGTTCAAGCACCCGGCCCGAACGGCCGCCTCGGCAATGGCTTCGTTGCCTTTCATCAGCACCTTGCCCATCTCACTTCCTCCGTTTCGATTGGCCGGCCGCCGCTTCGGCTATCTCGTTGATGGCGATGGCCACGTCCGGGCACATGGTGCAGCAAATGGCGCAGAAGATGCAATCCTCGGGCCGCGCCTGGTAGGCGGGGAAATAGCCCTTGGTGTTCATCTCCTTGCCGATCTCCAGGACGTTCTTGGGACAGGCCGCGACACACAGGCCGCATCCCTTGCAGCGGTCCTTGTCGATCAGATGCTCATAGGCCATAATTTCAATCCTCCTTACAGCTTGCGGGCTTTCTTCCACGGCGGCACCAGCTGCCGCCGGATCGCGAGAACCGGGCAGTCAAAACCTGCAGCGTCCACCTGCGGCATCAGTTCCTCGGCCACCGTGACGAACGCCAGCGGCAAGCCGCTCACCGAGGACAGCTCCCTCACAAAGCGGTAGCCGTCGACGATCTCCCGCGGGGTAGTCTCGTCGATCAGGTTGGCGTTTCCAACAAAACCTGTCACCGCCAGCTTCGCCGACGCCTCGATTTCTGCGCGGATCTTGATGCAGCCTGCCAGCGTCGCGGTGGCGGGACGAAACGGGTTGACCACCTGCAGCACTTGGCAGCGACGCCCGGCGAACGCTTCCCCGAGAGCCGCCAGGACCATGGCGCCGACATTGTCGCCGCCGACATCGAGGATGGCCAGCTCTCCCGGTTGGCGGATCAGTCCGGCGACCGCCGGGCTCAAGACGGGCAGCTCCGACTTAACATACGGCTTCGGCGGCAGCACGACCTCAATGCCCATCGCGCTCAGCTGCTGTTCGGCCTCGCGCGACCGGAAATACGGGTTCACCAGGTCGAGATCCGCAATCCGCACCGTCATCCCCGCCTGCCGGTGATGAACGGCTAGGTTCACGGCCACTTCGGATTTTCCGCTGCCGTAGTTGCCGACAATAACGACAGTGCCTGACAGCCTCAGTTCCACCCCGGGCCTCCCGACCCTGTCTTCAGGCCGGGATCGTGCCGTATCCGAGCGGGTCCCGCCGGCCCAGAAAACCAAATAATCTTTGTAGATGTTTGTAGTTGGACTGTCAAGCGGTTTGCGGCGGCCCTTGGCCGCTTTGCGCTTCCGATACCCCGGGGAATGTGATAGTAAAAAGCCGGATAAGACACTTGGCGACGGGTTGATTTGGCATGAAACCCGGATGTCGCCCTCTTCTCCCCTGATGCCCAGAAGGCTGGGGGAATTATCGCGAGGAATCCCGAATCTCGCCATGAGCCCCGTTCGCACCGGCCTTGAACGCCTGCTAGCTGATCCGCCCCTCTGGTTGAAGGGTTTGCGGCTCGGCCTGCTCTGCAATCCCGCCTCGGTCGACCACCGTCTGCAGCATGCTCGCCACCTGATCCACGAGAGGTTTCCCGGTGCCCTGCGTGTGCTCTTTTCACCCCAGCACGGGTTTTTTGCTGAAAAACAGGACAACATGATCGAATCCGGCGACGTGATCGATCCGGACCTCAGCCTGCCGGTCTTCAGCCTTTACGGCCAAACCCGCGTCCCTACACGCGAGATGTTCGCCGATATCGACCTCCTGCTGATCGATCTCCAGGATGCCGGGAGCCGGGTTTACACGTTCATCTATACGTTGTCCTACTGCATGGAAACCGCCGGGGATTGCGGCAAGAAAGTGCTGGTCCTCGACCGGCCGAACCCCGTCGGCGGGACGGCCGTGGAAGGCAACCTGCTCGATCCCGATTGGGCCTCCTTCGTCGGCCGCTTCCCGATCCCCATGCGCCATGGCCTGACCATCGGCGAATTGGCACGGCTCTTCAACGCCCGGTTCGGGGTCGGCGACGAACTCGAGGTAATTCCCATGGCGGGTTGGCAGCGGGAGATGTTCTTCGCCAGCACCCGGCTGCCCTGGGTGGCGCCATCACCGAATTTACCGACGCCAGCCTCCGCCCTGGTCTACCCGGGTCAGGTCCTCTGGGAAGGGACCAACGTTTCAGAGGGCCGGGGAACGACCCAGCCGTTCGAGCTTTTCGGGGCACCGTTTTTTAACGTTGCCAAGGTGGCGGCGGAGATTTCCACCGACTCCCGGAGAGGGGCCATCCTGCGGCCAGCCGCTTTTGAGCCGACCTCGAACAAATGGCAGGGCCGCTGCTGCCGCGGCTTCCAAATCCATGTTACCGAGCCGTCGCGCTTTGCACCGTATACCCTGACCCTGAACCTGCTGCAGGCGGTCCTGAAGCATCACCCGGGGCAATTCGCTTGGCGTCCGCCGCCCTATGAGTACGAATACGATAAGCCGCCCATCGATCTGCTTATCGGGGACCGCGCCATCCGCCAGCGCCTCGAAGCCCTGGAGCCCGCCGAGAGCATTGAAGCCTCTTGGCAGGCGGAGCTTGATGAGTTCAGGAAGATGAGCCGCGAGTATCATTTGTATCCATAACGGGACAAGCCGCATAAGACATGGGGCATAGGCTTGGCTCTACGCCTTATGCCAAAACATCAGAGGCATATGAATTCGACCCCTTCGACGGACGCTACGGACTCTACTCATACGAAGTGGGTCCGCATGCGGTTCAAGAAGAACAAGGTGTGGGTTGAAACCGGCGCCGATGGGCGCCCGCTCCAGAAGGGCGGCCGGGCCCGCATCAAATACCAGCTGAATCAGGATCAGGATTACCGCGTGCGGGTGGAAAATCTGTGCTCCCTGAAAGATCCTGCCGCGGCTCCGCCGGAGTCGCCAGCCGAAACCCCATCAACGCCGGACCCGCACCCGGGCGGCCGCCACGCCAGCGGTGTGGTGCACATTTACACGGACGGTGCATCCTCCGGAAACCCCGGTCCATCCGGGATCGGGGTGATACTCACTTACGGCGGACAGCGCAAGGAGATCTCGGAATACATCGGCGAGGCAACCAACAACATCGCCGAGCTGATGGCCATTCAGAAAGGGTTGTCGGCCGTGAAGAACAGGCGCCTACCCGTTCGGGTCTACACCGACAGTGCTTATGCTTATGGGGTGCTGGCTTTGAACTGGAAGCCGAAGAAAAACCAGGATCTCATCGCGGCCATTCGACGGTCGATGGCGGCGTTTGCCCGGCTGAGTCTCGTGAAGGTCCCGGGTCACAAGGGGGTTACAGAGAACGAACGTGCCGATGAACTGGCGACCGCGGCAATCCGCAAGGCGGGAAGGATATGAACGGGGCCCCAACTGAGAATTACCCCTGGGGCCCCGCCGGGTCTTAAACCTAATCGGACTTGCGCTCGGCCTTCAGGCTATCCAGCTCTTTCTTGAGATCGGAAATTTCGCTCTTGTATTTTTCCATCTCATCGGAGGGCACCGCAGGCGAAGATGACGGTTCCTCTTTCTTCCAGGTATCCTTCATCTCGTCGAACCCCAGGTAAATCGCTAAACCGCCGCCCAGGAGCAGCACCGCCGGAATGGTCCCGGCCAAAACCGTCAGAAACTCTTTCCACCAAAACCCGAGGCCGATGAGGCCCAACGCCGCTGCTACCGCACCACCCACCAATGTCTTCATAATGCCACAACCTCCTTTCTCATGCTGATCAAGAGTATGCTTCGTGAAAAGGAACAGCTCCTGGTTTGATCTCGTCAACGCCGAATGTGCAGCCACGTGCCGGGCACGCGCTGGCATGGCGAGCATCATCGGTCGGGTCGCAGCGCGGACCGCACCGACCGATCCGGTGATAACCGAATACGTGGATTTCATAGCACAACCGTTCGGTCGTGACAAGGTGAAACCAAACTTCCGCTGAAACCTGATTTCAGCTGTTCTGGGACTGATTCCTGCGGATAGGCCCTGCGGGGTCCAAACTCCTCCAGGCCCGGGAGCCGTTCGAGCACAACGCCTCCTCATGCTGCAACTTGGGTCATATGCACTTCTGGAGGCATCTACGGTGCAGCCCTTCCGGTTGCAAACCCGGGATGCTTTTGCTACGGTTTATGCGCTCCGTGGGCCGCATGTTTGCTCCGGTGCTTTTCCCTTCTTTTTTCGAAATATGCCTTGAATGCTTTTCACCTGGCTGAAGGCGCCCGGGGGCAACCGCTGCGGCCGCAGACCGTCGACCGCGCACAGGCCAACAGCAGTCAGGCCGCTCAGGTTCGGTGAAACACTCATGGAACAGCCTGAACAGGGGCCACCCGGCCCTCAAGGCGGGATGATCCGCCGTTGGATCAACCGCCTTCTGCGCGGCACCCGCCACTATTACCGCAACGTTTTGCCCGAACAATTCGGCCCCTTGAGGGCTACGGCCCTCAGGCTTTTTTATTCCGGCATCCGGCTGGAAGATCACCAGCTCACGGTGCTGCGCCATATTCCAACCGACGCCGTCATCATTTACGCCAGCCGTTTCCGCGCCACCTTCCCCTTTCTATTCGCCCATACGCGCTACCATGCCCTCGGCCTGCCGTTTCCGCGGCTCGGACTCGGGTGCCGCTTTTTCTTCTGGCAACCGGCGTCCCAGTTGTTTCGAGTTCTGATCGCCCGTGTCGATGAATTCATTCACCAGCGACGTTGCAGCGAGCCCTTCGGCAGCGGGTTCATCCAGGACCAACTCCTACGGGGCCAAGCCGGATTTCTGGCGCTGATCCAGAGGCCATCGATGCTGCGAAGGATCGGCCGGGCGTATTCGGACCCCATTGAGTTCTTGATATCGCTTCAAAAAACCATCGATCGACCGGTTCTACTCGTACCGCAGATCATGTTCTTCAGCAAGAACCCCCGCCGTTCGCAGCCGACCTTGGCTGACGTGCTCTTCGGCCCCGAGGACGAACCCGGCCGTTTGCGGATGCTGGCCGCCCTGTTCAAGAACCCCGGCAATGTTTTCGTGGAACTGTCCGCGCCCATCGACCTCCGCCGCTTTGTCGAACGGCCCGATATCGCCGAGCACAGGGTCGAATATCAGGCGGCGATCCTGCGCAGCGAGATTCTGGCTCAGATCAGCCGGCACCGGCAAAGCATCACCGGGCCGATCCTCAAATCCCGTCACGAATTGAAGCAGAGCATCCTCGACGGTGAGCGGTTCCAGCAGTTCATTCAGACCCACGCCGAAAGTCACCACCTGTCACTGGCTGAAGTGCGCGCATCGGCGGGACGCTGCATCGAGGAGATCGCCGCGGCTCCCAGCCCCACCTGGATCCGCTTTTATTCGGCCATCGTCGGCTGGATCCTCCGGACGCTGTTCGACGGGGTGACCCTGAACCTGGACGGGCTTGCGGCCGTCAAGCACATGTCGCTGCGGGGGCCGGTCGTCTACATCCCTTCCCACAAGAGCCACGTGGACTATCTGATCCTTTCATATCTGCTCTATCAATATGACCTGCCGTGTCCTCTCATCGCCGCCGGAAAGAACTTATCCTTCTGGCCGATGGGACCGCTCTTTCGCCGGGGAGGCGCGTTTTTCATCCGCAGAAGCTTTCGGGGCGCTGTGCTTTACTCGAGGACCTTTGCCGAATACGTGCACAAAATCCTCGAAGAAGGATATTCGGTCGAGCAATTCATCGAAGGCGGGCGCAGCCGGAGCGGGAAGTTGCTCATGCCGAAGCTGGGACTGCTTTCTATCCTGCTGACGGCTCGGAGAAACGGCGCCTGCGGCGACCTGATCTTCGTTCCCGTGTCGATCGGCTACGACAGGGTTCTCGAGGAAAAATCCTATTTGAAAGAGATCAAGGGCGGCCAGAAGCGACCGGAAACGGTCTGGCAGGTCATCAAGGCCAGAAAATTTCTGAAGCGACGCTACGGAAAGGTGTATCTGCAGTTCAGTACCCCGATATCCGTCAACGATCTGGCGGACCGGGCGGGGACGCCGTTAAACGCCATGAGCGTCAAGGAGTTCAACCAATTCTGCCGCAGCCTCGGCCACCGCATCGCCCGTGCGATCGACCGGGCGAGTGTCGTCACCCCGCATGCACTCGCAGCCGCTGCCATTCTCAACACCGGCCGCGACCGCTTCGACCTGGAGGAGCAGATGGCGATCGTCGAGATCTACGCGAATCATCTCGACGCGCTGGGAGTCAAGCTGGCCGACACACTGGTCCTGGATCACCGCCGGGCGATCGCCCGCGCCCTGGAGTCCTATGTCCAGCGCAAAATCCTGGAATCGCCGCAGGCCGAACCCCGGGCGGACGATAACTCGACCGGTTTCATCCTGAGGGAAGCTAAACGGCCGTTATTGGAGTATTACAAGAATACCTGCGTTACCTTTTTTGTCCCGGCCGCCTTCACCGCGCTGGCCATCCTTCAGAGGGATGCCTTCCAGTTCTCTGCCACCGACCTGCACACGGATGTTGAATTTCTGCGGGAGCTGTTCCAATTCGAGTTCGTCTACGACTGCGATGGCCCGCCGGACCAGCAGTTGCGGGAGTCCCTTAATCGGTTTATCGAGGACGCCGTCCTGGTCCCACACCCCAGCCTGCCGGACACCTGCAATGTGACCTCGGCCGGCTTTCGGAAGCTTAAGCTATATGCCATGTTTTTAAAAACCTTCCTGGAATCCTATTGGGTGGTCCTATCCTATCTACGCCAGGCCCCGCATAATGAGGAAGAAGCCAAGGATCGGGTAAAGAAAATTGCATCGTTTGGAGCTCGCCTGTTCAAAAACAAGGCGATCGAACACCGCGAAGCCCTCTCCAAGGTTACCTACGAAAATGCCATTGAATTTTGCGCAAGCCAGGGCATCCGGGGAGCCGGGGAGCGCGCGGCAATCGACTCATTTGCCGCCGCCATCGAACGTGCGCTGCGTTGCCTGAAACCGTGACCAAAGGGGCCATTGTCATGAAAGCTCTGATACTGGCGGCCGGACTGGGCACCCGGCTGCTGCCCTACACCCGGATCACTCCCAAAGCCCTCTTCCCGCTGGCCGGCCGCCCCATGCTGGAGCATCACATCCGCAGCCTGCATGCGGCCGGCTGCGAGGCCGTCATGGTCAACACCCACCACCTGCACGAGCAGATCGAGGCCTTTCTTTCCTCGAGCCGCTTCGACATCCCGGTAACCGCCCGATGGGAACCCGACATCCTCGGTACCGGCGGGGCCATTCGAAACGTGAGCGATTTTTGGGATGAGCGGCCCTTTTTTGTGATCAACGCGGACATCATCTCTTCCATCGACCTCGCAGAGGTCTATGCATTCCACCTCCGGCACAGGCCCGCTGCGACCCTCGTGCTGGTGGACCACCCGGAGTTCAACACTGTGAGCGTCGACGGGGCCGGCCACATCCGCTCGTTCACCGCCTCACTTTCCCAGGCCGCCGACGGCGCCCTCACCTTCACGGGAATCCAGGTCCTGGATCCGGCCGTCCTGAAGTACATCCCGGCCGATGGATTTGCGCACAGCATCGACGTCTTCCGGGCCATGATCGCCGATGGCCGCGGTCTGCGCGGGTTCATCGCTAGGTCGAACGACTGGATGGATGTGGGAACCCCCGAGCGTTATCGTCTGGCCGCACGCAAGGCCTCCGCTCACGAGGCATGGCGGCGGGCCTTCGCCGGTGAGCCGCCCCCAATGGTCGCCTGGGAGCGCCTGGAGGGGGATGGATCCGACCGGCAATGGTTTCGCATGAAAGGCGCCGGAGGCTCCCTTGTGCTGGCAGACCATGGCCTCCGGGCGACGGCGGCGGTTTCCGAAGTGGACGCGTTCATTCAGATCGGCCGGCATCTGAAGGCCCAAGGCCTGCCCGTGCCGGTCATCCATTTTGCGGACGCCTTCGCCGGACTGGTGTTTCTGGAGGACCTGGGAGACATCAGCCTGCAATCCGCCGTCCGGTCCGAGCCGGATCGGCGCAAAACCCTGGACATCTATCGGGCGGTCGTCGATGGCGTGATCGCCCTGTCCACGGAAGGGGCCAAGGGATTCGACACCGCCTGGACCTATCAGACCCCTGCCTACAGCCGAGACCTCATCCTGGAACGCGAGTGCCGCTACTTTTGCGACGCGTTCCTGGGAGGTTATGCCGGTCTGACGGCGAGCTTCGCCGATTTGCAGGGCGAATTCAGCCGCATCGCTGACCAGGCACTGGCCACCCCGATCCAGGGATTCATGCACCGCGACATGCAATCCCGCAACATCATGCTCAAGGACAGCTGTTATTATTTCATCGATTTTCAGGGCGGAAGGCTCGGCCCGCTTCAGTATGACCTGGCTTCCCTGCTGATCGACCCTTATGCCGGACTCACGCGCGAGGAACAGGAGCAGTTGCTCGAGTATGCCGAGCGGCGGCTGGCCATTCTGCGGCGGCCGTCGGTGGAAGGCTTCCGCAGCGGATTCACGTACTGTGCGCTCTCCCGCAATCTGCAGATTCTCGGGGCGTTCGGGTTTCTCTCGACCGTCAAGGGCAAACGCCAGTTCAGCCGATACATCCCCGACGCACTACGGAGCCTCGCGGCCCGGCTGGCGGACCTTGGTTCGAGCGGGTTCCCGAAGCTGCAACGCCGGGTCCTGGAAGCACAGGATAAGCTCGGCATAAACCCGTAGGATGCCTGCCGTCCTATCGTGTACCCGCTGCCCCCCGACCGGCGGGCCGACTGACCGGCGAGGCGCTCACGCCAAAAGGAGGATTCCAATGCAATCCATCACCGTCATGGTCAACGGCATTCCCGGCAAAGTCGCCTGCACGGCGGCCCGGCATGTTCTGGGGGATCCGCGTTTCAGGCTGCTCCCCTGCTCGTTTACCGGACCGGAAATCCAGCAAGATGAGCATTCGGTGGCCGGCACGGCGATCCGCCTTATCCGGCCCGATGCGCGGGAGCCTGCCGTTCAGGAACTCCGCAAAACGCACGGCGCTTTCTTGAGCGTCGATTACACTCACCCCTCTGCCGTCAATGCCAATGCCGAATTCTACTGCCGCCATCGCCTGCCGTTTGTCATGGGCACCACCGGAGGAGACCGCCGACAGCTGGAGAACACCATTCGTTCCTCCGAGATTGCCGCGGTGGTCGCCCCTAACATGGCCAAGCAGATCGTGGGTTTCCAGGCCATGGTGGAATATGCGGCGCAAAGCTTTCCGGGCCTATTCAATGGCTACACCTTGCAGATCCGGGAAAGCCATCAAAAGGGCAAGGCCGACACCAGCGGAACCGCGCGGGCCATGGTGCGATATTTCAACCAGCTGGGGATACCGTTCACTGAAGACCAGATCGCCATGGAGCGCGACCCCCAGGTTCAAAAAAACCGCTGGGGCATTCCCGAAGCCCACCTGGGAGGCCACGGGTGGCACACCTACACTCTGGTCTCATCAGACGGCACCGTCCGCTTCGAGTTTACCCACAACGTGAACGGACGGGAGATCTATGCCCGCGGAACGCTGGACGCGTTGTTGTTCCTTCACGCCCGGATCGCTGCCGGCGCGCGCGGCCGCATGTTCACCATGATTGATGTATTGAAAGGGGCATAGAAAGGCCCATCACGCCCGAGAGCGGAGGGAATATGACACTCTCGTTTTCCGGGCAAGGCGTGTCCGGTATCAGAAACGACGCTCCGGCCCCCTGTCATGTAACTATATGAAATTTATGTTGTATCATCCTACTTCCGGTTTATCGCGCGTTGACTTTGATGCCTGAACCCGGTAGAATTAATAAGTTGGCGCACAAGCCGTGACGGTTGCCAACCCTTGCGAAGCCATGGACGACATTTCTGCCAAACTCCTGGAAGAACTCGGAAGCGGTCCTCAAAAGGCCGATCCGCCCGCTGGCGCCGCAGCGGGCGCCCTGCAGCTGGAGGACCTCGACCGATGGCGCATCCTGCTGGTGGAAATGGTCTACCAGCTGAATGCCTGTTTCCGCGACGTGCAGTACTGGGAGGGAATCCGGACCGAAAAGGACTCGTTCAAGCAATTCGCGGCGGCCTTGCTTCAACTGGCGCAGGTCCCGGCCCATGACGGCATCATCCGGATCAACCGCGGGGCATCCGCTCATGGCAAGAGCGGCGAACGCCCGGATTACACCGTCCGGATCGGCGAGATCTCTGTCGATACGACCATCATCGCCGCTCTCATCAAGCGCTCGGGCATCCGCTTGAAACATCTGGAGGGCCGGGTCCAGAAGGCCTATGAAACCCTGGCATCCGAAGGTATCGATTCCATGTTGCTGCGCATCCCGCAGGACTCACCGGAATCTCTGGAGGCCCTCCGGGTGGCGCTCCGAGTCCTCTCCTGCTATCGCCAAGCCTGGGAAAAAGCGGCACCGATCGCTTTCGTCCGCAGCGGCAAGCCGATTCAGCTTGCGCCCGTGCTCGATGAGCGCGGCCAGCCCGATCCGAACCTGACGATGGTTGCCGCCGTCAACGAACTGCCGGCCGACACGTTGCAGGACTGGGTCCGCAAGGTCTCGACGCTCATGCAACGGCCGGAGGGGGTTCACCTGCGGCGCCAGGCCCCCAATGTCTTTCAAGCGATATTCGCCATCAAGAGCCTGCGCGAGAAACTGCAGAAGCCGCCGCTTGAAGTCAACGCCCACAGGCGGCCGGCCGAAGAAGCCGCTTCCTCCTCCGGGCCGGCTTACCCGGGCGCAGGTGCCGCCGGATCGGATGCAGTCGGCGCTCCAGGACCCGCCATCGCCGGCGGGGGTCCGGGCGGCCCCGGCCTCGCCGTCGGCCCCGCAGCCGCAGCGTCCGGAGCAGCCGGCGATGCTTCCCCGTCCGCGGGCCCTCCACCGCCAATGGACTCAGCCGTCTTCAAGGACGCGATGGCGCGGTTCGTCAAAGAGTCTTACAGGGGCTCTGCTCATGAGGCGGCCGGCATCGTGCAAAGCCTGAACCTGCCTGCACCGAATTACAGCGGCCTGAACGCGGACAGCCTCGGCCGGCAGCTCGGCCAGATAACCGGCCTGCTCACGGCCATGCAGGCCAACCCCGGGAGCGAACAGTTGATGGACGCCGTGCTGCAGCGACTCCAGGCCGGGATGGACCATCTGCCGCCGGAGCTGCTCAACGACCTTGTCGTCGACGGCAACGAGATCAAACTGTGGGAGGACGGCCAGGAACGGGTGGTCGGCAAGGTTGAAAAACGATTAGCGCAGACCATCGACACGGCCAAGGATCACGCCGCGGCCCGCCGCAAGCTCCGGGCCACGACGGGCGACGAGCCCGTCTATCTGTCGCGGGACACCGCGTCGGTCAGCGCCTACTTCGACATCCCGGCGGAAGACATGGATGCCATCCTCAAGCTGTTTCGCGGTTGCTTCGACGGCCGGGGCTGCTTCCAGAAAACGTTGTTCGAAAAGCGCGTACCCGAATTCGCCCGGTACCACAAAAAAATCTTCCAGATACTCTGGGAATTTCTGAAGGACATGCCTCGCCGCGGCGACCGGCTGCCGTTTCTGAACTCCTTGCAGCTCATGATCAAGGAACTCCGACAGCCTCTTCAAGCGGTGCGGATATTGCTCTCCGACTTCGTGGGCGACCCCGCCCAGGTCAGCTTCCCGGACCGAAATGCCGTCATGCTGTCCACCCAGTTTCTGCGCACCTACAACAAGGAGATCAACATTGATATCGAGCTGACGCCCGAGGAAATCCTGCGGATCCAGACGGGGCTCGACGGCAAGGTGGTGAACTACGCCAGCTGGAAGATCAACAACGACCACAAGCGGGTTCTGACCAAGGTCGTGAGCATCCGCAAACGGCTCAATTCGGCCTTCGACCCGGCCCTGGCTGCCATGGCGTCCATGCCCGCGCGCTTTCTGCTGGCGCTCGAGCGGGAAGTTCATATCTTTCTCGCCCTGGTCGGCGGAAAAACCGCCGCAACCATTCTGCACAGCAGCCTGAAGGTCTTCGGCAACCCCGAGGCGCCATTCTACGTCACCGAGGAGGGACGGTCGCACCTATACGCGCTGCTCCAGTATCTCTCGGTATTGGTGCGCGGAATCGGCCGGGTCGGCTCCGAGATCGACCTCATCCTGTTGGACCAGATCAAGCAGTGCGAGAAGGAATATCTGAAAATGAGTTCCGATCCCCGCCATGCCTCGCTGGTTCGGCGCGTGTTTTCATGGACGGAACCGGCCAAAAAGGAAATCGAATCCCGCCTCAAAGGCGTCTCCCCAGCGGGGCCTCCCCCGGACGGCTCGCCCAAAAGCCTGTCCAGCACCAACACCATCGATCTGTGACCTACCGCCCGTGTTGGGACTCAAGCCCCCCGGATCACCTCCAGGGCCTTGGCCAGCGCCGCATCCAGTTTTTCCGGCCGCGAGCCGCCGGCTTGAGCCATGTCCGGCCTTCCGCCGCCGCTGCCGCCCACCACGGAGGACACCTGCTTGATGATTCGGCCCGCGTGAAAGCGCTGGGTGAGGTCCGGTGTCACGCCCGCGATCAGCATGACCTTGCCGTCGCTGACACTGGCGAGCACCACCACTCCGGACTTGATCTTGTCCTTGAAACGGTCGAGCAGGCCGCGCAGCGTCGCCGGCGAATCCGCCTCGACCCTTTTTACGAGCACGCTGACGCCGCCGATCGTCTGCACGTCGACACGGGCATCCGCCACCGACGCGGCGGACAACCGCCCCTTAAGCTGTTCCATCTCCCGCTCAAGGCCTTTGACGTCCGACAGCACCTTGTGAATGCGCTGGGTCAAGGCCTCGGGCTTCTCCTTCAGCAGGTGGGCGGCCTCCCGCACCGTTCGAGCGGTCGCCTGCATGAACTCCACGGCGGCCTGGCCCGTCACGGCTTCGATCCGCCGCACCCCGGCGGCTACGCTGGATTCCGAAACGATCTTGAACAGCCCGATGTTGCCCGTCCGGGACGTGTGGGTCCCGCCGCAAAGCTCTTTGCTGAAGTCCTCCAGTGAAATCACCCGGACCCGGTCCCCGTATTTTTCCTCGAACAGCGCCATGGCCCCGGTCTTGAAGGCCTCTTCCGCCTCCATCTCCTCGATGCGGGTGGGCACGTTGGCCCGGATGCGCTGGTTGACCATGGCCTCGATCCGCTCGAGGGCTCCGGCGTCGACCTGGGAAAAATGCGTAAAGTCGAAGCGCAGCCGGTCAGGTGCCACCAGCGAGCCGGCCTGCTTGACATGGTCGCCCAACACACTGCGCAGAGCCGCGTGCAGGATATGGGTGGCGGTGTGGTTGAGTGCAGTGGATTCGCGGGCGGCTGCATCCACCAACAGGGTCACGGTATCGCCCTTGCGCAGGCAACCGGATCGGATTCGTCCCCGGTGGATGATGAGGCCGGTCGGGTCCTTCAGAGTGCTCTCCACATCCATTTCACCGTGAGGCCCGATGATGCGGCCGGTATCGCCGACCTGACCCCCGGACTCCGCGTAGAATGGCGTGCGATCGGTGATCACGTCCACTGCGCTGCCGGCTGCGGCCTCTGCGGCCTCCTGATCCTGAGCGACCAGCAGCACCACCTGCGATTCGCCGCTGAGAAGGTCGTAGCCCACGAATTCCGGCTTGAACCCGCTGGCCGAGAGGCTCCGATAGGCATCGCTGATGCGGGTGAAACTCGTCACCGTCCGGGACTTGGCCCGCTGGCCTTCCATTTCGCGTTCAAACCCCTCCATGTCCAGGCTCAGGCGTTCATCCCGCACCACGTCCCGAACGATGTCCGCCGGAAATCCGAAGGTGTCGTAAAGCTTGAAGATGACAGACCCCGGCACCACGGTCTCGCCCCGGGCCTTGAGTTCGCCCAGGGTTTCGTTCAACATCCTCAACCCGGTGTCCAGGGTGTTGAGGAAGCGCACCTCCTCGTTCCGGATCACGTTGGTGATGAAGGCCCCTGATTCGGTCAGCTCCGGATAGGCGGGTTTCATGATCTCGAACACGACCCGGGCCGTGTCGCAAAGGAAGGGGCGGGTCAGGCCGATATTCCGGCCGTAACGGATCGCGCGGCGCATGATGCGCCGGAGCACGTACCCGCGGCCTTCGTTGGATGGCAGGATGCCGTCGCCGATCAGGAAAACCGCGGCCCGGCTGTGGTCGGCGATGACCTTCATGGCCACATCCGCGGCAGGGTCCTGCCCATAGCGGATCCCGGTCATGTCCTCGGTCTTGGCGATGATCGGCCGCAGCAGGTCGGTGTCGAAGTTGGTGCTGGCGTTCTGCACGATGGAGGCAATGCGTTCGAGCCCCATGCCGGTGTCGATGCTCGGCTTCGGCAACGGCGTCAGACTGCTTCCGGCGTCGCGGTTGAACTGCATGAAGACGAGGTTCCAGATCTCCAGGTACCGGTCGCACTCGCAGCCGACGGTGCACTCCGGACGGCCGCAACCGTAAGCCGCCCCGCGGTCGATGATGATCTCGGAGCACGGTCCGCAAGGGCCGGTGTCGCCCATGGACCAGAAGTTGTCCTTCTCCCCGAAGCGCACGATGCGGTTGTCGGGGAGCCCCACCGCTTTCCGCCACAGGCCGTAGGCCTCCTCGTCATCCAGATAGATCGAGGCCCAGAGCTTGTCCGCCGGCAGGTTGAAGCCGTTGGTGAGAAGATCCCAGGCCAATTCGATGGCGCGCTCCTTGAAGTAGTCGCCGAAGGAGAAGTTCCCCAGCATTTCGAAAAACGTGTGGTGGCGGGCGGTGTAGCCCACGTTCTCCAGGTCGTTGTGTTTGCCCCCGGCGCGGACGCATTTCTGGGAGGTGGTCGCCCGGAGGTAATCCCGCCGCTCCTCCCCCAGAAACACCCGCTTGAACTGCACCATGCCGGCATTGATGAAGAGCAGGGTGGGGTCATCGTGCGGGACAAGCGATGAACTCCGCACCACCTGATGCCCGTGCCGTTTGAAGTAGTCGAGAAACGTTCTGCGCGCCTCGTTGCCCGTCATGGATCACTCCTCCCCGTGAGGCTCCTGGCCCTTTACGGTCAGCCCCAGCGCCTCGCGGGCCTTGCCATAAATGGTGTCGAACACATCCGTATGCTCGGCCAGGAAGCGTTTGGCGTTCTCCCGGCCCTGTCCGATCCGCTCCCCGCCGAAGGCATACCAGGCGCCGCTCTTTTCGATGATGCCCTGCTCGACCGCGGCATCGATCAGGTCGCCGATGCGGGAGATGCCCTCGCCGTAGATCACATCGAATTCCGCTTCCATGAACGGCGGTGCGAGCTTGTTCTTGACGACCCGCACCCGGGTGCGGCTGCCGATGATGTCCTGGCCTTCCTTGAGGCTGTTCACCCTGCGGATGTCCAGCCGCACGGAGGCATAGAACTTGAGCGCGTTGCCGCCGGTGGTGGTCTCGGGATTCCCGAAGACGACCCCGATCTTCATGCGCATCTGGTTGATGAAGATCACACAGGTGTTCGTCTTGCTGATCGTTCCGGTGAGCTTGCGCAGGGCCTGGGACATCAGCCGCGCCTGGAGGCCCATGTGGGCGTCGCCCATCTCGCCCTCGATTTCGGCGCGCGGCACCAGAGCCGCCACCGAATCGATGACCAGGATATCGATGGCACCGCTGCGCACCAGCATGTCGGCGATTTCCAGGGCCTGTTCCCCGGTGTCCGGCTGGGAGACCAGCAGTTCGTCGCAGTTGACGCCGAGCTTTTTCGCATAGACAATGTCGAGCGCGTGCTCGGCGTCGATGAAGGCTGCGATTCCGTCCTGCTTCTGGGCCTCGGCCACCGCGTGCAGCGCCAGGGTCGTCTTGCCGGAGGCCTCCGGCCCGAAAATCTCTACAACCCGCCCCCGGGGGAGCCCGCCGATGCCGAGCGCCTTGTCGAGGGCGAGCGAGCTGGTGGAAATGACCGGAACACTCACGATCGGCCGGCTGCCGAGCTTCATGATGGATCCCTTCCCGAACTGACGCTCCACCTGGCCCATGGCGCTTTCCAGGGCTTTCTGCTTGTCCGACGAAATGCTCATGACCCCCTCCTTTTTCGTTGCCTTCGCGTCGCGCAAAACGTACCTCCTTCGATATCTATGTAAAGCCCGTTTTAGGTGTCACGGTTCAGGTCTTACGCACAGGACTCGAAGAAAAGGGAACCCCCGTGGCGGTTATCCGAATTAACATCCAATACGTAACACTTAAAAAAACTCTTTCAACCTCGCCCGCGCCAAGGCCGTGTACACCGGCCCCTTGGGCTGAAGGTCGCTCTGGAAAAGGATCAGCTCCCCCACGGCGAATTCGCCGAAAGCCCGATCATTGAAGGAATTGACCACCTCGGCGATCAGTTCGGGCTTGGGCGCCTCCGAAAATCGGCCAAGGGTCAGGTGCGCCCGGAAGGGCCGCTCCTCGCAGGCCAATCCCAGGGCCGCCAGGCTCCCCTCCAGGCTGCGCTGCAGTTCCGACAGCAGCGCGGTCTGGCCGGAAAAACCGGACCAGATGACCCGCGGCTGCCGTATGTTGGGAAACACTCCGATGCCGGAAACGGTCAGGTTGAAGCCGGTGTGGAGACCGGCGGCGGCCTGCACGGCAGCGGCCACGCTCGCCACGCGATCGGCCGGAATGTCTCCCAGGAACTTCAGCGTCAGGTGCATGCCCCCCGGCCGAACCCAGCGGGCCCGCAGGCGGCGCCTTAACTCCGCTTGAACGGATTCCAGAGTGGCCAAAACGTCCTGCGGGATTTCCACGGCCACGAAGGCGCGCAACTGGGAGGGCATGCGAGGTTCCTTCTTCAAGCGCTCGGCAAGGTGAACTGCGGCTCCCCCAGAAGAAACCGGCCCTGCTGAATCCATTCTTTCAACGATGCAGCTATTTCCCGGGCTTTGACGGTGCTGGACAGCGGTACCGTCGGCACCTGTTTCCCCTGGAAGGTGATGAAGCCGCTCTTCATCTCGGCATAGCTGACCTGCCCCAGGCTCTTCACTTCTCCGGTGGGGTAGTCGCGGCCGTAGTCGACGATTTGGGTGAAGATGTCTTCGTCGGAGATCCCCGTGAAGGCCGCGATCTCTTCGTTCAGCAGCGGGATGGGAATGCCAAGCCCCACCGCCAGAGAACATCCGTAGCCCTGGAGGCTGACACCGGCCAAGTACTTGGAGCTCATCTGCTTCAGGTCGCCCATCACCCACAGGGTCCCGGCCGCCCGCACCGGCACTCCCTTGGCGGTACGCTGGACGGCGGGATTGTGCTGGGTGCCGTGCCAGGTCACATACCCGACCCCCCCTCCCAGGAAAATGCGCGTCCCGAGCCCGATCGTCCGGTAGTAGGGGTCGTTGAACAGCGGGCTGAGCTGCCCGGCCGAGCAGTAGTTGGCGTTCCCCGCCCCGGGTTTCAGGGCGCCCATGTAAGTGTAAATGGTCCGTCCGGACAGGTTCACCGCGCAGTTGTAGTTCTGGTAGCCGTTGCGAGGATTGCAGAGGATCGCCTGGGGCAGGGTGCGCAGGGTCACTTCTTTTTCCACCCGTCGATTGGGGTAGCAGTCAGTCCCGTAAGCCTCGGCGACGAGGTGGACCGGCTTGCCGTCCACCAGGTCCTGGATGACGTGCCCGCCTCCGTAATTGAACTCGCCGGGGTAGACTTTGTTCAAGGGGTCGTCCTCGGCCGGCTCGGTGGCGCCCACGTAGCAGTCCACCGCCGCGAGCCCCGCGTAAGCCGGCACCCGATTGAACCACACCCGCGATGCCTTGATGGGCGGAGCGGAGTGTCCGAAATTGATGAACGCCCCCGAAGAGCACATCGGGGCAAAGGTTCCGGTGGTGACCACATCCACCCGGCGGGCGGCTTCCGCCGGCCCCTCGGCCTTCACGATGTCGATGATCTCCTCCGCGGTCACCACCACGACGTCGCCGGAGCGGATCCTCTCATTGATCTCCTGAATGGTCTTGGTCACCTTGTGCTGTTTCATGGCCTCAACCGCCTTTGACCGAGCCGAGTTTAAGGGTGACATTGTCCTGAATCCAGTGGGGGTCCCACCACTCGATGGGGTCCACGAAGGTGCTGCGGATCAGGATGCTGAAATGCAGGTGGTCACCGCCGGCAAGCCCCGTGCTCCCGGTGTTCCCCAAAATGGCCTCTTTCGCCACCCGGTCGCCCGCCCGCACGGCGATGTGGCTCAAATGCGAGTACATGCTGAACAGTCCTAAACCATGATCCAGAATCACGGTCTGACCGTAAATACCCAGAAAGCCGGCGTAAGCCACGATCCCACTGTTGGCGGCCGGAACGGGCGAGTGCGCGAGGGAGGCCAGGTCGACCCCCAGGTGGTCCTGTTGGTCGATTTCCTTGCCCTCATAAAGATAGGTGCGATGGTCGGCAAAACCGGCCCGCGGGGCGGAGTTCGGAAGCCTCAGAAACGGCCCCTTCCAGAGCATGGCCGGCTGGCTCGTGCGAGTCGTCTCGACGATGGACTGGTAGTTCGCCTGGCGCAGGTCACGGTTGATGAAGAGAAACCTATCCTTCAAGGTGGCATTGGACTTCGCCGGCAAAAGCGCGTGAAATTCAGGCAGGATCTGGCTGATATAACCGTCGCTCACCGTCAGCGTGTCTTTTTTGAATGTTTTTTTCCGGAAACCGCAAGTTAAACGGCTGCGCGCGCTGTTTCCGGCGGAATCCGTCGCCTCCAGCGCAATCTCCGGGCTGGTCGCTTGCAGATAGCTCAGGGCAAAAAAAGCGATGTAGATGGACTTGTCGGCATAGTAACCGCTGTAGCCCGGGAAAAAAACGGACCCCACGCGCACGCCGCTGGTCGGACAGGGTTCGGACAGCCGATAGATGGCCAGCCCCGCCCCTCCCTGGTTGACATAGGTCTGTTGGGTCAGGGATTCGATGACCGGAGGCTTGGTGTCGATGACAATCTCTCTCTGGATCTCGGTCGTGTTGCCGTGCCACCAGTTGCGCCAGGAGTAATCCGCAACGGTGATTCGCAACATCCCCTTCCCGTCGGAGAGCCCCATGGCTGCCGGATCGATCTTGAGTTTCAGCGTCTCGCTGCGGGTTTTTTCAAACCCCAGGAACCCGGAGGTGGGGAGGTTGACCTCCGCAATCACGGTCTCCCTGCCGTCCTTGCTGATTCCGGCCCGGAGACGCCGGAGGCCGCTCTTGGGGTCCGCCAGGCTCAGGGTGAGCTCCACGGATTTACCCAGGTAATAGGGCGAAGGAATGTCGAGCGCAACCGAGGGTCCCTCGCCTTCCATCCGGCCAACGGCGACCCAGATCAGCAGCACCACGCCGACCGCGACCAGCAATGCCAAAATCCCGAGCGGCCATCCCGACCGTATTTTCCGAGGTTTATCCACGCCGCCGCATCCTTTCAGGCGAATCTGATGATCAAAAAAATTTTATTACCAATTCACCTGAAGATAGTCAACTACCGGCCACCGGCCTTCCCGCACCCGGCGAATGGCAATTGAGGCGTATTCCGGCCGACAGCCCAGCTGCAAAGCGCGCCGCCGCTTCCCTTGGCCATGTCGATCTGGCCAGTCAGGGCCTATATGTTCCGGCAGTCGCCGACCGGCATTCTTGACATTTGTTCCGCTGATCAGTAGGTTTTTTTGCTTGAGAAGCCTGCCGTCCGGGTTCCAACGAGAGAGCAGCGCTCGCTCTATTTCAAGGTGGCAACTGGCATGCCAATTCGCGTTTCGCGTCGCAAGCAAGTCGCAGCGGCTGGGATCATCCTGGTGACCGCGCTCTCGGCAGCCGTCTACTTCGGCTACCAGCGTGTCGCTTCCGTGATGAATCCGAAGGTGCCCCCTTCAGCCGCCACGGACGCCATGGTCGTTGAGCGCATTCACCAGTCGTCCACCAAGGACGGCCGCACGGAGTGGAATCTGGATGCTGCGTCGGCGCAATACCTTCTGCCCGAAAAAAAGATGCTCTTGAGGGATCTCTTCGTGACCTTCTTCACCAAAGAGGGGCAGAAGGTTTTCCTCACCGCCCGCCACGGCATGGTAAAGACGGACTCGCACGACATGGAAGCATACGATGACGTCGTGGTGTACAACGATCTGTACCACATGAACGCCGAGCGGATGACCTATTCGCAGGATTCCCGGGTGATCACGTGCGACACACCGGTGAAGATCACCAGCCAGGCCGGGGAAATCGTGGCGGACTCCCTGTCCATGAACCTGAACACCAACCGCCTGGTCATGAAGGGTCATGTCAACGGAACCTTGGAATCCAGCCAACCCCGCTAGCGGCGGCCGGTGGTTGGGCACGGCCGTCCTGGCCGGCCTGCTATACCTATCGGCAGCCGCTCACTTAGCTCTGGGCGCTGAAAAAACTCCGGCCGGTGAGGGCGGCACGCCACCCAAGGGCCCGCTGCGCATCCAGTCCCAGCAACTGGTTGCCGACATGAACGCCAATACGGCTGAATTCAGTGATCAGGTGCGCATGGTCAGCGACACCTATACGATCACCGCGGACATCCTGACGATTTACTTCAAACCCCAGGCCGAAGGCCAGAGCCGAATGCAGAGCGCGGTCACCGGCAAGGACATCTTCCGAATGGTCGCCCGGGGGGACGTGATCATCCGAACCGATACTATGACCGCCAGCTCCGACGTGGCAGAGTACGAACCGGACGCGGGCCTGGTCACCCTCTCCAGTGAGGCGGCCGCGTCGCCGAACCCCGCCGCCGCGAAGGCATCTGGGGGAGTCCCGGCTGTTGCAGGCCGGTCGACCGCTCCAGCCGAATCAATCCCGGGGCGAGTGCGCGTCGTGGTTTTGCCGTCGGCGGGCCGGCGCTAAGCCGGATACGTATGCCCGGACAGCCGGATTCGTCGATCACGCGATGGTTTTGCGCAGGCTCGCGGGCACACCCTCGGCCTCGACCCGGCCCATAATACCGCGGGACTAGTGTCGTGTCCCGGGAGTAAATTGCATAATTACGGTAACTTCTCAGCCGATGCCTTCCAGTGCGGCCGTAGGCTGACCGGGGTGCGAGCCGCGGCGAGCCGCAACCCCATGGTTCAGCCGACTCTGCCACGCCCCCCAGCCGGCTAGAGGGTACCTTCGGCAGGCAGAGACGGCCGGCGGCTGCGTGGGGGCCGGTTCTTTGGGGCTGTCCGCAGACGGATGGAGCGGGCGGGCTGCCGTACGCAGGATCCCGGG
>JBLMXM010000099.1:0-12372 GCA_050257775.1 Hyphomicrobiales bacterium
AACATTTACATGGCCACCCTGGTGGGGCTCATCCTGACGGTCGTCATCGTCGTCATCACCGAGTACTACACCGGCAAATACGGCCCCGTGAAGGGTGTGGCCCAAGCGTCCACCACCGGCCATGGCACCAACGTCATCGCCGGCCTGGCCGTCAGCATGCAGTCCACCGCGGCGCCGGTGCTGGTCATCTGCCTGGCCATCGGGCTGGCCCATTATTTTGCAGGTCTTTACGGCATCGCCATGGCGGCCATGTCCATGCTGTCCATGACCGGCATGGTCATCGCGATTGACGCCTATGGCCCGATTACGGACAACGCCGGCGGCATCGCCGAGATGGCCGAGATGGAAGACAGCGTCCGCGCCGTCACCGACCCGCTGGATGCGGTCGGCAACACGACCAAGGCCGTCACCAAGGGTTACGCCATCGGCTCCGCCGGCCTGGCCGCTCTGGTGCTGTTCGCCGCTTACACGCAGGAATTCGTCCTGCTCGGCAGCGGTGCCGAGCTCAGGTTCGACCTGAGCGACGTCAAGGTCATCATCGGGCTTTTCATCGGCGGCCTGTTGCCGTACCTGTTTGCCTCCATTGCGATGATGGCGGTCGGCAAGGCCGGCGGCGCGGTTGTCGAGGAAGTGCGGCGGCAGTTCCGTGAAATACCCGGGATTATGGAAGGCACCGGCAAACCGGACTATGCGGCCTGCGTGGACATCGTTACGAAGTTCGCGCTGAAGGAAATGATGATCCCGGCCCTGCTGCCGGTCGTCACCCCGATCCTTGTCGGGCTCCTGCTTGGCAAGATCGCCTTAGGCGGCCTGTTGATCGGCAGTATTGTCACCGGCGTATTCGTGGCCATCTCGATGACCACGGGCGGCGCGGCCTGGGACAACGCCAAGAAGTACATTGAAGACGGGCACTTAGGCGGCAAGGGCAGCGATGCCCACAAGGCGGCCGTCACCGGCGACACCGTCGGCGACCCGTACAAGGACACTGCCGGACCGGCCGTAAACCCGATGATCAAGATTCTCAACGTCGTGGCGCTGCTGTTGGTTCCGTTCCTGCTGTAATCACCTTACGCTATACAGATTGAACGCTAAAGGATTGGCGCCGCAAGGCGCCAATCCTTTTTTGTTGATTAACGATGATGAATATGATAAGCAATATCCGAATAATATCATGGGGCCAGAAACGCCTCGTCGACTTCTCAATTTCAGGGAGACGGGTAATCATATGGCTGGGAAAACGATGAAAGAAAGCGTACGGCCGGCGAGGGCGAAGAGCCGGAAATTCCGGGTAGGAGACCTTGCGGTGTATCCGGCCCACGGGGTCGGTCAAATCCAGGCCGTTGAAAGCCGCATCGTCAACGGCGAAACGCATGATTTTTATATCCTCAAGGTGCTGGAAAACGGCATGGTCATCATGATCCCCACCCGCAACGTCGAATCCGTGGGCCTGCGGTGCCTCATCGACGTGAAGGAAATTCCGAAGGTGTATGCCGTCATGAAGACCAAGCGGGAGGCGCTGGGCGACAACCAGACATGGAACCGCCGCTACCGCGAGTACATGGAGAAGATCAAAACCGGCTCGTTGTTCGATGTGGCCGAGGTGTTCCGCGATCTATTCCGCCTCAAGCTGACCAAGGATCTGTCATTTGGCGAGCGCAAGCTGTACGATACGGCTCAGGTGCTGCTCGTCAAGGAGTTGTCAAAGGCCAAGAAAACAGACGAAAAAACCATCATCTCGGAGATCGAATCTCTGTTTTCCCCAGAAGCCGCCTGACCTTTCGGCCTCGCCGTCATGAACCGCGGTGACGAATTCGTCTTTCCTGCGGATGCCACTGCCAGCGGCATCCGGCTGGATGTTTTTCTGGCTGCCCGCCTGCCCAATAGATCCCGAGCATTCGCCAGTCAGCTCATATCGACCCAACCGGTTAAGGTTAACGGAAGGCCCGGAAAACCCGGTTATCGCTTAAAGCCCGGGGACGTCGTTAGCGGGTGCATTCCGCCGCCCCGGCCATCCGGGTTCCTGCCGGAACCTATCCCGCTTCAGATCCTGTACGAAGACGAGCATATGGTGGTCATCAACAAGCAGCCTGGGCTGGTAGTGCATCCGGCCCCGGGGCACTATTCCGGAACGCTCGTAAACGGTCTGCTGTATCACTGCCCGGACCTCGGAGCCATCGGGGACCAACTGCGGCCGGGGATCGTCCATCGTCTCGACAAGGACACGTCGGGCACTCTGGTGGCTGCCAAGAACGCCGCCGCTCTCGAACACCTTGCCGGCCAGTTCAAGCATCGCTCGGTATCAAAGGATTATCTCGCCCTGGTTCACGGAGACATGCCCGCAGAGAGCGGCACGATTCGGCTGCCCATCGGGCGGCACCCGGTGGACCGCAAACGCATGTCCACTCACAGCCGCAAATCCCGTGAGGCTGAAACCGGCTGGTGCGTGGCGCGCCGCCTGGGCGGGTTTACCCTCCTGGAAATGCATCTGAAGACCGGCCGCACCCACCAGATTCGGGTACATTGTGCGGCCATTCAGCGGCCGATCGTCGGTGATCCCGTTTACGGTCGGCGCAAGGCGGCTGGCGATTCCGGCAGGGTTCATGCCCTGATCACCCGTGTTCGGCGGCAGATGCTGCACGCCTGGCGGCTCGAAATCGTCCACCCGTTTACCCGCGAGCGGATGCGCTTCGAATCCCCCCTGCCGGAGGATATGGAGGAGTTGATCGTCCAGCTTGAAGCCCGAAGCTCGAGACTCGAAGGGAAGGAATAGGCAGAAATTCAACGTTGAACCTCAGAAACAAAAAAACGCCGCATATTGCGGCGTTTTTTTGTCTTTGAAAACGTAGGCGGATTACAAATCGCGCAACGCGCCTTTTTCAAACCCATCCCTTAAAGGCGAAGAAGGTGAGCGAGAGCATGCCCGCCGTCACCAGACCGATGGCTGTGTCCTGGAAAGGCTTGGGGGTCCGGGCGAGCAGGATCCTCTCGCGAATACCTGCGAACATCACGAGCGCCAGGCCGAAGCCGACCGGGTAGGCGAATGAGGAGACCACCATCTGGAAGAAGTTATATTCTTTGCCGACGTTGATGAGACAGACTCCGAGCACGGCGCAGTTGGTGGTGATGAGAGGCAAGTAGATGCCCAAGCCGGTATACAAGGCCGGGATGCTCTTCTTAAGGAACATTTCGACAAACTGCACCAAGGCCGCGATGACCAGGATAAAGGCGATCGTGCGCAGGTACTTGAGGTCGAAGGGGGTCAGCACGTATTTTTCCACCAGCCAAGTGATGATGCCCGCCAGCACCAGCACGAACACGACCGCCATGGCCATGCCTGTGGCGGTTTCCATCCTCTTCGACGTCCCGAGGAACGGGCAGTTGCCCAGGTACTGGATCAGCAGGATGTTGTTGATGAGAATGGCGCTGAACGCCAGGACGGCAAGGTCTCCAAACATGGCAGGCTCCTATTTCTTGCCCAGGATGTTCATGACTCCCAGCATGAGCCCCAGACATACAAAAGCTCCCGGCGCTTCCACCAGGAAGCGGAAGGGCTCGAACGACGATCCGAACAGCGCGATCGGTTTTTCATAGAGCGTGAAGGCGCCGGTGGCGATGATTTCACGGAAAAAAGCCAGCGCGGTCAGCGCCATCGAGTAGCCGATGCCCAAGCCGAGGCCGTCCAGCGTCGAGCGCACGATGCCATTGCGGCTGGCGAAGGCCTCGGCCCGGCCCATGGGAATGCAGTTCACAACGATCAGCGGGATGTAGATGCCCAGCTTCAGGAACAGCGAATAGGTGTAAGCTTGCATCACCAGCTCCACCACGGTCACGAAGGTGGCGATGACCACGATAAAGGCCACGATGCGGACCTTGGGCGGGATGATCTTGCGCAGAGCCGAGATCAGGATGTTCGAAAACGTGAGCACGAAGGTCACGGCAATGCCCATGCCGTAGGCGTTTTCGACCGTGTTGGTGATGGCCAGAGTGGGGCAGAGTCCGAGCACGAGGCGGAACGGAGGGATTTCAGCCCACAGTCCCTTGGTGAACTCCTGAGTGATGGTTCTCGCCATGCCGACCTTCCTATTTCTTGACGGCTTTCATTTTTTCCACCAGCTGCGGTTTAAGCCTTTCGTAAGCAGCGAGGGCATCGGTGACGGCTCCACAGACGGCCCGCGAGGTGATGGTGGCTCCGCTGATGGCGTTGATGGACCCGCCGTCCTTGGTCACCTTGACCGGTTCGGACGCGGGTAGCCCCTTGAACTGCTCTGCAAACTTCGGGTCGCTCTTGGATTTGGCACCCAGGCCGGGCGTTTCATTGAGCGTGGTTACGCCGATTCCCATCACCTTGTCGGTTTTCACGTCCACGGCGACGATGAGGCCGATGTCGCCCTTGTATCCTTTGCTGGACGACGTCTCTAGCGCCAACCCCTTTGGCTCGCCGTCGTACACGCCGACAAAGAAACTACGAACCTGGTCCCCATCTCTGAGCTGAAAGCGGCTGGCGATCGGATCGTTGGAGGCGCCTGCCAGGACATTGCGGATGGTCGGCCCCTTGACGTATTCCAGCACCTGGTTGTCGATGCGTTCCTGGGTTCCTTCGCGCAGGGCCGCCAGCAGCCCACCCGAGGCGAGGCTGATCCCGGTTAGAACCACAATCATCTTGATCAGTTCACGCATGGCTTATTCAACCTTTCCAAGCGCCTTGGGCCTGATCTTATCCAGGAGCGGCTGAACCAGGTTTCCGACCAAGATGGCGAAAACCAGCCCCTCCGAAAAGACCCCGATGTTGCGGATGATCACCACGACGGCTCCTCCGAGCGCACCATACAGGAGCATGGGGATGAAGTTGACTGGAGAGGAGGAATCCTCGGGGGCCAGGAAGAACGCGCCGATCAGGGTTAAGCCGCTCACCAGGTGAAATGCCGGGGGGGCGAACCGGGAGGGGTCGACCAGGTGGAACACGGCTGCGGTCATAGCCACTCCCGCCAGGAAGGCCGCCGGAATCTCCCAGCGGATGATGCCACGCAGGATGAGATAGATGCCGCCGCCGACCAGGCCCAGCCCGAAGATTGCGCCGATACCTCCGACCTGCTGTCCCAGGAAAAGATCTCCCAGCGAGAGGTTCTGGATGGCGCTTGTGCCGAAGGCCTTCACTGTCGCCAGGTGGAAGGTGGGGGAGAAATCAAAAGCGTAGTTCACGAGGGCTACGTCGAAATCCATGCGCTGCTTCCAAGCGAGCATGAGGATGGCGACGGCCACCGCCACCGGGTTGAAGGGGTTGGCGCCTATCCCTCCGTAGATCTGGCGTGCCACCACAATGGCGAGAAACGTGCCGGTGATGACCGCCCACCAGGGCAAGGTGGCCGGAAGCAGCATGCCGAACAAAAGGCCGATCACCGCCGCCGAGCCGTCGCCCACCGCCGTCGGCCGTTTGGCGACTCGGGTGAAAGCCAGTTCCCACAGGACGGCCGAGGACATCGCGAGGGCCAGCACACCGAGGGCAGGGAGGCCGAACCGGTAGACTCCGAACAGGGCGGCCGGCAGCGCCGCCAGCAGGATGTGCCGGCTGCGATCGGTGACACGGCTGCCGTTGTGCCAGAACGGCGCAAAGGCGACGACGAGTTTTTTCTGATCAGGCATGCGAGCTCTCCGGTTGGCGACTGCGCGTCAGTTCATGCTTGGCCAGGCTGATGTACTGGAAGATCGGGATCTTGGACACACACACGTAGCTGCACAGGCCGCACTCGACACAGGACCAGAGATCGTAAGTCTCCTCGGCGTCCGCGTACCGGCCGGCCTCGAGATAGCGGACCAGCAGGTTGATCTGCATGCGGGCCGGGCAGACCCGCACACACTCCCCGCAGTTGATGCAAGGGTAGTCGGAAGGATAGGCCGCGCCCGCTGCATCCAGCACGAGGACGGCGTCGGTGTCGGGCTGCACCGGATGATCCAGGGAGTACACGGCGGTGCCGCGCATGGGTCCGCCGACGACAATGCGATCCCCCTCGGAAACCCCCGCCATAAAGCGCCCCAGGACATCGCCGATGGGAGTGCCGATGCGGGCCTCCGCCAGACGGGCGACACCATCCTTGGGGATGACGGTCAGGAGTTTTGCGACCGGGATGCGGCCGGTGGTGAAGGCGGCCCCGAGCGAGGCCACGGCTTCGGCGCTGATGAAAGCGAAGCCGAGGTCTTCACAGGTGCGCCCGGCCGGGACCACCCGGCCGAAAAGCCTGGCCATCACCAGAGGGGGCAGCGCGGACGGATAGCGGTGGTCTACCCCCATCACGCGGCCTTCGATGGCGCCGAAGCCCTGCACGGCCTCCCGGCGGGTCAGGATGACCACGTCCTCGACGCCGGTCAGGCGCTTCAGGACCCGGATGCCGTTCTGGAGGTCGTGGCTCCGGGCGGCAAGCACCGCCTGCTGGGTGAACACGAGCAGATCCTGGTCGAGGCCGCAGACCACCAGCGTCCGGATGGGTCGCTCGGCATCGGCCAGCCGCTGCAGGCCGGGCCTGCCCGGAACGGCTTCCAGAAAATCGATGGTGCCGGCCAGCGTCGGCTCCTGCTGCACCGCACTGAATTCGTGGTCGAACACCTCTTCCGCCCCGGGGGCGATCGTCACGGCCGTGAAACTTTGGCCGAAGCTGCCGGGAAAGGCGGAGAGGGCCGAGATCGTACCGGTCGCGGGCGATGTCACGTAATCGGTGCCGCCGTAAAGGGACAGCTTCTGCCCGGTGGTCACCGGATCACCGATTTTCAGGGAGGGAATCGCCTGGCTCTCCGCTGGCCGGCGATGCAGAAGGACGAGCGGGCCGGTCTGCGGGACCTCCTCCGCCCGCCCGACCCGGGAGGGATATGGGGCATGTTCCAGGCGCGGCGACCCGAGGCCGAAGAACGGTTTTTTCATCGTCATCATGGTCATTTCTCAAAACCTTCCAAGGCGCAGGATCATTGCATGACGTGACACTGGGCGCATTCCGTGGGCCCGCCGCCGTACTCCTGATGGCAGCCGATGCACTGTTGGTGAAGGGCGTCGACCCGCTTGGGGATGCTCTCATCGCCCTCTTCCGGATTGTGGCATTCGCTGCAGGAGCCGGCCTGATCGGTCTCATCGGCGGCCAGGGTGTGATGGCATTCCTGGCAGCCGAGCGCATATCCCGTTTCCGCCAGGTGACGGCTGTGATCGAACATGACCTTGCCGGCCACCGAGGAAAAGGCGATCCGGATCGGCTGCTTCGGCGGCTTGACCGAGAAGCCCGCGTAGCTCACCGCTGCTAGGACCAGCAGGCCGACGGTCAGCCCGTAGACCCATTTAAGTTCTTTGCGGGAAAACATCATTGGGTTACGCCCCTTCCATCCGGTTGCGGCCTAGAGAAAGAAGTCCGTCGACTACCACGGAGCCGGCAGGCTTTCAAGGTCTTTCTGCAGGCGGTCGGCCCTCATGACTACCGCCGTCAGGCTGTTTGCGCTGCTCCGCTGCGAGCGGCCTGCTTTTCCTGAAATTCCCCTGCGGCTGCGTCGGCCGCATCCGGGTTATAGCAGGTCAGGCAGCAGTACAGGCAGCGGTCGCTTTCGCACCGGGCGGCCTCCTCGGTCAGCACCTGGTCGACCTCATCAAAGGAACGGATGCGCTCGGCGGCCGGCAGTTCCACCATTTTTGCGCGTGACCGGGGCGCAATGCCCGGAACGTGATCGAAGAGGGTCTCCGTGAGCAGGCTCTTGCGCAGTTCGTCCGACTCGGCCGCTACCGGCCGGCCCGTAACGTACTGGTGAATGGAGCGCGCCGCACGCCGCCCCCCGCCGATGGCTTCCACCACCAGGGACGGACCGGTGGCGGCATCCCCGGCCACGAAGAGGTAGGGGATGCTGGTCTGCAGAGTGGCAGGGTCGGCCTCGACGGTGCTCCAGCGTGTTGTTTTCAGCTGGGCACTGGCCGCGAAGGAAAGATCCGGTGCCTGGCCGATTGCCGAGATCACCATTTCGGTGGGCAGCAGGGCTTCGGATCCCTTGACCGGCACCGGGCGGCGCCGGCCGCTGGCGTCCGGCTCGCCCAGCTCCATGCGCAGGTATTCCAGGTGGGTCACGTTGCCCTGCTCGTCCCCGACCACGCGCACCGGGGCGTTCAGAAACATCAGCTCCACTCCCTCGGCTTCGGCCGCCTCGACCTCAACCGGGTTGGCGGGCATCTCCTTGCGCGTGCGGCGGTAGACCAAAAAGACTTTACGCGCCCCCAGCCGAAGCAGGTTGCGGGTGCAGTCGATGGCCGTGTTGCCGCCGCCGATGACCGTCGCAACGGGCTTGATGTCCAGTTTTTCGCCGGCTGAGAGCCGGGCGAGAAAATCGATGCCGGTGAAGCATCCGTTCAACTCCTCCCCGGGCACCGCGAGCTTGCTGTCCTTCCATGCGCCGGTTCCCATGAAAACGGCGTCATAGCCTTCGGCCTTGAGGGTTTCAAGTTGGATGTCCGCGCCGAACCGCACCCCCGTGCGCACCTCGACGCCCAGGTTGAGAATGCCCTCGATCTCCCAGTCCAGGACCTTCTTGGGGAGCCGGTATTCCGGTATTCCGTAGCGCAGCATGCCCCCCAGTTTCGGCATGGCCTCGAAGAGGGTGACGCGGTGACCCAGCCGGCGGAGGAAATAGGCGCAGGTGAGACCGGCGGGACCGCCGCCGACCACGGCGATGCGTTTGCCTGTCTCGGGCGCGACCCGGACGGGAAGCCGCCGGCCGGAGGTCATCTCGAAGTCGGCCGCAAAGCGTTTGAGCTGATTGATCGATACCGGCTCGTCCGCGACGCCTCGGCGGCAGTTGATTTCACAGGGGTGGGGGCAGACGCGGCCGCAGGCAAGCAGTAACGGATTGCGCTCCCGGATGGTGTTGACGGCTCCGGCGTAGTCGCCCTTGCGGATCTGGTGGATGTAAAGCGGAATGTCGATCTCGGCCGGGCAGGTCTGGCGGCAGGGCGCCAGGCAGTCGCCGGCCCGGTTGAAGTGCAGCAGCCGCTCCGAGGGCGTGCTGATCTTGAGAAGATCCTTGGGGCAGGCCCGGGCACAGGCCCCGCAGCCGACGCATTTTCCTTCGTCGACTACCGGGTAGCCGTCCGGCCCCATGGCGATGGCGTTGAACATGCAGGAGCGCACGCAGTCACCCTGGCCGATGCAGCCGACCGCGCAGACACGCTTGCCGCTGAAAATGGCGGCCTCAGCCTGGCAGGTGGAAACCCCCAGATAAATAAATTTGTTTTCGGCGCGATCACCACCGGTGCAAGGATTTAAGGATTTCGGTGCTTCGACTGATCCGACCTCGGCGCCCATGACCGCGGCTACGCCTTGTGCCGATTCCAGGCCGCCCACGATGCACACGTTCGGTTTGGCTTTGCCGGCGACCACGGCCGCCGCGGCCGCCGAGCAGCCGGCAAATCCGCAGCCACCGCAGTTGGCGCCGGCTAAACAGGCCTCCACCTGCGCGATGCGCGGGTCCTCATAAACGTAGAAAATCCGGGCTGCGATGCTGAGCACGACGCCGCAGGTCGCACCCAGTGCCGTCATGAAAAGAATGCCTTCCAACATAAAGGGGCTCCTGATTTTTGAAAGCCTCCCGGAGGCCCAACCGCGATCAGGCCAGGCCCCGCGGAAAACTCTATGCCGGCTTCAAACTAAAGATTGTAACTTTTATCAGATCGCTAGGAGGATTTCAAGGCTTCCCCGGGCGCCCGATCCGGGTCGCAGACCCCACACAAGCGGCAGGACTCGACCCGGCAGACGACACCGGGCCGGCCTTGCAGGGCCCGGCGGTAATCGTCTTGCAGATAGGCTTTGGAGACGTGATGGTCGATGAAGTTCCAGGGCAGGTGCTCATCCAGGCCCCGTTCCCGGAGCACGTAAAAGTCCGGGTTGACGGCAACGGTTTTAAGCGTGTGGGCCCAGTTGCCGGAGGCCGCCCTCACCCGCAGCAGCATCTCGGCCACGCGGCGGTCCCCGCGCGCCAGAAGGGCCTGGATGTAGGCCCAGCGCGGGATGTCGGAGTGCACCCGCACGTTGGGGAGCCGCCCGAGCTCGGCCTTGATCAGCTTGATTCTGGCTTTGAGGTCGGGGACCTCGGCCATGCCCGCCCATTGGAACGGGGTAAACGGTTTGGGGACAAAGGAATTGACGCTGACGGTGATGGTGCCGATGGCGCGCCGGGTCCGGCTGGACTTGAGAAACGCGTGCTGGATGCGCTTGACCAGAATTGCAACGGCCTCCACGTCTTCCCGCGTTTCGGTCGGCAGCCCCACCATGAAATAAAGCTTCAGGTTGGGGATGCCCTGGCCGACCAGGGCGGTGGCGGCATTCAGCACATCCTCTTCGGAGATGCCCTTGTTGATCACGCGCCGCAGGCGTTCGGAGCCGGCTTCCGGGGCAATAGTGGCGGTCTTGACCCCGGCGTCGCGCAGCGCGGTGATCAACTCCGGAGAGAGCGCGTCTGCGCGCAGGGAGCTGAAGGACATGGAGATGCCCCGGTCGGCGAACTGGCGGCAAAGGGAGCCGATCCCGGGCAGATCGGAGACCGCCGCGCCCACCAGGCCGATCCGGTCGGTCTGCGCCAGCCCCTGCTCGATCGTCTGCGCCAGGGATGCCGCGCTTCGAAAGCGCGGTGGCCGGTAGACGAACCCCGCGCTGCAGAAACGGCACCCGTGGGGGCAGCCGCGGCCGACCTCCACCAGAAACGACCGGCCGAAGGCCGTGTGAGGCGTGACCACGGTGCTGCAGGTAGGGGCGGCGGAGATGTCACGGACATAGGGGCGTGCAATCTTCTCGGGCACATCCGCTACGGGGACGAAGGCCTCGACGGTGCCGTCGGCCGCGTAGTCCACGCGGTAGCAGGCCGGCACATAGGCCCCGGGCACCTGGCGGGCGATCCGCCGGAGCAATTCCCTGCGCTCGGCCCCCACGGCGAACACCTTAAGGAACTCGGTCAGGGTCATCTCCGCCTCGCCGATCAGGAAGCAGTCCACAAAGGCGGCGATCGGCTCCGGGTTCAGGCCGCAGGCGACGCCGCCCGCGATCACCAGGGGATGGCGTTCATCCCGCTCGGCGGCGGCAAGGGGGATGCGCGCCTGATCCAGGATGGATAGCAGATGGGGGTAGTCGCTCTCAAAGGAGATCGAGAAGGCAACGATGTCGGCCTCGGCCACCGGCCGGCCCGACTCAAAGGTCGCCAAGCGTCCAGGGGCGGCAGCGTCGGCTTCAGGCAGGAAGACCCGTTCGCAGACCACATCGTCGATACGGTTGAGAAGGCCATAGACGGTCTGCAGCCCGAGATTGGACATGCCCACATGATAATGGTTGGGGTAGACCAGGGCGATGCAGGTCCGGCCCCGCCAGTTCTTGCGGATCGCGCCGATCTCGGCCGCTGCGAGGTTCGTTGATGAGCTTGCGCGTTTCACACCCTGCCGTCCGAAGCCGCTGGAATGGCCGGCTCATCGTGCCGGCAGGTCAATATAACCCCTGCGCACGCAGCTGGCAAACCTCGGTCGCGTGTGCGGGGATGCCGGCCGGGCGTCAGTCGGCTTTTCGCCGCAGGAACGTCGGCACGTCGAGATCGGTGTCGTCGAGGTCCATGCGTCCCACGCCCCGGTACAAGGCGCCGGAGGACTCGCCCGCGGCGCGGCGATTGCGGATGAAGGTCGGTTGGTCGAGATCGACGATGTCCGTCCGCTCCGTGTCGGCGGGGGTGACGTCTCGCACCTTGCCCCGCAGGGGCTGAACGATTCTGCGGTCCTTGTCCGGCGATGCGTCCCTGCCGGTGAGCGCTTCGGCTTCGGCGCCGATGCCGGTGGCAATGACCGTCACCCGCATCTCGTCGCCCAGGCTCTCATCCACTGAGGTCCCCCAGAAGATTTCGGCCTCGTCTCCGACCTCCTTATGGATGCGCTCGGAGGCTTCGGCGACTTCCTCGAACTCCATGTTGCTCGAAGCCGTGATGTTCATGAGCACGCCTCGGGCGCCGGTAATCGAGATGTCTTCCAGCAACGGGTGGCAGATCGCCCGCTCGGCCGCCTCGATCGCGCGGTTTTCACCGGAGGAGATGCCGACCCCCATCAAAGCCATGCCGGCCTTGGACATGGTTGTGCGAACGTCGGCGAAGTCTAGGTTGACCAGGCCCGGCATCATGATGAGGTCGGTGATCCCCTTGACCGCGTGCAGCAGGATCTCGTCGGCCTTCATGAACATTTCCATCAGGGTCGCCTTCTTGGAGGCCAGCGCGCGCAGACGGTCGTTGGGGATGGTGATCGCCGTGTCGACAACCTTCTTGAGCTCGGCCAGCCCCTGCTCGGCGATCGCACCGCGCTTCTTGCCTTCGAAGGAAAAGGGTTTCGTCACGACG
>JBLMXM010000100.1:0-8441 GCA_050257775.1 Hyphomicrobiales bacterium
GGGCCGCATCGGATACGATTGACTGGCATACCTATGAAAGCGGCATGGCGCGCAGCCGGTTCGAGAAGAAGAAGGTCTTTGTCTATTTTTATGCGGACTGGTGCACCTACTGCGCTGAAATGGAGCGCAAGACCTTCAAGGATCAGGCCGTGATCGCCACACTCAACCGGAATTTCATCCCCATCCGGGTGGATTCGGACCGGGAAAAGGCGGCCGCCTCCCTCTTCCGGGTCAAGGGTCTGCCGGATTCGTGGTTCCTCAGTGAAAACGGTGAGGTGATCGGGCACCGACCCGGTTTCATTCCTCCCGACCAGATGGTGAAGATCCTCACAGTAGTTATGTCCGACCATTGAGGAAAATGGCCGGCAACACCGATTAGTTCAGGCGCAAGACATCAGGGGATATGGGGCTGTCCGTGAACAACCCAGCCGAGATAACAGTGACCGGCCGGCGAGCGGCGCTGTGCGGGTTACTCGCTGTGGCTTTGTGGGCGATAGGAGGATGCGCCGTGCCGGTCAAGCCTGATCTCCCGAAACCGAGGAAGGCAGCCCCTGCCGGGGGGACCATCATTTCCGGCCGCACCGGCGCGCCGGTTTCATGGGAGGACATGCAGGCCGACCTGGAAACCGTGCGCATCGTCTACGTCGGGGAGAACCACACATCGGCCGCGCACCATGAGGTGCAGCTGCGCGTAATCCGGGCTCTGCATGCGCAAGACCCCCGCCTGGCGGTCGGCATGGAAATGTTCGACCGCACCTACCAGGCCGTGCTCGACGACTGGTCGGCCGGCCTGCTGGATGAAGACCAATTTTTGCGTCGGACCCATTGGTATGCCAATTGGCGGTTTGACTTCGGGCTTTATCGCGACATTCTCCAGTACGTGAAGGCCGAACACATCCGGCTCGTGGCGTTGAACCTGCCCGCCGGCATTCCCTCGAAAATTCGCGTCGGCGGCATCGAGTACCTTTCACCCTGTGAAAAAGGATTCCTGCCGGCCGAGGTGGACACCACCAACGCCGCCCACCGCGATTTCGTGCAAGAAATTTTCGCCAGCCACGATTTCAAGGGCAATGTGCGTTTTGAAGACTTCTACCTGGCCCAGTGCGTCTGGGAAGACGTGATGGCCGAGTCCATCGCCAAGGCCCTATTTTCAGACCGCATGGTGGTGCTGGCCGGAAACGGCCACATCCAGTTCAAATACGGAATCCCCGAGCGCGCCTTCAAGCGCAATCACTTTCCCTACCGCACCATCTACCAAGCCTCCGCAGAAGAAGAGCCGGATCCGTCGATCGCAGACTACATCCTGGTGGCCCCGTGATCAGAATTTTGGCGGTTCAGCCAAAATTTTTAATAATCACTATATGTTGTACGAATTTCTTGACTTCCATCAACATATTGTGTAAAATTGATTCAAGATTGGAAGAACGGCCCTCACCTGGACGCCCTCGCCTGAAACGAAGCTGAGAAATGAAACACACGCATGCCCCCCTCTTCGGGCCCTTCGAAATCGGCCTGACCCGACGGAGGCGGTGCGCAATTCCTGACCTGAACAAACCGCAGGAGTGGCCCCGTGTTCGAACAAATAGAGAAACGCGATGGAAGGATCGTTGAGTTCGATTCATCGAAAATTACCGCCGCCATTGCCAAGGCAGGAAACGCCACCGGCGAGTTCAGCGAGCGGGAGGCCAAGAAGCTGACCTTGCGAGTTCTGACCCTGGCGCATGATCTGCGGCTGGGGCCTACCCCCAAGGTGGAGGAGATCCAGGACATTGTCGAGCGCGTGCTGCTGGACTCGCCTTTCTACAAGACGGCCAAGGCTTACATCCTCTATCGCGAACAGCATGCCCAGATCCGCAAAATCGCCACCAAGGCCAACGTCGATCTGGTGAACCACTACATCGAGAAGCTTGATTGGAAAATCCGTGAAAACAGCAACATGAGCTACTCCCTGCAGGGACTCAACAACTACATATCCTCCGACGTGACTTCCGAATACTGGCTGAACAGCATTTATCCGCCCGAGATCCGCCGGGCGCACGCGGATGGCGATATTCATATTCACGACCTCAACCTGCTGTCAGTCTACTGCGTGGGCTGGGACCTGATGGACCTCCTGCGCCAGGGGTTCAAAGGGGTGGAGGGCAAGGTGGAAAGCTCGCCTCCCAAGCATCTGCGCAGCGCCCTTGGACAGATCGTCAACTTCTTTTACACCCTGCAGGGCGAGGCGGCCGGCGCCCAGGCCATATCCAATTTCGACACGCTTCTGGCGCCGTTCGTGCGCTATGACCGCCTGGCCTATCCTGAGGTCAAGCAGGCCCTGCAGGAGTTCATCTTCAACATCAACATCCCGACCCGGGTCGGGTTTCAAACCCCCTTCACCAACATCACCCTCGATCTCAACCCGCCCTCCATCCTGAAACATGCGCCTGTGGTGGTAGGCGGCGTGGAGCGGCCGGAGACCTACGGCGAGTTTCAGCCGGAGATGGACGCCCTCAACCGGGCCTTCGCCGAAGTCATGATGGAGGGGGACGCCAAGGGGCGGGTGTTTACCTTCCCGATACCGACTTACAACCTCACGGCGGATTTCGACTGGGACAACCCCAATCTCGAGCCCCTGTGGCGCATGACCGGGAAATACGGGATCCCGTATTTCTCCAATTTCATCAATTCCGACATGTCGCCGGAGGATGCTCGCTCCATGTGCTGCCGTCTGAGGCTTGACAACCGGGAGCTGCTCAAGCGCGGCGGAGGGCTTTTCGGCGCCAACCCCCTCACCGGCTCGATCGGGGTGGTGACGCTCAACCTGCCGCGCATCGGCTACCTCAGCGACAGCGAGTCGGATTTCTTCGCCCGGCTCGGCCGGCAGGTTCGGCTGGCCGCAGAAAGCCTGAACATCAAGCGCAAGGTCCTTGAGCAGTTTACCGATAAGAACCTTTACCCGTACTCCCAGTTCTACTTGCGGGAGATCAAGAAAAGCACTGGGATTTATTGGAAGAACCACTTTTCCACCATCGGCATCATCGGCATGAACGAAGCTTGCCTGAACTTCCTCGGCAACGATCTCACAACGGATCAGGGCCAACAGTTCGCCCTACGGGTCATGGATTTTCTGCGGGACGCCATCGCCGGTCTCCAGGAAGATGGCGGGAGCCTGTTCAACCTGGAAGCGACCCCGGGAGAGGGCACTTCCTATCGGCTGGCCATGCTCGACCAGAAGCGCTACCCCGATATCCTCTGCGCCAACGCATCGGATGTGCGCCAGCGGGGCGCCGCCCCCTACTACACCAACTCCAGCCAACTGCCGGTCGGTTTCACCGACGACCTGTTCCAGACCCTGAAGCTGCAAGATGAGCTGCAATCCAAGTACACCGGCGGCACGGTCCTGCACATCTTCCTGGGTGAGCAGGTCCAGGATACCGCCGTTATCCGGAGCCTGGTGCGGAAGATCGCCTCCCGTCATCGCCTGCCCTACTTCACCCTCACGCCGACCTTCAGCATCTGCCCAACCCACGGCTATCTGGAAGGGGAGCAGCCCCGTTGCAGCCGCTGCAGTGAGCCCACGGAAGTCTACTCCCGGGTGGTGGGGTATCTTCGGCCGGTGAAGCAATGGAACAGCGGCAAGCAGGCGGAGTTTGCGGACCGGAAAAGCGTTAAGATCGCATCCTGACATGGCAAAGGCAAAAGCGCATACGGAATAGGGTATGGGGCATAGATAGGAGCAGGGGTTTTTGGACCCCATGCCCTGTGCCCCCGGCTCCAGGCCGAATCAGACGCAATGGGCCAACCGGCCAACTCATTTAAGCGGTGTACCCATGTACATCGGCGGCATCCAGAAACACTCGTTCATCGACTACCCGGGCAAGGTCAGTTGCGTCGTTTTCCTGGCCGGGTGCAACTTCGACTGTCCGTATTGCCACAACCCCCAACTGACCGGCGAACCGGGCAGCCGACCCGAGCGGGTCGCGCTGGGGGATGTGCTCAGGTTCCTCGAGGAGCGGCGCGGGTTTCTGGACGGGGTTGTCATCTCGGGCGGAGAGCCGACCCTGCATCCGGACCTGCCGGATCTCTGTCTGCAGGTCAAGAGCCTAGGCTATCCCGTGAAGCTGGACACCAACGGCAGCCGGCCGCACATGCTCGGGCGGCTCATCCGGGCGCGCCTGGTGGATTACCTGGCCATGGACATCAAGACGGATCCGCAGCGTTACGAGGGTTGCATCACCAGCGGATTGGACTGCTCCGCGCTTCTGGCCAGTCTGCAGCTGATCATGGAATCGGGTCTCGACTACGAATTCCGGACCACCTGCGTGAAGCCGCTGGTCACCCCTGGCGCTATCGAGGGGATCGCGCGGCTCATACAGGGCTGCCGCCGATACGCCCTGCAGCCGTTCCGGGAAAATGTCATCCTGCATCCTGAATTTTTCAATGGAAATGATCCCGCCTGTTCGTTTGAGGAAATGAGTCAGCTGAAACGCATCGCCGAGCCCTGGGTTCAAACCTGCATGGTGCGATGAACCCCGGCCAGTAAAAAAATCTTGTCTTGCCTCACAAACCATGTTATGCGGCCACCTTATCGAACCCCCCTGAACTCCACCCCTGGCCAAAAGGAGAAAGGCTGCAATGGACAGCGGCAGCAAGTTTTTGACGTTCACCTCAGTCATCATGTTGGCGTTGATCCTCCAGGTGTTCCTGGCCGTCGCCGACCAGCGGGACGCCCCGGAGAAGGCCGCCGTGGAATTCGCCGAGGCCTATTTCTGGCTGAACCCGTCCATGGCCAACCGGCTCTGCAAGCAGATTTCCCAGGATTCCCCGGACGCCGTGGTGGCGAGCTATCTGGAGCGCGTCAACCAGGAGGCCCTCTCTCTGGGGTATCGGTTCGACTACATGAAGCAGGGCCTCTATCATATCCACACTCAGACCACCTGGAAGGATCCCAACACGGCCGAAGTCAAACTCAAGGGCGAACGCCGTCGCGCCATCAACCCCGTGTTCGGAATCGTGGCCCGGTGGTTCTTCGTCGGCGAAACGCATCCGGTTGAGGCGACTCTGAGCGTGGTCAAGGAAGGCGAGAGCTGGAAAGTCTGCGGTCAACCGTTCCGCCTGATTGAAAGTTGATTTTTTTTCCACTATAGTTCCCCTTAGTTGTGCCGATTTCGCCTAGCGCAGTCGGCACATCTATTTCTTCACCCTTTTCCCGAATCTCCGATGACCGATATCCTATCCCTTTACGCACAGCTCCGTGAGCGGGCGCGGCAGATCGTTGCCCGGTTCCCTTCCGTTGATTTTTACCGTGACGAGGCAGCGGCGTTGGAGGTGTCGCGAAAGGTTTTTGAGACTGCCCCACTTGTTGTCCGCCTGCGGCGCGAGGTGATCGCCCGCCTCCAGGACGACTTCGGCCACGGTATCCAGCACGCCACCCGCGTCGCCCTGGACGCGGGGGCGCTGACCCACATTGAAGGCGGAGCGGCCGGCTATAGAGGCAGATATCTGAAACGGCGGATCTGTATCGTGCACTGCGCCAGCCTGCTGCACGACATCCAACGCAAACAGAGCAACCACGCCGAGCAGGGGGCTTCGCTTGCGGCGGAATTGCTCGCGTCGCACCCGCTTGGTGCCGACGAGAAAGAAGACATCTGCATCGCCATCCGCAATCATGAGGCTTTCAAGGAGACGGTGAGCGTCAACACCCGTGAGGGTGCCCTGGTTTCCGACTGCCTGTACGATGCAGACAAATTTCGCTGGGGCCCGGATAACTTCACAGACACCTTGTGGGCCATGGCGGCCTTCCGACAGCCGACGCTGCGGGACTTTGTCAATCTCTATCCCGCGGGCATGAAGAGCCTGGCCCGCATCAAATCCAGCTTTCGCACCCCGACCGGCCGGAAATACGGGCCAGCTTTCATCGATCTGGGAATTGCCGTCGGGGAGGAGTTGTACCGGGTTATCACCACCGAATTCGCTGCCTACCTTTGATGACTTCGTGAGAAGGCCAATTTCGGCGTTGCGCCTCATCTCGTCGGGGCTGCGGCGTACCTAACGTACGCCTCGCGCCACGAGATTCGCGCGCCTTGAACTTGGCCTTCTCACGAAGTCATCTATTGGGGGTGGCCTTGTTCGAGACGATCTTTGAGACAGAACGAAGATCCTTACCCATTGAGCGCGCGATCGAGTCCTGCGCCGTTTGACACGCCACGGCGGTTTTTCTATATTCCCCCATCTTCATTCAGCGGCTTCGCTGCTTCCCATACCGTCGCCGAAAGAGGCTGACATGTCGGCACCAGGCTGGCTTACCCCCCATTGGCCGGATGGCGTTCCCCGCGAGATGGCAGGGTACGACAAGCCGCTTTTCTCCATCCTGGACGAAACGGTTCGAGAGTTCCCGCATCGGGTTTACACCCTTTTCAGCGACGCGACACGGACGTATGCTCAGGTCAAGGACGCTGCCGACCGGATCGCCAATTTCCTGGCCGGCCGCGGCATTCGTCAAGGCGACCGCGTAGCCATATTCCTGCCCAACCTGCCGCATTATCCGCCGATTTTTTTCGGCATTCTCAAGGCCGGAGCGGTCGGAGTTACCTGCAACCCCCTTTACAAGGCCCAGGAGCTTCAGCACCAGCTCAAGGACTGCGGCGCCCGTGCCCTTTTTTGCATGGACCACCGGAGCCTTTACGCGACAGCCGTCAAGTCGATTGAAGGGACAGCTGTCGAGACCGTGGTGATCTGCGGGGTCAGGTCCTACCTGCCCAAACTGAAGGGCATCATCGGGGGTCTCCTGGGCAGGATCCCTAAGGCCGAGTCCTACCAGCCCGGCCATTTGTTTTTCGATGACGTGCTCAAGGCAGCCAAACCCGAACCGCCGAAGATCCACATCGACCCCTCGACGGATCTGGCGCTCATTCTGTACACGGGCGGAACCACGGGGATCCCCAAGGGGGCCTGCCTGACCCACGTCAATTTCACCTACGACCTCGCCTGCATTAATCAGTGGATCCAGCTGGTGCATGAGCCGGGCGCGCCCCCCGAGGCGCAGCGCAAAGCCTTCCACACCTATCTCGGGGTCCTGCCTTGGTATCACATTTTCGGCATGACCTGCGCCATGCTTTGCGCCTGCATCAGCGCCAGCCGGCTGATTTGTGTCCCCGATCCTCGAGCCGGCCATCCGCCGTTCACCGAGGTGCTCAAGATCGTCCAGAAACACCGACCCACCGTCATGCCGGCGGTCCCGACCATATTCATGGCCTTCACCAACCATCCGCATCTGGAAAAATACGATCTGACCTCTCTCATGGGATGTTTCTCGGGCGGCGCGCCCCTGCCCCCGGAGGTCTGCCGGCGCTTCGAAGAGAAAACCGGCGCTGTCATCTTCGAGGGCTACGGTCTCAGCGAGACCGCGCCGGTGGTCAGCGTCAATCCCAGCAACACGAGGCTGCGCAAGATCGGCAGCATTGGATTCCCCATCCCGGGCACCGACGTCAAGGTGGTGGATCTGGTGAGCGGCCTGCAGAAGCTGCCCCTGGGTCAAGACGGGGAAATCGCCGTTTGCGGCCCTCAGGTCATGAAGGGCTATTGGAATAAGCCGGGGGAAAACCGGAAGGCCTTCCGCCAGATCGAGGGCAGGCGCTACTTTCTCACCGGAGACATCGGGCACATCGACGACGAGGGCTATATCCACATTACGGACCGTAAGAAGGACATGGTCCTGGTGGGCGGTTTCAACGTGTACCCTCGGGAGGTGGAAGACATTCTCTTCCAACATCCCAAGGTGGCCCTTGCGGCGGTGGTGGGGGTGCCGGATGCCAAGAGCGGAGAGGCAGTGAAGGCCTTCATCCAACTCAAACCCGGCGAAACGGCGACCGTCGAGGAGATCATGGCCTTCTGCAAGGAGCGCATGGCTGGCTACAAGAGACCCAAGTACGTCGAATTCCGGAGCATCCTGCCGATGTCCAACGTCGGCAAGGTAATGCGCCGGCTCTTGCGGGACGAAGAGCGAGGCTAGCCGACCGGGCAAGTCGGCGGCTCGGCTGAAAGGTAATTGCACGATTCATGAGGAATTCAACCAAGCAGTGGGTTTCAAGGCATCCTTACACCGTCACGAGCCTGATTTTCCTGGTGGTGGTGATCTTGGGTTGGCAGATCTGGGGCTGGGGAGAGTGGCGTCTCGGATTCATGCTGCTGCTTTATTTCATCGTCACTCTGGGGGTGCGGCTGGACGAAATCTCCCGCAGTATCGGCGGCCACGCGGGCAATCCGCACTCGCGCACCGGCGACCCCGATACCGTGATCGACCACCTGAAGGAGATCGAGGAACTCCTGCGCCGGATCGACTCGAAATTGCCGCCGCCGGAACAGGGCGACGAATAGGTCGGCATTGACCTGGTAGGGGTGGGAAAAACAGACCCCTTCAGGCGGCCCTATGGCTGGGCAGACCTCGTCCCGGATGCTTT
>JBLMXM010000101.1:0-24180 GCA_050257775.1 Hyphomicrobiales bacterium
CTCCGGGTCCGTCAGTACCGCAGCTTTATTCTTGGTTTCCAGCGTTCTCAGCAGTTCTCCCTCATATCTCCGGCCGTGCAGGCTGAATACCTGGATGCCACCCCACGGTTCCTTGATGCGGGCGCAGGCGGCCGCGACAGAGGACACGTTCGGATGGATCGTCACCCGGTCCGGGCCGAAGGCCGCGACCAGCCTCGCGCCGATGCCGAAAAACAGCGGGTCTCCGGAGGCCAGTACCACCACGGACTTTCGTCCCATTCGTCGCCGGATGAAGGCGAACACCTCGTTCAGATCCCTGCCGATGACCTTTTTTTCGGCAGGGGAATCCGGAAAAAAGCCGAGAAGTCGCCGGCCGCCGACGAGCACATCCGCCCGGTCGATGATTTTGCGATGCTTCGAGGTTAGATCGTCAGGCCCTGAGCCCATACCGATGATTTGGATTGGAAGCATAATAACCGTGTTAGGTGTTAAGTTTAAGTGTTAAGCAAAAAATTGGGGCCATTCGGTCTTCGCGAGTATCAGTCTGCAAACCTTGTTTTTCTTAAAAGGTAACACATAAAACTTAAAACTCTTTTTCTGAATCAAATACCATCTTCCCCTCATAATCGAAAATGACGCTCCGGATCTTCAATCCCGGACCGGTGAATTGTCCTGCAGCGGCTATGATCCGCCGGCCGACCTCCGCAATGACGTCCAGGTGGCCGGGATGAAGATAACCCAAGGCCTGTCGGGCCGTATTACAGGCTCTAATCCTCTCCGCCAGTTCCGGATCGCCGCTTTGGTGTAAGGCCCTATCGGCCAGATCGTCCAGGCTCAACCTCGAGCGTGCCGCATGGGTATGCGGCGCACCTTGGGCCATCTTCAGGCCCTTGCCGAAAAAAACCGCTAAAGTGGCGCCGGCAAAGCCCTTGGCGACGCACCTCGTGAGGCTTTCCTGGAAGAAGTCGCCGATCTGGACGAAGGATTCTTCGGGCAGATCCGGCCAGCAAGCCTGGGCGAAGCGTTCGCTGCGCCGGCCGGTGGTCAAGACCACCCGATTCAGGCCGCAGGCTCTGGCCACGGACAAACCGGCTTCGATGGTCGCCATGAAGGCTTGGTGAGACATCGGCCGCACGATGCCGGTGGTCCCTAGTATGGAGATGCCGCCCAGGATGCCGAGCCGTGCGTTCAGCGTCTTCCGGGCGATGTCCACCCCTCGGGGTACAAATATTTCCACCGCAACCAAGCCCTGGGTTCCGTGCGCCGCCAGCACCTCTTCGACCGCCCGGGTGATCATGCGGCGCGGTCCCGGGTTGATGGCCGGTTCGCCCGGCGGCAGCTCGAGCCCCGGCTTGGTGATTCGCCCCACACCCTCGCCGCCGGAGATGAGAACCGCAGACGGCTCTGCGCCGGGGCTGCGGGATTGAAGGATCCGGGCGCGCGCCCCGATCTCAGCGCCGTGGGTGACGTCCGGGTCGTCGCCGGCGTCCTTAATGACCGTACAGGCGGCGCTCCCGTCTTCACCCCGGCAGCAGCCGTGGATCGGGATGGAGATGCGGTCACCGGTCAGCAACTCGACGGACACCAGCCGGGGCGGAGATGCTTGCAGCAGACACACCACGGCCCCTTTGGCGGCAGCTGCCGCGGCGGTTCCGGTGGTGAAACCCTGGCGCAATTTTTTCGGCATGCTCACTGGTTCATGATACGGGATACCGGATGCGGGGCCCGGGAAGGCCCAGGACGATTCGGTCTTGCCTTCATCCCCTATCCAGGATCGCGAAAACCCTTATGCTGTATCGCTTCCTCAGAACATCACGTAAAACACCCATCCGACCATAATGATGCTGGCTACACGAAACACCTGCCCTAAAACCAGAAGCTCTGCCCCGACCCGCGGCGCATAGATCCCCATGTAATGCGGCAGCTGGTGGCGCAGGGCGCGAAGGGGAAACGCCAGCACATTGCCGATCAAGAGCGCCAGGACCGTCTGCTTCACGGTGAGCATGCCGGCGTCCATCAGTGCGCCCGCCGCGGCAAACCCCGAGGTGAACTCCGCTACAAAGCTCAGCACCACCAGCGACAGGGATTCCATCGGGACGAACGCCGTCACCACTGCGCCCGTCAGCCAGTCCCGGGTCAGGTTGAAAATGCCCAGCTGGTTCAAAACGAACACGGCGGCGTAGACGGGGACCACGAAGATACCGATCCGCACGAGGCTGGCCGGTATCCGATCCAGAAGAGCCTGCCACACCTTCCTGGGCCTGGAGGTTGCCTGCTCAACCGCCTCTGCGGGTGCCGGGGGGATCTCGCGAGGCTCCGGCGGCAGCCGCCAGCGACCGTACGCGAGAAACGCCAACGTCCGCAGCAGGGCGGCTGCAAAGGTCAGTCCGAAATACAGAATGCCGGCGGCCCGGGTCATGGAGACGACCGTGAAAAACGTGGTCGGCAGGTGCAGAAAAAACGCCGGGAGCTGGTTGACGAAATTGGCCAGATAGAGCTGCTGCCGGGTGATCTTGCTTTCCTGGTAGAACCCTTGCAGCATCGCATTGGAGGCCACTCCGGAAACAAAGGCAGCCGTGAAGGCGGCGCCGCAGCGGTCCCCCAGCCTTCCGAAGCGGAAGAGGGGCCGGGCGAGGATCGAGAGGCTGCGCGTCCACCCGGTGGCTTCGATGACCTGGCCGGCCACCAGCCCGGTCGCAATGGTGACCATCAGCTGCACCAGCGGCCAGAGCAACCGGGAGGCCAGCTGGTGGGCCGTCAGCGTCTCGGAGAAATGCATGCCGCCCAGGAGGATGGCCGCCGACACGCCCAGCGAAACCAGCAGGCGGCTGGCGCTGCGTTTATTCCGAGTCCGGCTCATGGGAAGCATTCTTCTTGGCGATGATGAGCGTCCAGTAGTCCGGTTTCTGCCGGCACAGTTCATCCAGGTCTTTCACGATTTCCTCGGTCGGGTGCCCGCAGTTCTTCACCGCGACGCAGTACGGATACTGCCCGCTTTCGTCGAGGGCCGAGCAGATGTCTTCCAGGTTGCGGTAGGCTTTGAGAAACACAACGGTTTCCGGTTTTTCCGCGAGCGAACGCAGGCGGTCTCCGCCCGTGGCCCCCGAGACGACCATGAGCGATCCTTCGCCTTCGACCAGCGTCGTGTTCAGACGAGAGGCGGCCGCCTGGTAGGAGGTGATGCCGGGCACCGTCAGGATCTTCACGGAAGGCGCGGCGGCTCTAACATAGGCCATCAGGTAGCCGAATGTGGAGTAGGTCAGGGAATCCCCCAGTGTCAGGAACGCGGCATCGCGGCCGGCCGTGAGCTCGCCGACGATGCGTTGCGCGTTGGCTTCCCACGCCCGGCGGGTCTCTGATCTGTCCCGCGTCATGGGAAAGCGCAGCAATTCTACGGGCGTGGCATCCGGGATGTGCGGCCGGGCGATGCTCATGGCAAGACTGTGGTGGTTCTTGGTGGAGGCCGCCGCAAACACGATGTCAACCCGCCTCAGCACCTTGGTGGCTTTGAGGGTGATCAGGTCCGGGTCCCCGGGCCCGACGCCGATGCCGTATAAAGTTCCAAATTTTGGCTTCATCGTCGATATTCCTTTAAAAATCTTAACCCAACTGGCACTCTCCTATACTGCGAGTTACGAGTGATGAGTGATGAGCTGAAGAAATGGCCTCCCTAAGTGTTTTGGCCCCCTGGTTTTCCCACTCGTCACTCATAACTCATTACTCATACCTCTTTTTCAACGGCCAGCAGGATCAGCGCATTCACCACGGCCGCTGCCACGTTGGATCCTCCTTTGCGGCCGGTATTGGTGATGTAAGGATGATCCAACTCGGCCAGAGCGGCCTTGGACTCAGCGGCGTTCACGAAACCGACCGGAAGCCCCACGATCAGCGCCGGCCGGGCCTGATCCGAACGCATGCATTCGATCAGGCGCAGCAGCGCCGTGGGGGCATTGCCGATCACATAGATGCCGTCCGGCATTTCCGCAACCGCCGCGTCCACGGCTGCCTCGGCCCGGGTGCAGCCCTTGCCTCGGGCCACGGCGTGCACGCCGGGGTCGTCCATGTAACAGTTCACCGCCACGCCGAACTGCTTGAGCTCCGCCTTGCGGATGCCACTGGCCGCCATGTGGGTGTCGGTGATGATGGTTTTGCCTGCGTGCAGGGCCTCCAACCCCATCGAGATGGCCCTGGGGTGGAAGCGGACCGTTCTCAGGTAGTCGAAATCCGCCGAGGTGTGGATCATGCGGCGAACGATCTGCCACTCCTGCGGCGAATAATCGTGCGGCCCGGCTTCTCGGTCGATGATCCGAAAACTCTCCAATTCTATCTCCAATGGTCTCATGCGTTCCGGGTCCTTTCGGCGCGATAGGTTCGGCAGGATTCGACCAGGGCTTCCGCCGCCTGCGGTGCACTTCCGAAATGCAAGTGAATGTAACTGCCCAGGGTCCTGCGGCTTGCGTACCCCTCCAGCGGTCTTTGCTCTCCTCCCCGGTCGGCGATCCGGTAAACGGTTTCCATGCTGGATGGGGCTTGCATCATTTCGGAATAATGAAACTCGTGCCCGCGGATGACCATATCGCGGGAACCGATGATGCTGTCGCGGGACAACCGCACCTCGCGGTAGCCCAACGCCTTCAGACGCTGCAGCATGCGTGTTTTGAACGGAAAGCAGCCGGCCATCGGAAACAACCGGCCCTGGTGGTCCTGCAGTTCGTTGCAGAGATACATGAACCCGCCGCATTCCGCATAAATCGGCAGGCCGGCCGTGCTGTGCTCAAGAATCTGCCGGCGCATCGACTCATTTGCGGCCAGTGTGCCTGCAAACAGTTCCGGATACCCTCCTCCGAGGTAAATTCCGTCGAGGCCAGGGGGTAGAAACTGGTCTTGCATCGGTGAAAAAAACACCAGATCCGCGCCGCAGCCCTCGAGAAGCTCGAGATTGTCGGGATAATAGAAGCAGAAGGCGTTGTCCCGGGCTACGCCTATTCTGACCGGGTGGGCCGGCACGGCAGGTCCCTCTGCTTTCTGAGGAGTCGGCCCGGCGATGTCCTGAAGCCCCGCTATCAGCTTGCTTAAATCCAACCCGTGCTCGACAAGATCCGCCAACCTGGCGATGCTTTGATTATCCAGGGGGTGGTCCTCAGGGGTGACCAGTCCCAGGTGCCTTTCGGGGATGACCAGGGCTTCATCGCGCAGAATTCCCCCCAGGCAGGGCATCCGCACGGCGCCCTCCAGGGCCTCCCGAAGGTATTCCATGTGGCGAGGGCTGCCCATGTGGTTGAAGACTGCGCCGGCGAACCGCAGGTCCGGGTCGAAATTCTCAAAACCCTGAACCAGAGCGGCCGCGCTGCGGGCCATGCAGCGTACATCCACCACCAGGACTACCGGCAGCCCCAGCCACTTAGCGATTTGAGCGGTGGAGCCGGCCTCGGTCTTGCCGTCGTAGCCGTCGAACAACCCCATCACGCCTTCAACGACGGCGACATCCGAGTTCCCGGCCGCTTTTAAAAACGTAAGGCGATTATACTCCCGCGACAGCATCCAGCCGTCCAGATTGCGGCTGGGGACACCGGCGACCCGGCTGTGGTGGCCGGGGTCGATGAAGTCCGGTCCGACCTTGAACGGCGCAATCCGCAGGCCGCGCCGGACCAGAGCCGCCATCAGTCCGAGACTGACGGTCGTTTTGCCGCACCCGCTGTGAGTGCCTGCTATGACGATGCCTTGGATAAATCCTCCTTATTGCACCGGCAATTAAATGTACCCGTCCATGTTCGGTTTCAGGCGGAGTGGGGTGCCCGCCGCGGCGAGCCGCAGCCATGCGCTCATCGAACCTGCGTACGGCAGCCAGCCCGCTGAATACTTATCCGGACAGCCCCGGAGAACCGTCCCCCACGGAGCCGCCGGCCGTCTCTGCCTGCCGTCGGTACCCTTTAGACGGCTGGGGGGCGTGGCAGCGTCTCTTGAAGAATTGGTTGCGGCTCGCCGCGGCGGGCACCCCACTCCGCCTGTTCGGCATGTGCTGGAAGTCGGCATATTTAATTGCCGGTACAATAATTCAGCGGTAATTGGCTCTTACAAACCTCAGCCACAGCCGCTTAATTTTTGGCTCGATTTATGATTTCGCGGGCTTTTTCCGTAAAAATATCGGGGTAAAGAACCCGGCCGATTTCAAATATGCCGTCCAGCAGCCGCAACGTCGGCCGCGATACGAGCCGTTCGTCAATGATGTAAACCTGCCCGGTCTTCACCGCCCGGATGGCTTGAAACCCGCTTTCAGACCGGATGCGGTCGATGCTTCCCGGGTTCATGGTGCCGGACTGGGCCAGGTAGACATCGATGTCGGCGGCCCGGGCCAATATGCGTTCCTTGCCGTAGGCGGCAATGTTGGTGTCCCGCACGGGTTGGGCGTCCGCCGCGACATTCCGCCCCCCGGCTGCCTCGAGGGCAAACACCGCCATCGAGTCCGGGGAAAACGTTTTCATCTTGTCGTGGATGGCCTCGAAGTAGACCCCTTTGCGGGGGTTGACTGCAGCCGTGAGCGCTTTCAGATCGGCGACAGCCTGCTTGAAACGCATGACCATTCCGGCGGCCTGCGGGCCGCGGCCAGTCAGGAGCCCCAGAATCTCCCAATAGGCATACATTTCATAGACAGTGCCGGGTTGCAGCGAGACTACACGGATGCCGCTTTTTTCAAGTCGCTGCACGAGCTGGGGATAACCCCGGTCGATCATGGGCCGGACGAGAACCAGATCCGGCCGCGCAGCCAGGAATTTTTCGGGGTCGTCATGGTACGAGAAGGCCGGCTTGTGCGCGGCCTCCGGCGGATAATCCTCGTGCGGTGAAACGCCGATCACCCGCCCGCCGTACCCCAGGGCGAACAGGTTCTCGGTGTGCGCGCCGTAAAGGGAAATGATCCGGGTGAAGGGCTTGTCCACTGAAATTCGGTGTCCGGACTGGTCGAAGGCAACCTGCCCGCCCTCGATGCCGAAATCTGCGGCCCAGACATTGGCGGTGCTGAGAGTTCCACACGCAAGGATCAATAGGATGGCAGATGCCGTTTTGGTCTTCACTGTCATTTGCCTGAACCCTTGCCCCCTTATTTCTTAAATACCACCTGGAGCGAATTGGAGTAGTCGTCATGGTACACCTTGGCGTCCACGTCGAATACGCTCCGGAGGGTGTCCGGGGTCAGCACCTCGCGGGTGTCGCCGTGGGCGGCGATCCTCCCCCGGGACATGAAGATCACGTGGTCGCAGTAGGCTGCGGCCTGGTTGATATCCTGGAATACGGCTAGCACGGTTTTGGATTGCTGGCGAACCCTTCCGGCGGCCAGGCCCAGCAGCCGGATCGCGTGGCCGACGTCGAGGTTCGAAGTGGCCTCATCCAGGATCAGCACCGGGGTGTCCTGGGCCAGGGCTCGCGCAAACACCACCCGCTGTCTTTCCCCACCGCTCAGCTCGGTGATGAGACGCTCCGACATGGCGGCGATATCGGCCGCTTCCATGGCGGCTGCGACGACCCCCATGTCCCGGGCCGAAGGCCGGCCGAACCTCGGGATGTAGGGGTAGCGACCCATCATCACCACATCCCATACCCGGAATGGGAAGTTGATGTAAAAGTTCTGCGGCACCAGGGAAATCTCAAGAGCCAGCCTCCGTTTCGAATAGACCGACAGCGGACGGCCGTCATAGAAAATCTGCCCGTGCTGGGGCATTCGAAAGCGGCAGAGCAGATCGACCAGGGTGGTTTTGCCGCAGCCGTTGGGCCCCACGACTCCGTAGAATCTCCCGGATGCCAGGCTGAGCGAGACTGCGTCGATGACCGTTTTGCCGTCAAAGGAGAAACCGACGCTTTGCAGCTCGAAGCTCATGGTCACCAGGCTCTCCCGGCCGACTGCCGGCGGAACACGTAGCAGAAAAACGGCCCTCCGATCAGCGCCGTGAGGACACCGATGGGAATCTCTGCCGGAAGGACTGCGCGCGTCAGGGTGTCCGCGCACAGCAGCAACAGCGCCCCGGCCAGCAGGCTTGCCGGTATCAGCCGCCGATTGTCGGGTCCAGTCGCCAGGCGCATGATATGGGGGACCAGCAGCCCGACAAAGCCGATGATCCCCGACACCGAAACGCACACGGCGGCCACCAGCGAGGCTGCCGACAACAGCAGCAGCGTAACCCGCCGCGTGTCCACGCCGAGCGAGGAGGCCACTTGGCTGCCCAGGGCCATCAGGTTCAGTTCCCGGGCAAAATACAGGAAAACGGCCAGCCCTCCGCCGATGGCGACCAAGGTCAGCGTGACGTCGGCCCAGGTCTTCGAGGCGAAGCTTCCCATGAGCCAGAAGATGATGACCGCCACCTGTTCGTCCGCAACGTACTTGAGAAAGCTGATGCCCGCCGACAGGATGGCCGCCACGATGATGCCGGAGAGGATCAGGTTGTTGGAGGAAAGCCCTCCGCTGGCGGAGGACAGGTAGACTACGGCAGCAAGGGTGGCCGCAGCCCCGAGGAACGCAAACAGCGGCACCGAGTGCACCCCCAGGGCGGCGACGTTCATCAGGATGGCGAGGGACGCGCCGAAAGCGGCTCCGGCCGAAACTCCCAGGGTGTAAGGGTCGGCCAAGGGGTTCAGGAGGATGCCCTGGAAGACCACCCCGCACATGGCCAGCCCGCCGCCTACCAGGGCCGCCGTCAGGATGCGCGGCAGACGCACGTCCAGCACGACCACCGGAAAGATCTCGTCCATGCCCGCGATCAGCTCCGCGTGGCCGGTGAGCTTGGTCAATATGATCTTCACCACGGCCGGAGCCGGGATCCGGATGAAGCCCATGCCCGTTGAAAAAATGAGTGCACCGATAAACAGGGCCGTCAAGGCAGCCATTTGAAATGCCGTGCCGCCCCGCGGTCTGCGGGTAAAGTCAGGTTGGCGCGTTGAATCGGCCATAGACAGCAGGTCTCAGGGCTTGGCTTCCCACCGCGACAGGGCCTCTTTCAAATGGTCGACCCAGATGGCGGTGATGTCATCGAACTCCGCCGAGCCCTTCAGCACCGGAATGCATTTGATTCCGGCGCGGGTTAAGATGCTTTTCCAGGAGGCATCTTCTGCTCCAGCCAAATCATTGGCGGCGTGATCGCCCGCAACCGCCATGAACGGCATCACATAGGCGGTTTTGACCTGGCGAGCGGTGAGCATCTGCTTGATTTCCTCGATCGTCGGGCTTTCCTCCACCGTTCCCATGAATACCAGGGGGTCTCTGCGTTGAAGATAATACATCAGCGCCGAGTAGCTGGCGTTGCTCGAATGCGAGGTCCCGTGGCCCATGAACACGACCGCCTCGGCGGGCTTGCGGGCTGGCGGGAGGTTTTTCATCAGGGCCTCGGTCACTTTCGTGAAATCCTCCTGCGAGGCCAGCAACGGCCCGCCGACCGATATCCGGTCAAAGCCGCCAGCCATGGCGCCGAAGGCGCCAGCATTTTGCTGGAGTTCTTGGAATTCCCAGCCGGCAATCATGTGCAGGGATTGGACCCCGACGTGCGTGAAGCCCTCGTCTCTCATCTTCGCCAGGGCCGTCTCCATGGAATCGAGCGACTGCCCCTGTTTAGCCAGCTTGCTGCGGATCATGGAGGAGGTGTAGGCCCAGCGTATGGGGACATCGGGGAAGGCCGCTTTCATCATCCGTTCGATGTTGGCATAGGCCCTGCGGGCCTCGGGCACACTGGTCCCGAATGCGACCAGCAGAATGCCTTTCTTGACGGGGCGAGATTTCTCGTGGGTGCCTGCGGAAGTCCCTGCCGCAGTGAGAAGCAACAGAAGGCCGGTTACCATGGCCGCGGCGATCTTGAAACGCTTCATATTCTCGTCTTTCGGTTCTCTTTTGAAACAAAAAACCCTTCAGGCATGATGCCTGAAGGGTTGCACCCAGTTTACTTGGCCCTTTGTCTTTCGACCGCCGCACCTGTGTCCGCAGGGGGCACGGCCATCGCAGCAAGGCAGGTCTTCTGGCTTCCCCGCTCATCCGGCAACCTTCCCATTCCGCTAAAACGAAACAGTGGTTAATCAGGCCGAAAGAGTTCTCCGGTGGTCTTCACCGGAGCGGGGTCACAGCGGCGGGACCGCTCCCGATTTTCACGGGATTCCCTATTGAGCGAATGCACCTCGCCGGATTTCCGATTAGACTCATATGCGATATGCCAAAGGGTGTCAAGACATATCGGGCTATCCGGCAGCCAGCGGCTCACTTGACAAGGCAGAGCGAATCGTCTATCAGCAGCTTCAAAACAAATCATGCAGCCTGATGGCGCCCCTCGGGGCTCAATAGGGAATCCGGTGCAACGCCGGAACGGACCCGCCGCTGTGTCCGAGGACGAAACCCGCAGGCATGCCACTGGACTAAATGCAAACGGTCCGGGAAGGCGCGGGGAGTAGGTTGATCCGGGAGTCAGAAGACCTGCCGCAAGGCTCGCATTGGGAGAGATGGCAAATCCCCAGGCGTAGACATGACGCTTGGGGATTTTTTTTTGGATGGCTTTGTTGAAGGCCCAATATCCGCGTTGCGCTTCATCTCGCGGTCGCTGCGGCGTACTTTGAGTACGCCTCGCGCCACGAGCTTTGCGCGCCTGAATCTCGGGCCTTGAACGAAGCCATCAATTGGGCGTCAAGATGCAGATTGCAAATCAGCTTTACCATGAACAGGAGGTAGTTATGACCGTTTTGCTCCAGGACATCATCGATGGAATTCGTCCGCTGAACCGTGACGTCGTTGAAAGGGCCAGGGCCCGCACGGCGCGGCTGGTGATGCCGCCGCGCGCTCTGGGCCGGCTGCATGAAATTTCGGAGCGGCTGTGCGGAATCCAGGGCACGCTCAAACCGTCGGTCCGGCAGAAGGCCGTCCTGGTCATGGCCGGCGACCACGGCATTGTCGAGGAGGGCATCAGCGCGTTTCCCCAGGAGGTGACCGGCGCCATGATCGGAACCTTCCTGGCCGGAGGCGCCGGCATCAACGCCATTGCCCGCCAGGTGGGCGCCGAAGTCTGGGTCGCCGACATGGGCATCATTCCGGAGATTGATGCCGCCGGCCTGAAGAACGGCGACCGCCTGCTCGCACGCAAAGTGGGCCGCGGCACACGCAATTTTGCCCATGGTCCGGCCATGAGCCCCGAGGACGCGCGCAAGGCGGTCTTGACGGGTTTTGAACTGGCCTCCAGCCTGATCCGCAAGGGGGTCGACCTGCTGGGCACGGGCGACATGGGCATCGGCAACACCACGCCGTCGGCTGCCATCGGGGCGGTCATCACCGGCAGGAGCGTCCAAGACATGGTCGGCCCCGGCACGGGCGTCGATGACGCGGGGCTGTCCCGCAAACGAGAGACCATCCGACGGGGTGTTGATGTCAATCGGCCGGACCCGCGTGACGGCCTGGATGTTCTGGCCAAGGTCGGCGGGTTTGAAATCGGCGGCATCGCCGGCATTGCACTGGCCGGCGCCTATCACCGGAAACCGATTGTCATCGACGGATTCATATCCACGGCCGGGGCCCTGATCGCCCACAGCCTCTGTCCGACCGTCGCGGACTACATGTTTGCCGGGCATTGCTCGGAGGAACCGGGCCACCGCCACATGCTCGGCCACTTGAAGCTGGCGCCGATCCTCAACCTGGGCATGCGCCTCGGCGAAGGCACCGGCGGCGCGCTGGCCATGGGCGTAATTGAGGCGGCCATCCGGGTGATGACCGAGGTGTTGACGTTCGAGGAGGCGGGGGTGCCGGACAAGGAGTGAGTTCCGGAAGCCGCTCCCCTCAACCGACCACCCGGACTGCGGCGCGTCATTTTCATGCAGCGTGGTGGTCGCAACCGGCAACCATGAATGTTTAACAAGGCTATCGGCGGTTAGCCGGGAGGCACGATAGATGCCGGCTACGGGCTACTCTTCTTGCGTGGGAGATCGCTTGGGCGGCTGCGCATCTTCCAGAGTGTAATGCGCGTGCGGGCGGGCGCCCAGGGGGTGGGTGTGCATGTGCTGATGCGGCCGGAACTCCTGGTCCAGCAGAACTTTCCCGTTCTCCATGGTGTAGACGGCGTCTGCCGTGGCGGTGAGAAAGTCGAGCTCATGCGATATCAGGATATAGGATAGATCCAGGCTGGGCAGGATTTCTATGAGTCGAGTCCGTGTGCGGGCATCAAGCGTGTTTTCGGGCTCATCGAGCAGCAGCGCTACAGGCTCCATGGCGAGCACTGTCGCCAGCGACACCAGGCGTTTCTCGCCGCCGGAGAGCTTGAAGGTAATGCGGTCTTCAAAGCCGTTCAGGCCGAGGAAGTCCAGCGTGCGCCGGGCGATGGCCGCGGCTTCTGCCTTGGTCTTACCGAGGTTGAGCGGGCCGAAGGCGACATCCTCCAATACCGTCGGGCTGAAGAGCTGGTCGTCCGGGTCCTGGAACAGAAGGCCGATGCGACGGCGCGCCTCGGCAAAATCCTTCTCCTCGCGCATCGATTTGCCGAAAATCGATATCCGGCCTGATTGCGGCTTGATGAGGCCCATGATCAGGTGAAACAGGGTGGTCTTGCCGCTGCCGTTGGGGGCCATGATGCCGATGCGTTGGCCGGGACACAGAGCAAAGTCGAGATCGCGCAGAACCAGCGGGCCTCCCGGGTAGCCGAAGGTCACCTCTTTCAAGTCGATAATCGGGGTATCGGTTGTCATGGCCGGATTATGCTGATCCTGCTCACGGGTTTCAAGTCTTCTGCTCACCATGACACTGCCCGCATCTCGAGGGCGGCGATTCCCAGCACGGCAGCCGACATCAGAAGCAGGAAAAACAGGCTGCCGGGGCCGGCCTTGAACTCTTGCAGACAGTAGAACTTGCGCTTGAAGCCCCGGCAGAGCATGGCCCAGCGGACCCGCTCCGCGCGCTCGACGGCTCTCACGAAAAGCATTCCCACCAGATACGCGTAGGTCCGATAGGTGTGAAGGTTTGTGCCCGGCTGAAAGCCCCGGATGCAGGCCGCCCGGACGAGCCGATGATATTCCTGCTCAAGAACGAAGATGTAACGGTACGTCATCAAGAACAGGTGCACGATCTTGTCGGGCACCCGCAGGCGGTTCAGGGCATGGCCTGCGGTGGCAATCGACATCGAGGCTGCCAGGGCCATGAATGCCAGTACGATGGCATTTGATTTGAGCGTGATCTGGGCGGCCAGCCAAATCCCCTCCCGGGCAACTCCGAACGGTCCCAGGTGAAACAGCGCCTCGCCGGGGAAGGTGAAGGGGATCACCAGCCATATAAACGCCACCAATCCGTTAACCGCAAGCAATCGCCTGAGAACTTCGCCGGTTCGCAGGCGGGCCAACGCGACCAGTGCCAGGGAAATGATCAGCGCCGCGAGCAGCGCGGGGAACTCCCGGCACAACGCCACCACGCACGAAAAAACTGCGGCCGCCGCGAGCCGGATGCGGGGGTCGAGGCGGTGGATGGGAGAACGGCCTATGGCGAATGGCTCGCTGATCATGCCGCGGCCTTCAGGGCTCGAAGACGATCCGGTGGTTGACCAGGTTCATTTGCTTCAACCGGCCCTTGACCGACTTCTGGTTGCCGAAAATATTCACCAGCAGAAAGGCCCCGTCCTCCTGCGGCTCGACGAGGTCGACCGATTCCAGGATGAGCTCCTCGCGGTCGTCACTGTGCCAGTAGGCATTGGCTTCACACATCGGGCAAGACCTCCTTGATTTTTTGATACACCAGTTGTTGAACCAGGTGGGGCAGAGGTTCAACCGTGACCCCCACCAGGACCACGGATTCCTGGGAAAGGGGCAGCAGAATCTTTGGGGCAGGGCTGGACGTCACCGCCTCGGCCATCTTCGGGGTGATTTCGCCGAGCATGGCGTTGGCCCAGCTGATGGAAATGGGGCCTATGATCACGTCGGCAGCTGGGGTGGTCCTGACGATGGCATTCTCCCCCGAAGCGGCCTGGTTGGCGCCCGCCTTGAGCATCTGGGCTGCAGCAATCGCATTGGTTCCGAGGGCGATCAACTCAATCGATTCGCCGTAGGCTTCCTTGAGGCACTTGACCAGCGCGGCGCCGATGCCGCCCCCATGACCGTCGATGACACAGACCCGTTTCAAGTGACCATTCCTTTTCATCACGTCATCAAGGTTTCCGCTTGAAATAGGCGGCAACCCCCACCAGGCCGATAATATACCCGATCCCGCCGAGAACATCCGTCAGCCGCACCCTCTGCTCGTGCATCTCGGCAAGCATCCTCAGGACGGGCGCAAGCTTCTTGTCCAGCGCTTTTTCTATTGCCAACTCGATGCCTGCGGGTTGAGAAGACGCCGCGTTGGGAACCTTATCCTTGGCAGCCGCAGGCGGCGCCTCGGTTTTCGGGGCGGGCTGGGATGAGGCCGGCTGCTCCGACGCGCCCCCGGCGGGTTCGAGATCCTGTTTGGATAAAGGCCAATCCGCCCGGTGGCCCATCCCGGCATCGAGGACGATGTTCAGGTCATCCGGTTTGGGGATCTTGAACGAAAATTCACCCTGATCGTTGGTTTTTCCGCTGAGAAGTTCCGTGCCGGCGGAATCCAGCACCCGGATGACGCCCTCGTGCACTTTCGTGCCGTCCGGAAATTTGCATTCGACAAAGACCGTGTCGCCTATGACCCAGGCAAATATGTTCACCCGGTGAGCCCGGGCTTCTCCTGTGAAAAGAAGTAAGACCACGAGCGCGAAAATCGCACAAAGAAGCAATTGAACGTTGAGAAATTCGTACCAAGTCCTCCGAATCGATGGCTTTGTAAAGAGGCCAAGATCAAGGCACGCGAATCTCGCGGCGCGAGGCGTACTGGCAGTACGCCGCAGCGACGGCGAGATGAAGCGTAACGCAGAGATTGGACTATTTACGAAGCCATCAAGGTTCATGAGACCTCCTTGGGGGAATACCCCGGCAGCATGGAAGGCTGGACTTTCTTGAGGAAGGCCACGCACAGGGCCGTCACGATGCCCTCGATGATCATCACCGGCAAGTGCGCCGCCAGGACCGCCGCCGCCACTTCGAAGAATTTCTCCTCGGTGAACACGAGTGCCAGGCCGACCAAAAGGCCGCCCAGGCCTACCGCTAGAAAGCCGCAGGCGAAAGCTGCCGCAAGCGCCACCGGCCGACGGCGGTGCAGCAGCGGCGCGAAAAGACAGGAGCAAACCACCGCCGGCAGAGCCATGATGACGGTGTTGACCCCCAGCGAGGTGATGCCGCCGAACTGGAAGAAAACGGCCTGAAGCGCCAGCGCCACCAGAATGGCCGGGAAGGAGGCCCACCCCAGGAGCAATCCGATGAGGCCGTTCATGATCAGGTGAACGCTCGCGGGACCCAGCGGCACGTGGACCAGGGAAGCGATGAAGAAGACTCCGGACAGCATCCCCGCGCGGGCGATGTGGTCGTAGTCCAGTTTCTTAAGTCCGATGGCTGTGCCGGCCGCGGCCAGCGCCGCGCCCGAGACGAGCACGGGGCCGGACAAGACTCCTTCGGAGATATGCATGACAGCATGCTCAAAGCTGAAAGGTAAAGGGTCAAACTGTAAGTATCTAATCCGAGACCAAGGGTTAAGCAAGAGTTGAAATCACCATCATGGCAGCCTCAGAAGTTGAACTCGCTCCGGATCATGCCGGCCCAGATGGGGTCGTTGCGGCTGTCGCCGCCTGGGTTCCAGACGTATTGAATGTCCGGCGTGAAGGCGAGGTTCTTCGTCAAGGTGATCCGATAGTATGCCTCCAGGTGGCATTCCGGGTCGTTCAGCGCGTAGCGGTCTCCGGGTGTCAACGCGCCAAATCCCAGCCCGATGCTGTCCTCGTCGCGCCGGGGGATCAGCCCCTTGAAACTGACTCCGCCCGAGGCCTCCCACTGCACGATATAGACATCGTCGTTGTTCCAGCCGAAGCGGCCGAAGAGCCCTACCTTCTCGGTGATCTGCTGGTCGGCGCTTAGGCCAAGGCCCCAGCCCTTGTCCTTCTGACCGGCGATGGGGTTGCGGTCGCTGTCGAGCTTGGAATGATTGTACCCCGCGTACCAGCCGTAGATGCGGTAATGGCCCTCCAAACCTTCGAACTTCGGAGACACCGTCAGTTGGCTTCCCAGAAACGGGGTGCTGAAGACGTTGTCATATTTGCTCTTGGCTGTGTTCTCCAGCGGGGTGCCCTGCACGAGGGGCCGCGAGGTGGAGGCGCCTATCACCGAGAGCGCAAGCATCTCCGCGGGTTTGAGCTCCGCACCGATCAGGGGGGTGTACTCGCTTTCGCTGTCCAGCACCGAGTTGTTGACGAAAGGCTTGCCGACGAATTGCTGCTTTTCGTAGTTGGCGAAGGCGTTTCCGTCCAGAAACAACTCGCTTTTGGCCTTGCCGACGGTGACGTTCAGGCTCTTGTCGAAGAACTCTTGGGTGTAGTGGGCCTCCAGCAGGTTGACCTTGTGATTGCCCCCGGAGTTGTCATCGGCGATCGTATTCAAGTTGGCCAGGAGCACATTGACCGGGTTGTTGGGCTGCCCCCCGCGGTCGGCGCCGGTGCCGTCGCCGGCGTGGATGCGGGCGTAAAACGTTCCATCTTCGAACAGCGCCATGGCAGGTTCCAGATGAGCTCGAGGTCCGCCGTGAAGCCGGGGCCGTCCGGACTGTCGGCGTTTTCGCCGTTCAACTGGTGCACCTGCGAGCCCTGGTAGTAAAGGATCGCTCCACCATGAATATCGAGCGTTCCGAAGTGCTCCTTCAAGTCCTCAGCGATTCTTTCCCTGATCGTTCTTTCGGTTTCAACCGCCTTCTGCTCCTCTAGGTTCTGCTCCCCCTCCTCGATTCGCTCTTTGGGGGATTGGATCTCTTTTGGGATGGCTGCATCATCGGCAGCCGCGCCGCCGCTCACTCCTGTGAGGCAGAGCAGTGCGCAGAGCAGAATCCAGCCTTTCTTCATCGTCACCTTCCCCTCCCTGAAAGGCGGCTGCAACGCCTACTTATTCACCTGCCAGTCATTAAAGTACACCCAGATCACCCCTCCGATCTCGACCGGCTTGTCCATACCGTCCTTTTTCAGCTTGAAGTCGGCTGTGGTCAGCGCTGCAAACCCCCACCAGCCGGCCTTGGGTGCGGCATAGGTAAAAACCCCGTTGCGGTCCGTTTTGACGACTTGGGTGACCATGTACTCGGTCGGGGCTTCCACCTTGTTTTCCCGGTTGTAGAATTCGATTTCCACCTCGCCATAGGGCAGCGGTTTGCCGTCGACCTTGACGATCCCCTGGAAGACGTTGCCTGCATAGAGGCCGAAGGGCCGGGTCAGCGGGATGATTTCGATTTTCTGGCCGACCTCCCTGTCCCAGCCTTCCTCGTCGCCGAAGGCGGGCACCACGACCTTGGTGTAATGAACGATAAAGGAATCTTCGGCCGGCTCCCAGTAGGGCTCGGGGTCCATGTAAAAAATATAGACGCCCGGTTTTTTAAAAGTGTACTGCGAGGACCAGGCCGCCCTGTTCATCACCTGGATCGGCTTTAAGGTGCCGAGCAGGTCCTCTCTCGACCCACCGGCCATCACGCCGAAGGATTTGGGTTTGGCCATGTCCATGCCATTCATTTCGAACGGGTGCGAGAAGGAAATCTGCACCTCAACGGCTCTGGGACCCGTCTTGGACACCGTGGCCCTCGAGGGGATCAGCATGCCGAAATGGGCGAAGGCCGATCCGGCAATCATCGTCACCAGGGCCACTATGGGCAGCACTATCAGCCTCTTTTTCATTATCCCCTCCGTTTGTTTTTTCTTGGCGAAGCCAAAAAAAAAGCCACAGACCTTCGGCGTCTCCGTGACGCTCGACCTTCGTGGCTTGACTTTCCGGGCTCAATTGTGGGGAGGCAAAGTCGCGGGCTTCGGACCGCTGTTCAAATTATTTTTAAGACAGGCCGGTTGCCGAGTCAAGAAGAAAAGACCGGAACCAGGCCCGCGGGCGCCGGCAAACTGTCTTGACTTGGTTTCGGAAAGCCTTTAAGGATGCAGATATGGCGAAGCCGACCGATAAAGACTCCGCGAAGAAGCCGCTCGTGGCTCTCAGCCGCAAGGCCATCGCGGGGTGGGTCGTGGTTGTTTTCATCATTTCGGGCTGGATGTTCGGCCTGGGCGTGATGGTCGGCCGGGGCATCGCACCGGTTTCCTTCGATGTGGACCAGCTCAAGCGGAAGCTTGAATCGTTGCAGAAGTCCGATCCGCCGTCCCCCCGAAGCAGCTCGCGGCCCGAGCCCACCGAGATGAAGAACAAGACCGATCTGGGCTTCTACGAGTCCCTGCCGAAGAACCGCGAGGAGACAGACCTGCCGAACATTTCGCCGCCGCCACAGGCCGCCCGGCAGGAACCGGGAGCCCAGAGGACGGCTGAGGGACTAGGGGCTGCGAAGACTGAAAAGCCGGCGGCCGCAGCAGCCGCCGCGCCCGCGCCGCCTCCATCCCCGGCGCCGGCGGCGCCGGGGAAACCGTTCACGGTCCAGGTTTCGGCGGTAAAGACCGAGGAGGAGGCCCGGCATCTTCTGGACCGATTGAGACAGCGGGGATATGCCGCCTACATCGAACCGATCTCGATTCCGGACAAGGGCACCTGGTACCGGGTGCGCATGGGAGAGTTCCCATCCAAGGAGTTCGCCAAGAGTACGGTGGACCGGTTGCAGAAAGACGGCTTCGCGCCGATGGTCGTGCCGAAATGAATTCGCCTCGCTTTCGCGGGCTCGTATCAGGTCTCAGGTGTAAGTGTTAAGAAGAAGATAGGATTTTCGTATAAGACGATCGTCATCATTTGCTCAACACCTGACACCTAACACTTGAAACTATTATAAGAGATAGGGAAGGGAGTTGGGCAGCCGAGAAAGGAAACTTCTGTTTTTATGAAGATAACCAAGCAAGAAGTCCTGCACGTTGCCGATCTTGCACGGCTGGACATCGACGAGGCGTCGGTCGAGAAGTTTGCCGGGCAGATCGGAGACATCCTCGACTATGTGGACCAGCTCAAGCAGGTGGACACCACCGGGATCAGGCCGACTTCCCATGCCCTCGCGCTCACCAATGCACTCCGGGACGACACGGAAACCCGCCACCTGGGGCGGGACGTTTCTCTCGCTAACGCCCCCGAGCAGGAGGATGGGAATTTCGTGGTGCCGAAGGTCATATGAGTGGCGATCAACGAGTAACGAGCAATGAGTAAAGGCAATAGCCCATAATCTTTTGTGGGAGAGGCTTCCAGCCTTGATGATTGGTGTGGCGGGACGCCGCTCCCACAAACGAATTGTGCGCCGAATGGCTGACGAGGAATAAAATATAGTGGATCTGTATAACCTGACCATCACGGAAGCCCATCGGCTTCTGGAACATAAAGAGATTACATCCCGTGAGCTGACCCAGGCGGTTTTGGACCGGATTGCGGCAGTCGAAGGAAGGATCGACGCCTTTCTGACGGTCACGGCCGATCAAGCCCTCAAGCAGGCGGAGGCGGCCGACCGCGTAATCGCCTCCGGGAACTGCCGACCGCTCACCGGGATCCCCCTTGCAATCAAGGACGTTCTCTGCACCCGGGGGATCCGCACCACCTGCGGCTCGAAGATTCTCGCCAATTTCATCCCGCCTTACGACGCCAGCGTCATCGCCCGGCTCAAGCAGGACGGTGCGGTGATCGTCGGCAAGCTGAACATGGACGAGTTTGCGATGGGCTCCTCTACGGAAAATTCCGGCTTCAAGATCACGCGCAACCCGTGGGACACCACCCGCATTCCCGGCGGCTCCAGCGGCGGCTCGGCCGCGGCGGTGGCGGCCGGCATGTGCCTGGGGGCCCTGGGCTCCGACACCGGCGGCTCGATCCGGCAGCCGGCTTCGCACTGCGGCGTGGTCGGCATCAAGCCCACCTACGGCCGGGTCTCGCGTTACGGCCTTGTGGCGTTTGCGTCATCCCTCGATCAGGTCGGCCCGCTCGCCAGGAGCGTCGCGGACGCTGCGCTCCTGGCCAACGGGATTGCCGGTTACGATGCAGCGGATTCCACCTCCGTGCCGCTCGCGGTGCCGGATTATTCGGCCGCTTTGAGCAACGACGTCAGGGGCCTCAAACTAGGGATCCCCAAAGAATACAGCGCCTCCGCAGGCCTTGACCCGGAGGTGCTGGCGGCGGTGGAGGGCGCCGTGGACACGCTCGAGGCATTGGGTGCCGAACGGGTGGCCATCTCCCTGCCGCACACCCAATATGCCGTGGCGGTATATTACGTCATCGCCCCCTGCGAAGCGAGTTCCAACCTCGCTCGCTACGACGGCGTGAAGTACGGGTTCCGCGCCGATGCGTCCGCGGATCTCATGCACATGTACCGCAGCACCCGCTCGCAGGGATTCGGCGCCGAAGTCCAGCGCCGCATCATCATCGGCACCTATTGCCTGTCGGCCGGCTATTATGACGCTTACTACGGCAAGGCCTCCCAGGTGCGCACGCTGATCGTCGAGGATTTCAAAAAGGCCTTTGAGAACTGCGACGTCATCGCCTGCCCCACGGCGCCGACTCCGGCCTTTCGGATCGGGGAGAAGGTCGACGATCCCCTCACCATGTATCTGTCGGACATCTTCACCATCTCCGCCAACTTGGCCGGCATACCGGCCATGTCGGTCCCCTGCGGGTTTTCCGCCTCCGGGCTGCCCATCGGTCTGCAGCTAATGGGCCGGCACTTCAACGAGGAGATGCTGTTCCGGGTGGCGCACAACTTCGAGCAGGCGACAGAGTTTCATAAGAGAAGGCCGGTGTTGTGAGGGAGTTTCGGGAAAAACTATCGCGGCAAGCGTCGCTTGTGGGAACGGCTTCCAGGCGCGATTTAAGGAGGAGCTGAATGACGACGATCATGCCCCAGGGCGAAGATCTCAGAAGAGCGGTCAAATGGATCTCGGAGGAGCGGCAGAGCCATCCCCAGAAAAAGATTGCCAAGCTGGTCGAGGAAGCCAGCGTCAAGTTCGACCTTTCGCCGGCGGACGGGGAATACTTGTTGAACTTCTTCAAGAAAGACTAATCGGGTGTTTGGTTGCCTGGGTATTTTGGTGTTTTGTGCCCAAACAACCAAACACCTGAACACCTAAATACCTGCAATGTCCAAAATCCGGATCCTTCCCGACATCCTCTCCAATAAGATCGCAGCGGGCGAGGTGGTGGAGCGGCCGGCCTCGGTGGTCAAGGAACTGGCGGAAAACGCGCTGGACGCCGGCGCCACCCGCATTCTGGTCGACATCGAGCAGGGCGGCCGTTCCCTGATCCGGGTCGCCGACAACGGCGGCGGCATGAACCGCGACGATGCGCTGCTCGCGATCGAGCGCCACGCCACGAGCAAGATTTTCAGCGACCCGGACCTCTTCAACATCCGCACCCTCGGCTTCCGGGGAGAGGCCCTGCCGAGCATCGCCGCAGTTTCGCGATTTTCCCTGGTGACCCGCGACGCAGCCTCCGAGGCCGGGACCGAGCTTACGCTTGAAGGCGGCAAACTGGTCAACGTGGCCGAAACCGGCGCGCCCGAGGGAACCCTGGTGACGGTGCGGCAGCTCTTCTTCAACACACCCGCCCGGCGCAAGTTCCTTAAATCCATCAGTACCGAGATGGCCCACATCGCCGACATCCTGGCCAGCATGGCGCTGGCCTGGCCCCGGGTGCAGTTCCGGCTCACGCACAACGAGAAGGTCGTCAAGAACTGGCCCGCTGCGGCGGAGCCCTTCGACCGCGCCCTCGAGGTGCTCGGCGGCGGCCTGCGGCAGGACCTGCACGGCATCGCCCTGTCCCGGGAAGAGCTTTCGGTGAGCGGCTGGATTTCGAGCCCCCGCATCCACCGCAAGTCGTCGAATGCCATCTTCATCCTGGTCAACCGGCGCTTCGTCCGCGACCGGGTGGCGCAGCACGCCCTGTTCCAGGGCTACTCCCAGCGCCTGGTGAAAGGCCAGTTTCCCCTGGCGGTCCTGTTCCTCTCCGTGCCGCACGACCAGGTGGACGTCAACGTGCACCCGGCCAAGAGCGAAGTGCGTTTCGCCCGGCCGAACGACGTACACGAGCTCATCCGTCGGGCCGTCGCCCAGACCCTTTATGAGGTCGACCGGCCCACCTGGAAACCCGTTGGGTATCAGCAAGAGACGCCGAAAACCAGTAAAGTGAAGGATGAAGAAGAAGGGTTCGGCGACCGTCGATTGGCCGGAGAGGCTCCCAGGCTCGATGATCGCAGCGAGACTCCGCTCCCACGGCACACAGGTGAATCCGGCACCCCGTATCCGGCATCCCGCATCCAGGACCGAGTATCGAGTATCGCGGATCGGGAATCGAACCAGCGCCTCCAGACTGAAATCTGGGAAAAGCGCGGCTTTGCCGGGGTGCGCGTGATCGGACAGCTGCACGATACCTATATCCTCTGCGAGGCCGAGGACGGGTTGATCCTGGTCGACCAGCATGCCGCACATGAGCGCGTGCTCTACGAGCAGCTGACTAGCCGGGCCGAGTCCGGGGGACGGGCCTCCCAGGCACTGCTGGTACCGGAAACCGTGGATCTCGGCTTCCGGGAGGCCCAGGCCGTGGAGGCGTTCATGCCCCAGATGCGGGAGCTGGGCTTCGATGTCGAGCCGTTCGGGGGCGGCACGGTGGTGGTGAAGGCCGTCCCAACTTTGCTGGCCGGCCGAGAGCTGCGGCCGCTGCTCGTTGAGATCGCGGAGGCGGCTGCCGGCTCGCGGACTCCCTCGAAACCGCAGGAGGCCCTGGATTTCTGCCGGCAGCGGGCGGCCTGCCACGGGGCCATCCGCGCCGGCCAGGCGCTCACCTTCCAGCAGATGCAGGATCTTCTGAGGCAGCTCGACGCCTGCGTGAACCTCTCCCACTGCCCCCACGGCCGGCCGACCTGGCTGAAGTGGGAGATGGGGGTCATCGAACGCTCGTTCCGGAGGACTTAACTATGCGGATATCGCAGGAAGATGCCGCTTCCACAAGAATTAAGATCGAATATTTTTTGTAATTGTTTCGATCTGTTAAGCGTTGAGCCCCCCGACCCCTTTTCCCAAGAATTCCCTTGACTTCAAAAGCGCTTCGAAATATGATCGTTTCAATTTGTCACGCGCAGCGATTTTGGGTTATTAGGCTTTCCTGAAAGCGTTGTGCGTGCGCCCGCTCCGGGAAAGGAGGTCAAGGGAGAGTCGGGCCAGGCAGGAAATTATTAGGCTAGGCAAAAACCGTTTTTCAATCGTTAAGGAGGATTGAAGAGATGAAGAAACTGATTGCGATTTTCGCGGTTCTGCTTTTCGTGGCGCCCGCTTTCGCAGCCGACTGGTCGTTCTACGGCAGCGAGCGTGTGGCGACCTGGTATGTCAGCCGTGATTTCGGCAACGCCCAGGTCAACGGCGACAGCAACGACGCCGGCACCCAATGGTACTTCCAGGGTAACAGCCGCCTCGGCGCCAAGGTCAAGGCCGATAAGGTGAGCGGCCAGATCGAACTGGCAACGACGGCCTCCAATACCGGTGACGGCGGTGACGGCACGGTCAACACCCGGCGCGCTTACGGCACCTGGAAGTTCTCGGACAACGCCTTTCTGAAGGTCGGGAAAGACTACTCCCCGGTCACCGACTTCATTTCCAACCAGTGGTTCGATGCCGACAACGACCTGCTCGGCAACGGCAACTTCTACGGCCGGCGGCCCTCCGGGGTCACCCTGGGGCTCGGCAACTTCGAGATCGCCTTCCTGAACCCGCAGCAGGGCAGCACGGGCGGGATCGGCAGCAGCACCTCCGGCATCCTGACCCCGGCGACCAACTCGGCGACGTTCGCGCAGGCCAATGCCACCGGCGACCCGGATGTCTACCTGCCGAAGTTCGAAGCCTCCTACATGCTGAATCTCGGCGCGGGCTACATCAAGCCCTACGGAGGTTTCCAGTGGTACCAGGTTAAATCCTTCCCGGGCTCGAACGTCACATCCGACCAGGATATCTATTCCTGGGTGATCGGCGTCAGCACCAGCTGGAACATCGGCGCCTTCTCCATCGGCGCCCAGGCGAGTTACGGCGAGAACCAAGCAATCTCCGGCTGGTATAGCGGCTACAACGCCTCGGCAGCCAGCCAGCCCTATCTGAAGGCCGGCGGGGACGACATCGCCAACGTTTACACCACCCAGTTGATGCTCGTTCCGGCCCTCAAGTTCACGGACACCCTGCGGTTTGAAGC
>JBLMXM010000102.1:0-26081 GCA_050257775.1 Hyphomicrobiales bacterium
GTAAACTTATAATTTAAGCACTAAAAGCCTTTGATCCAATGCCGGCCGCGCGTTACCCGCGCTGCAACCATTCCACTGGGTCCAGGGGCTGGTCGTGGTGGCGCAGCTCAAAGTAAAGCCCCGTGGCCCCCAGGGCGCCGGAGTCCCCTGCGGTAGCGATGACATCGCCGGCCTCCACCCGATTATCCACCGATTTGAAGACGTCTTCCAGGTGAGCGTAGACAGAGTAGAAGTGATCTCCGTGATCGATGATGACGACGCTGCCGTACCCCTTGAACCAGCCGGAGTAGAGGATGGTTCCGGCATGTACGGCTTTCACCGGCTCGCCTCGCTCCGCCGCGATGTCAATCCCGTTGCGGAAGGCGTGAACGTTCAGCCGCGGATGTCGGTAAGGTCCATATAGATTTGCAATTTTACCTTTTACGGGAAAGATTAGCAAGCCTTTCGAGGCCGTGATCGGTCGCACCGGAGCCAGGGGCTCGCCGGCACTTGAATCGAGCGAACGGGTTAACGCCTTCATTTTCAAGTCCAATGCCCGGGCGGCGTCCTGCAGATCGCCGACGGCGGCCAGCTGGAAGGCTTTATCGGAGCGGATGCGGGCCAGGAGCTTTTCACGGTTCGACTGTTCACGGTTCACGGCCGCGAGCTGCCGCTCGTAATCGACAGCCCGTGACTGTTTTTCGGCTTGCTGGCTCGCCAGCCGGGTCTGAAGTTCTCGCAGCTCGGCATAGTAGGCCCGAAGGGTCTTCTGGACCTCATCGTCATGGGACAGAATGCACTCAAGGGCGGCCTTGCGTTTCACCGCCTCCACCATCGAAGCCGAGGCCGCCAATACATCGACGGCCCCCAACCGCTGGATCGAGTAAAGGGCAACCAAACGTTTGGCCAGATAGGCTTCGTTCGCACGGATTCGGCGGCTGAGGTCTTCTTCCGCCATGCGGGTGCTGGTCATCTTCTGGTCCAGCTCCTCCAGTTCGGCTTTGAGGCCCAGAGCCTGTCGGCGATGACGGTGCAGGGTCTGCGCGGTTGTTTCCAGGGCGTTCAAGACATCGCTTTCGCGGCGGGTCATGCGGTCGATTTCGGCTTCGTGCTCCTGGATGCTGCGCTGCACTGTCTCGGCGTCCCGGCGAAGGTTTTCCAGGGACGCACCGGCCGGCGGAGACGTGTTTTCCCCTCCGCCGGTCGCTCCTGCGGTCCATACCACCGCCATGATGCCCAGAAACATGATCCGGTAGAGCCTCATCCGATTGGCCTCACCTCCCAGGCCGCTGACGCAGCGAAATAAAACATCCCAGCCATCCGACCAGCATGCTGCTCGCGACCACGCCCGCCATTTCTTCGCCGCTTAGAAACCGGATCGGCAGCACACCGGTCCAGGCGCCGCCTTCGAGGTGTTCCACGATCGCGTTGAAGAGGGCGAAAAGGACGCCGAGCCCGGCAACACCTCCCACAAGCCCCTGGATGAGGCCAGTAATATAGAAGGGTGCCTTGATGAACCCCTCGGCGGCGCCGACCAACCGCATGATCTCCACTTCCTGCTGGCGCGAGTAGATCACCAGCCGCGTCGTGTTGGCAACGATGGACACTGCGGATAGGAACAGCATGCCGATCATCGCCACCCCTACCGTTCGGAGCACGCCCATGATCCCCTGGAGGGTGTCCACCCATTTGCGGCCGTATTCGACGGTCTCGATCTCCTTGAGCGCGCCGACCCGACTGGCGATTGCGTTGATCCGATCCCAGCCCTCGGCGGCTGGTTTCAGTTCGATTTCAAAGGCGTCGGGCAGTGGGTTTTCCTCAAGATTCTCGAATACCGACGCCTGGTGCGGCATCTGGGCCTTGAGATCTCGCAGCGCCTCGTCCCTGGCAATGAAGCGGGCCTGCCGGACGCCTTCGATGGCCTCGATGGTGAGCTTCAGGTGCCGGGCTGCGGGGCCGGCGTCCGCTCGGAGATAGGCCATGATGCGGGTCTCTTGTTGCCACGCGTTCAAGATCCCCCGTGTATTCACGAAAAAGAGAAAGGCCGCGCTGACGATGAGAACGGCCAGCGAAACGGTGACTACCGTTACGGCATTCACGAACCGGTTGGCGACAATGTCTTCAAGAGCCCGTTTGAAGTGCCGTGCGATCATAGGACTCCTGCCGAGGTGGCGACCAGCCGCCCCTGATTCAACTGAAGGACCCGGCCCCCGAGGCGTTGGATGAATTGCTGGTCGTGGGTGGCGATGACGAGTGTGGCGCCTCGGATGAAGGCCGCCCGCAGCAGCTCCATTACCGCTCGGGCAGAGGCTTCATCCAGGTTGCCCGTGGGTTCGTCCGCCAGGATAATCTTGGGGTCGGCAACCACGGCCCGGGCTACGGCCACCCGCTGCTGTTCTCCGCCGGACAGCCGGGGGGGCAGAGTGTGCGCGTGCGGCTCCATGCCCACCAGGCGCAGCACGTTGCGGACTTTCCGGGTGATGAAATCGCGTCGCTGGCCGGACGCCTCCAGCACCAACGCAATGTTGTCGTACACGCTGCGGCCGGGGATCAGCTTGTAGTCCTGGAAAATGATGCCGAGCTTGCGACGCACCAGCGGGAGATGCCGTGCAGGGAGGCGCTCCAGCTGGATGCCGTCGACCTGGATCTGCCCCTGGGAAGGTCTGGCACCTCCATGAAGAAGGCTGAGCAGTGTGGACTTGCCCGCGCCGCTCGGCCCGCTGATGAACACCCATTCGTTCTTGAAGATCTCGATGTTCAGGTCGCTGAGCGCCTTTTGGCTCCCGTAGGCGTGGTGGACGTGCGACAGGCGGATGATCGGACTTTGGGCTTCACGATCCGTCATTCGAGGGTTTCCCGGCCGATCGCCCGCATAAGGACGGCCTTGGCGATTTTGAAATCGTACAAGGCGTTGTAGTAGTTGGTCAGGGTCTGGGTGAGCAGGGTCTGGGCCACCAGCACGTCGGTCTGGGTGGCCACCTGCTCCTTGTATTGCTCCTCGGTGATACGCAGGTTCTCCTTGGCTTGCTCCACGGCCTTTTCGATGGTGACGATGTTCTGCTCGGCCTCCTTGGTGCGCAGGTAGGCCTGCTTCACCTCGAGATTGATATTGTCGGTGATTTCGGTTTTTTTGTACTTGGACTGGACCAGCCTGGCCAGTTTTTCTTTGCGTCCGTACCCCGTCCGGCCCCACTGCCAAAAGTCCCAGGTGGCCGTGGCCTGGACGTTCCAGCCGGCGGAGTCGCTGATGCCGTCCCCGCCGTGGGCCTGGGGATCGTCTCCCGTCCGGGCATAGGTGCCGGTGAGGTTGACCGAGGGGTAGTAGTCCGATTCGGTTAGCTTCACCTGTTTTTCGGCGATGTCGATATCCAGGTCAGCCACCTGGATCTCAAGGCGGTTTTTCTGGGCCTGAGCGAGGCAGTCGTCCAGGGCTTCCTGAAAAACCGAATAGTCCACCTCATCCACCAGCAGCACCGGCGTGTTCACCGGCCGGCGCAGGACCGTGTTGAAATTGGCTCGTGAGATCTCCAGGTTGTTCTGGGCCGTGGTCAGCTGCTGTTTGGCGTTGGCGAGCTGGACCTGGCTTTGCAGGAGATCGTTCAGGGGGCTCAGGCCGACCTTGTAAAAATTCTCGGACACCTCCTTTTGGGAGGCGATGGAAGTCACGGTCTGCTGGGCGACCTCCAGCAGCTTCTGGTTTTTGAGCACCGAGAAATAGGCATTCTTGGAGTCCAGAATCACGTCCTGGCGGGTCAGTTTGGATGACACCTCCGCACGGTCCAGGCCCAGATCCGAGAGCTTGTATTGGTTGATCAAGTTGAAGCCCGTGAAGATCGGCTGGGTGAAAGAGGTGGTGAAGGTGTACTGGTCCTGGGGCGAGGTCACGATCGGTGCCCCGGTTCCCAGCAGGCTGGGCTGGGTCCGTTCCTCGTTACGATGGATGTAATTGTAGCTCGAACTCAGGTTGGGAAGGAACTTGGTCATGCTTGCATGGCGCACGGCTTCGGCGGCGTTGATCTCCTCCAGGGAGCGTTTGATCCCCAGGTTGGCCTTGAGGGCCAGTTCGACGGTGTCCCGCAGCGACAGGGCTTCGCCAGTGGTCTGGCCGGGGCCGAGAGCCGGAATCAGGACCATAACGACAACGGCAAGGCAACTGAGTGCGGTGCAACGATGAATGAATGACATGGCAACCTTCATGCACGTGCGCGTTTAGGAATTGACCCACCGCGGCGAACCTGCTACAAAAGTTCTGAGTTCAAGGAGGGCCGACCCCGGTTTTTCTTGCTCAAAGCCTCCACCTCCATCCCATTAAACAAGGCTTCTTCCATGACGGTGGAGGCTTTTTTATATCCAAAAAGGCTTGGAAGGGTCAAGATTCCAATTTATCACAATTGAGGAGTTAGTACGAATAAAAGGTGGGGAGAACGTGTCATGAAACCGGAACTCATCGACATGCTTTGTCGGAAGTCGTTCCAATACAGCCAGGATCCGGTGTTCAAGCTCGTGTCCGGCCGGACGAGCCATTTCTATGTCAACTGCAAGCCGACCACTTTGAGTCCGAGGGGGATGTTTCTGGTCGGTCATCTGCTGTTCGAGCGGCTCCGCGATGCCGATGTCACGGCCGTCGGCGGCCTCACGTTCGGCGCGGACCCGGTGGCGTTTGCGGCCGCCTTTGCGTCCGAGCTGAATGACAGGCCGATCAAGGCATTCTCCATCCGCAAGACGCAGAAGGACCACGGCATTGTGCGCTGGATCGAGGGAGACATTCAGCGAGGCGAACGGGTGGCCATCGTGGATGATGTAGCCACCACCGGCGGCTCCACCATTACGGCCATCGAACGCGCGCGGGCAGAAGGCTTGGAGGTGGTTAAGGCGGTGGTGCTGGTCGATCGCCAGGAAGGCGGACTGGAGAACATCCGTCAGCAGGTGCCGGACGCCAGCGGGATTGTCACGCGGGATGAGTTGCTGGCGCGGTGGAAGGCAATAAGCTGAGCTTAGCTTGTGGACCTGCTGTCCAGGATACGAATCACCGCCGGGGATGTGATCCACGGGCCAACCGGCCAACGGCCTACTCGACGATATATGTTGCGCAGCAATCCTCGGATTCCCAGGCGGCTACTCGGCTGACTCGGACGTCGGGTGTGCTGATTCTTTTGCGGAGCTCTTCGGCGACGTAGCGGGCGATGCGCTCGGAGGAGGGTTGGCGGCCCTCAAACATGGGCAGATCGTTCAGGAACTGGTGGTCCAGCCGGGTGATGATCTCCCGCAGACGGGTCTTGATTTCGCCAAAATCCATGAGTACTCCGGCTTCATCCAGCCGGCTGCCGGCGAGATAGACTTCAATTTTCCAGTTGTGCCCGTGCAGGTTTTCGCACTTGGCACCGACCATCGTCAGCCGGTGGGCGGCGGCAAAGCGAGTGGTGACCTTCAGTTCGTACATCTAGTTAGCCGAGCTCCCCTTTAGCATGCCCTTCAGCTTGTTGGAAAACTTCCCCTTCTCCAGCCTGGCGAACTCGCGCAGGAGTTCTTCCTGCTTCTTGGAAAGACTGGTGGGCGTTTTGATCATGACCTGGATGATTTGGTCTCCTCGCTTGCGCGTCCTGAGGGAAGGGATGCCCTCCCCGTGGAGGTACAGCACATCCCCGGGCTGCGTTCCCTTTGGAATTTCCAGGTTCTTGCTGCCGTCCAAGGTCGGGACGGTGATTCGGTCGCCCAGAGTCGCCTGAACGAAGGAGATGTTCACCTGGCAGATGACATCGTTGTCCCGGCGTTCAAAAAATTCGTGGTTCTGGGCATGAATGAACACGTACAGGTCGCCAGGCGGCCCGCCATAGACACCGGGCTCTCCTTCGCCGCTCAATCGCAGACGTGACCCGTTGTCCACTCCGGCGGGAATTTTGACGGACACGCGCTTGGTCACTTGCATGTGACCGTTGCCCCTGCATTTCAGGCATGGCCGCGCGATGACCCGTCCGTTGCCGCGGCAGACCGGGCATGAGGTCCGCACCGTGAAGAATCCCTGTGTGCGGCTGATCTGCCCGGAGCCGCCGCACTGCCGGCAGGTTTCAGGCTGGTGGCCCGGCTCGCAACCGTTGCCCCCGCATTCCGAGCAGGTCTCCAGTTTGGAAACGTCAATCTCGGTTTCGGTGCCGAAGGCGGCGTCCATGAAACTCAGGGTCAGGTCGTAACGCAGGTCCGATCCGCGCTGGGTTCTGGAGCGGGCCCGGCCGCGGGTGCCGAAGCCGAAAAAGTCTTCAAAGATGTCGCCGAAACTGGAAAAGATGTCTTCAAACCCACCGAAACCCGAGAATCCGGTTCTTTCCAATCCGGCATGCCCGAACTGGTCGTACAGGCTGCGCTTTTCGCGGTCCCTCAATACCTCGTAGGCCTCGGCGGCTTCTTTGAAATTCTCCTCCGCCTCCTTGTCGCCGGGGTTTCGGTCCGGATGATATTTGAGCGCCAGTTTGCGGTAAACCGATTTCAGCTCATCCTCGGATGCATTCCGATGCACTCCCAGGACCTCGTAATAATCCCGTTTGTTACTCATTTCCTGTCACTGTCATGCATGTCGTACTGGCCGCCTCAGGGTAATCTTAGCGGCGTCTCGGCAGGTCGGCCAACATAGTAATACACCTGCATCCGAAGTCAATTTGACCAAATCGGAGACGTTGATGCGATCCGCCCTCTCGCGTCATTCTACCTGACATAAACTATGATCACGGCGGTGGGTCACGTCAATTCTGGTTCGATGCAGGGCTCTCCGGCCATTCGGACGCACCAAATAACTAGCATAACAGAACTGCACGGGGTAAGCAATTTTCATCCCGAGACGCCAGAGGCCCGGCCGGCGGTCTGACCGGTTCCCCCATAGCCCAGGAAAAATGCCAGCGTGCATCCCAGCATGATCCCTGAGCCCATCGGGAACACCGCTCGCAGGCTGAACACATCCATCATCAGGCCGGCGATGACGGCACCGACCATCATTCCCATGCTGTGGGCGACCGTCAGGATCGCCATCACCGAGCCCATCGCATCCGTCCGGCTGCCTTTCTGCACGGTCAGGGCCACGTGGGCGGCCATAGAGATGCCGCCGCCCATGCCAAAGAGGATGCTGGCGCCCGCCAGACCGGCCAGCCCCCGCGACCACCCCAAGACGGCCAGAGCAAGGGAAACCACGAGCCCTCCCGAGATAATCATCGTCCGCTTGTTGAACCGGTCGGCCATGGCGCCGAGCGGCACCTGGATGATACCGCTCAGGAGCACTCCCAGCATGATGACCAAACCAATGGCCGCACCGGAGAGATGGTGCTCACCGTCGGCTAGGACCGGCAAAAAGCTCCACAAGATGCCGATGCCGAACGTGTACCCGAAGCGAAAGGTGAATAGGCTGAGGATATCTCGGTCTCGCACCAGCTTTCTCCAGGCCGCGGGGGGCCTGGGGGCTCGGATGATGCGCTCGCTTCGGGCGGGCGGCAGCAGAGTCAGCGCCAGGAAAAAACCGACCAACGCCAGCAACCCCATGCCGGCAAAGGCGGCCTCAAGCCCCCAGTGATCCCGGATGGCGCCTCCGATGAGCGGTCCGACGCTCAAGCCGAAGAACATCGAGAGGTTGAACCACCCCATCGTGGCCCCCTCACGGCCCGAGGGGGTGATGTCGCCCACGTAGGCCTGAATCACGGGCATGAGGGCGGCCGAAGCGATGCCTTGAAAAAACCGGACGAGGATCAGGCTGGTGATGCCAGTTGAGGCCATGAAGAGGGCGGAGATCACCGCATAGGCGAAAAGCCCCGGGACGATCAGCGGCTTGCGGCCTTTTCGGTCCGAGAGCCTGCCGAAATACGGCAGGAACAGCGTGCGTGAAACCGAAAATGCACCGAAAATGAGACCGATCGCGAAGCCGCTCGCCCCGGCCTGGTGGGCGTAGACGGGCAGCAGGGGCACGACGATGCCCACGCCGGAAACCGTGGCGAAGATGGAAAAGAAGAGCGTGCTGAAGATTCTATGGTTCAGCTTGTCCAAATAACGTTCACTATGGAAGTATATCGATGGTTTCGCCCGCGTGGCGGGTGCTGTAGCCGCCTAATGCCTCAACGCGGTGCTTGAATTCGGCTGAGGCGATGATGTCGAGCAGCACCCCGATGTTCTCTGTCCCGTAGTGCTCGGCCGGAATGACGAGGTCATAGGTTTCCGTAACCACGGGAATAAAATCCAGACCCAGGGCCTTGGCCGCCGCGTAGATGCCCAGGCCGGCATCCGCGCTGCCGCTCAAGACCGCGACGGCAACCGACATATGGGTGAACTCCTCGGTGCCGTAGCCTGGGATTGCAGCCGGATCGATCCCGAGCTGCTTCAGGCGGTAGTCCAGCAGGATCCTTGTCCCGGATCCCCCCTGGCGGTTGATGAAGGTTACCTCCGGCCGGGTCAGGTCTTCTATGCCACGAATGGCTTTGGGGTTGCCGCGGCGCACGATCAGCCCGTTGTCGCGGTAGACCAGATTGACGAGCTTGATGGATCTTCCCGGAAGGTATTTGCGGATGTACGATATGTTATAGGTGCCGTCGGCGCTGTCCAGCAGGTGAGAGCCGGCGATATGGCAGGCCCCGCGTTTGATCGCCATCAGCCCGCCCATGCTGCCGACGTGGCTGGAGCAGAGGCTGAGCCTGCCGTGAGCGGCCTTGAGCTGATCGGCAAGCACATCCAGGGTATTGTCATGGCTGCCCACGATGACGATGGTTCGGCGCAGCTCCGACAGCGGTTTAAGGAGTTCGGCCGTGACAGGCTCGTTTTCCCGGATGCCCTCGGTGTCGGCGGGGATGCGGATAATGCCGTCGGCTTCGGTGATCGAGGTAATGGATCCCGCCCCCCGGGGCAACGGGGTAGCGACGATGCGGCCGTTCACCTCACCGAGCTTGACGCGGACGAATTCCTCAAGCCCCAGCTTCGAAGCCATCTTGCGGGTGGGCTCCACCGTGGCGGTTTCCGGGGGCTTCTCCGGCTGCCCCAGCAGGCCTGTCAGCAAGAGACGCACCAGCTGCTCGAAAACAATGATAGCCGAGACCGGGTAGCCCGGAATGCCGAACACGGGCACACCCCGGGCCGATCCGATCACGGCGGGTTTGCCGGGCATGATCGTTACCCCGTGGACCAGAACTTCGCCCAGCGAGTCAAGGACGGCGCGAGCATAGTCTTCGGATCCCGCCGAGGAGCCGCCGATGATCATGACCAGGTCGAAGTTTTCGGAAAGCGCATGCTCCACGGCGGCTTTGATTTCCGAAGGGTGGTCCGGAACCATCGCATGCCGGGTAAAGGTTCCTCCACAGGCCTCCACAAGGCCGCCCAGCACAAAGGAGTTGGTTTCGAGCACCTGCCCCGGTCTGAAGGCCGCAAGCGATGCGGTGCGCCAATCCGCCAGCTCGGAACCGGTCGGGATGATCAGCACCCTGGGCTTTCTGAACACCGGCACGGAAAACACCCCGCCGGTCAGGAGCGCCCCGACGCAGTAAGGTGTAACCTTATGATGGCGGGGGAAGAGCAGCTCGGTGGCAACGATGTCTTCGCCGATCTTGCGCACATGCTGCCACGGGTAGGCCGGCGCCTCGATCTGCACGCACGATTCTTCCTTCATCTGCACGTTTTCGATCATGATCACGGCATCGGTGTTTTCAGGAAGGGCATTGCCGGTGTTGACAAAGAACGCCTCCCGGCCTACCGCCAGCGTCTTGGGGCGGACTTCGCTCGCGCCGTATGTGCTGTCGGCCTTGACGGCGATCCCGTCCATAGCGGCTGCATGATAGCTCGGTGCGGAAAGGGCGGCAAACACCGGCGCCGCGAGCACCCGGCCGACGGCCTCCGGCACCGGTACCGTCTCGGTCGACAGGCGTCGCAGGGGCGCCAGGCGTTCGGTCACTATGGTGCGGGCCTCTGCCAGGGTTTTCATCTTGAGATAAATGTTTCGGGACATGATTTTTTTGTCAAACCCGCTGAAGTTGTCGTGTTAGGTGTTAGACGAAGGATGTTATCTCTTATTTGACCCCCATCCTTCGCCTGACACCTAAATCTTAAAACTTCTCCTAAGTCTGAAGGAAGCCTGACGCACGGTTGGCTTGGATACCGGTAGTCAAGTCAATCTAGAATAGAATAACCTCCACCGTCGCCCCCTCGTCGAGCCCCTCGACATTCTTGCCGATCTCGATGAGTCCGTCGGACTTGACCATGGTGTTGATCAGCCCCGACTTTCCCAGGACGGGTTCGGCCCACAGCTCCCTCTCGCGGCGCAGCAGCCTGACGCGGATGAAGTCCGTGCGTCCCTGTGCGGAAGCCACGTTGCGGGTGAGCCGCGCGGGGACCCGGATGTCTTCCACCCGCGGCGCGGCCATCCCCGCGATGTGCAAGAGAAAGGGCCGCACGATGCGGGTGAAAACGATCATCGCGGAAACAACATGGCCCGGCAGCCCCCAGAGCGCTTTGCCGCCGACCCGGGCCAGGATGGTCGGCTTTCCCGGGCTGATGGCGATCCCGTGCACCAGGATTTCGGATTCGGCAAACGCGCCAATAACCTCGATGGTGTAGTCCCGCGCGCCGACCGAGCTGCCGCCGGATATCAGCACCAGATCGCATTGCTCCAGGGCTTGGCCGCAGGCGGCGTGAAGCGGAGCGAATTCATCGCGGACGATTCCAAAGGCTGTCGGCAGCGCACCGGCTTGGGCCGCCAGCCCGGCCAGAGTGTAGCTGTTCATATCGCGAATCTGGGCGAGGCCGGGAACGGCATCGGCCGGGACGATTTCATCCCCTGTGGAGATAATGCCCACCACAGGTTGCCGGAAGGCTTTCACCCGGGTCCGACCGAAGGCCGCCAACACACCTGCGTCCTGGGGTCGCAAGCGCCTCCCCGGGCTGGCAATCCGAGCGCCATTTTCGAAATCCTCACCTGCCGCAATCATGTTCTGGCCCGGGGCCAGGCTGCGAAAAACCTCGATGCTGGTCTCGTCCAAAAGGTCGGCGTGCTCCAGCATCACCACGCTGTCGGCGCCTGACGGCAGCATGCCTCCGGTGGCAATTCGCATCGCCTCCTCAGGTGCGATGGACGCGCATGGGCATTCGCCCATGGCAACGGAGCCCACCACCCGAAAGAGTGCCGGGCTTGACTCGCTGGCGCCGAAGGTGGACGCCGCCCGAACGGCAAAGCCGTCCACGATGGAGCGCGCAAACCCCGGTAGGTTCCCCGCAGCGGTCACCTCTTCTGCCAGGATTCTCCCCGTCGCCACCTCCAGGCGAACTTCCTCGGAGGACACCGGTTCAAACCTGTGCCGGAGGTCCAGCACCTGGTCGACATCCAAAACTTTGAAGAATTCTTTAGTCATAACTCGTCAGTATAAGGAGGATTCCAACTCAAAGTCAATCTATTGCGCTTGCAAATTCCTGAAAGCAGGCTATAATTCTCACGCAATGCCCGTTGGGCATCGCATGAGAATTATTCGAGGAAGGCCGTTAAGCACTCATGACAGATGAACTGGAAGCATCCGTTGAAATCCCCCGGGCACCCAAACCTGAATTCTTGACCGAGACGCGGCTGGACTCTTTCGAGCTGCCGCCCGAGGTGTTGAAGGGGATTGCGGATGCCGGATTCGAGTACTGCACCCCGATTCAGGCCGAGGCCCTGCCCGTGCTGCTGGCCGGACACGACGTAGCCGGCCAGGCCCACACCGGAACCGGCAAGACCGCTGCTTTCCTGGTGACGATCATCGCCCGCCTTCTCGGCTTGCCGAACCGCAAAACCGGCTTGCCCCAGGCCATCATCATGGCCCCCACCCGCGAGCTGTCCCGCCAGATTTTTGGAGAAGCGGCCATACTCAGTCGCTATACGGACATCACCCTGCTCGAAGTGGTTGGGGGCATCGATTACAAAGAGCAGGCCGAGGGTCTCCAAAAGGGGACCGACATCGTCATCGGCACGCCGGGGCGGATCATTGACTACTATAAGCAGGGCATCCTGAAAACCAAGGACATCAAATTTCTCGTCATCGACGAGGCTGACCGCCTGCTCGACCTGGGCTTTGAAAAAGACATGCGGTTTATCCTGCGCAAACTGCCTTACTTCGAGAAGCGCCAGTCCATGCTCTTCTCCGCGACCCTGTCCTACCGCGTACTGGAGCTGACTTATGAATTCATGAACCTGCCCGAGTTCATTTCCGTGATCCCCGACCAGGTGACCGTCGCAGGGATCGAACAAACCCTTTTCCACGTGGGCAGCGACCGGAAATTTCAGCTTTTCCTGGGGATCCTGCAGCGCGAGGAGTTCACGCGCATGCTCGTCTTTGTCAACATGAAAATCGCCGCGGAGCGTCTCACGATGCGGCTGAAGGCCAACGGTTTTCCGGCCGAGGGCATTACCGGGGATTTGCCCCAACGCAAGCGCTTCCAGCTCATGGAACGCTTCAAGAACGGGCAGATCAAGATCCTGGTGGCCACTGATGTGGCCTCGCGCGGCATTCACGTGGAGGACATCAGCCATGTGATCAACTACGACATTCCCCAGGATCCCGAAAACTACGTCCACCGCATAGGCCGCACCGCCCGGGCCGGGAAGACCGGCAAGGCCATCTCCCTGGCCTGCGAAGAGTGCGTTTTCCACCTTGAGCCGCTGGAGGCGATGCTGGGTTACAAGATCCCGGTGGTCTGGGCCGAGGAAGACTGGTACGCGGAAGACCGTTCGCGGCCCGAGGATTTCGAGCGCCGGAGGCGGCCGGAGCGGCGCAACGGCAGACGTGGGCGCGGCCGGGATCGCGAGCGGGACCATCGGCGGAAAGACCGCGGAAAGGCGCCGGAGAAGCCGAAAGTCAAGCGCATCCCCGGTGCGTTCTTCGGTTTCGGGCCCGAGCCTGTAGAGCCCGCAGTTGAGGACGCGGAGGCGGTCGAGGCTCAGCCCGGCACCGCGCCGGAGCCGCCGACCGAGACGCCTTCCGCCGCCGGCGAGGAAATCGAAAAGGTGGAGCGGCCCAAGAAACGCCGCCGCCGCCGGCGCAAGAAGCGCAACGTTGCTCCCGAAGCGGGTTTGCCGGAAGATGGCGGACCGCCCCCGTCGGCTCTGGAGGCACCCGTCCAGGCCCCCCCGGTCGCCGAGGACCCGCTGGATGACGTCGCCCAATTGCGTTCTGACAAGGGCTGAGAGCAGCGGGGAGGGTGTCTGGCGCCGGGCGCCAAATGCCACCCCTGCTCGTCCGCATATTGCCTCCCCCGTTGAAGCTTAAGGACGTTGACTCGCTTGGCTGAACTCCCTAAATTACCGGCCATGGGACACGTTTTCGACTTCCACGAGGCCCTTGCGTACGAAAAGTGGATGAAGAAGCCCGAGAATGAGCTCGCGTTTCAGATGGAGATCCAGCTTCTGCGCGACATGCTGCAGCCGCGGGCAGGGGAGTCGATTCTGGACATCGGCTGCGGCACCGGCGCGTGCCTGTCGTCTTTCCTCGACATGGGCCTGAAGGTGACCGGCATTGACCCGTCCACCTACGTGCTCGACATCGCCTCGGGCAAGGTCGGAAACCGGGTCGACCTTTACCGCGGATTTGCGGAAGACCTGCCCTTCGACGATAACTCGTTTAACCACGCCTGCCTGTTCACCAGCCTGGAATTTGTGGAAGACGCCAAGAAGGCCCTGGCGGAGGCCTGTCGAGTGGCCCGGGACCGGCTATTCATCGGCGTCTTGAACCGTTACGCGATCAAAGGGGTGGAGCGGCGGGTGCGAGGCATGTTCTCGCCGTCGATTTATAACCATGCTCGGTTCTTCAGTATCTGGGAGCTGAAGTCCATGGTCTACGACCTGCTGGACCATGTGCCGATATCCTGGCGGACCGTGTGTCAGCTTCCCTTGCCTTCGGGCAAGTTCGCCCACAGCTTCGAGCAGCCGATCCTCCAGCGCTGTCCCTTCGGTGCCTTCGCCGGCATGGTGGTGGTCCTGATCCCGCGGTTCCGGACGCGGCCGCTTACCGTGCGGTATCAGCCCGGTCATGCCCCGGAGATTGTCTCTGGCTGACGGTTGCGCAGATCCCTCCGGGCTTTGCCGCAAGAAATCAGAACACAACCGCTCAGATCAGGTCGGAGTAATCTTGTCATGGAAGCGCTTCTCTATGAAAAGATCGCGGATCAGAAGGTGCGGTGTGCGCTTTGCAGCCACCGCTGCGTTATCCCCACAGGCCGGCGCGGGATCTGCAATGTGCGCGAAAACAGAGGCGGGGTCCTGCATACACTGGTTTACGGGCGGTTGATCGCCCAGCACATCGACCCCATCGAGAAAAAGCCGCTGTACCATTTCCTGCCGGGCTCGCTGTCCTACTCCATCGCCACCGTGGGATGCAACTTCCGTTGCCGCTTTTGCCAGAACGCCGATATCGCTCAGTTGCCAACCGATCGAGGCGGGACGATCCTGGGAGACAATGTGGACCCCGAGGCGGTCGTCGCTGCCGCCCAGCGAGCCGGCTGCCGCAGCATATCCTATACTTACACCGAGCCGACGGTTTTTTTTGAGTTCGCAATTGAAACCGCCAAGCGCGCGCATGCCCAGGGCATCCGGAACGTGTTTGTCACCAACGGGTACATGACGCCTGAAGCCCTCGAGCTGATCAGCCCTGTCCTGGATGCCGCCAATGTCGACTTGAAGGCCTTTACCCGGAAATATTACAAAGAGCTCTGCGGCGCGAAGCTTGAGCATGTCCAGCAGACCCTCCGGAAGATGACATCCATGGGAGTGTTCGTGGAGGTGACGACATTGGTCGTGCCGGGACTGAACGACGACCCCGACGAGTTGAAAGCCCTGGCGGGATTCCTGGTGAACGACCTGGGGACCGACACGCCCTGGCACATCAGCCGGTTTCACCCGACCTACCGCCTGACGGACCGTCCGCCCACGCCCGTGAAGACCCTGCGCGAGGCGCGGGAGATCGGCCTGGCCGCCGGGCTTAGATACGTTTACACGGGCAATGTTCCCGGCGACACGGGGGAGAACACCTTTTGTCCGGCTTGCGGCGAGACGCTGATTGAGCGCTGGGGGTTCCAGGTGCAGAATTTACGTCTGAGGGAAGGGCGTTGTGTGAAATGCGGGGAAACCATCGAGGGGGTGTGGGAGTAACCAGCTCAAGATTGAAAGCTCAAAGCCTGTCGATTTTTATTTTCTGCACCGCCAGCAGCGAAATTGCGCCCATAACCGCGCCGGCGAAGAAGGGGATGCGGTAGTCGATAACCCACAGCATGCCGCCAATCGCCGGTAGGAAAACAGCCGCGAGGTGATTAATGGTGAAGCCGACGGCCATGCTCGGTGCGATATCCTGGGGGTCGCCCACCTTCTGGAAATAGGTGCGGATGGCGATGGCGAAGGTGAAGAAGATCTGATCGAGAATATAAATGAACGCCACCAGCAGCTTGGAGTCGGTGATGGCATAGGCGCTGAAAATAAATATCACGCTGAAGTATTCCAGGGACAGCACCCTGCGCTCTCCGAAGCGGATGATGCTTTTGCCCACAAGAGGGGATAAGAAATAATTGATGCTATTGTTGATGACGAAGAGGAGGGTCACTTCCCGCACCGAATAGTCGAACTTTTGAACCAGCAGCAAGACCGAGAAGGCAATGAAGATCTGGCGCCGCGCGCCGGCCATGAAGGTGAGGAAATAGAAAAGCCAGTATCGCTTACGCAGGATCATTTGTTTTCGCTGCGGCAGCGCCTGGGGATCCGAAGGGTCCCGGGTCAGCGCCCACAAGCCGGCGGCCGCGATCAGGCTGCCGATGAGGAGATAAACCTGGGAGAAGCTGAGAAAGGACATCAACAGCCAGATCAACAGCCCGATGCCGATACTGGTGGCAGCAGCCAGGCTGGTGAGCTTCCCGAACACCCATGGCGATTCCTGTTTCTTAAAATATTGCAGTGTCAGGGACATGTTGGTGGTTTCGTAATAGTGGAACCCGAAGCTGCTCACCAGGGTGGTGAAAGCGATTCCCGCAAAGGACGGGAAGAAGCCGGTGGTTGCCAGTCCGATTCCGAGGATCAGAATGGATACAGCGGAAAGCCGGTGCTCGCGAATGAAACGGATGACGAAAACCGCCAGCAGGGCCAGGAAGCCCGGGATTTCACGGATGGATTGGATCAGGCCTACGTAGTTGCCGCCCAGGTGGCCAATGTCCACGGCGAAGTTGTTGAACAGGGTGGACCAGGTCTGTAGGCCGACCGTGGAACTGATGGTCAGCACGACAAGGTAGAAAAACATCGGGTTGCGCTTGATGGAGTCGGGTTCAAGCATGTTGCAGGACTTAACGAGGCCGAACGCCCAGCGGTTCATGTTCCTGAACAAATGTTTTAAAATGTATTTTTAGATAGTTATAAGATTTATCCGCGGCAACTGAAAAATAGGTTCAAAATTTTGAACCCGTGTCTTTAGTAAAAAATACTTTTAAAAACAATAGTTTTTTTCATAACCGCGGTTTCTTGAGTTTATAAATATGAACGAAACCCGCTCGAAAAGCGGGGAGCTGCGCAATGCAAGCGGAAACACACCATGGCCTTTCATGATTATAATAAATTGATATTGCAGCATTTTATTAAAACTACCCCAAAACTGACCGATAATTTTAATTATTGGCAAGCAGCTTGCATGCTATTAAACTAAAGCCTAATAATTTCTTCATCTGTTCTCCTCCTTAACGGCTAATTGGGTGGTCCAATTAGCCGTTAAAATTTTTTTACCTCCCATACCCCCACGGCGCTGACGGCAGGCTATTTATCCAAGGCTTTTCTCATGGTATAGGGAAAAGCCGTGATCATCGATTTCCATACTCATCTGTTCCCCGAACCCATCTGCTCCGGCCGCGAATGCTACTGCGATTCCGAGCCGTCTTTCGAGATGCTCTACCGCTCGCCCCGGTCGCGCCTGGTGAGCGCGCCGCAGCTCCTGGCGGCCATGGACGACAACGGCGTCGACAAATCGGTTGTCTTCGGGTTTCCCTGGCGGGATCCTGAGCTTTTCAAGATGCACAATGACTGCATCGCGGAGGCGGTGCAGCGGCACCCCGGCCGGCTGATCGGCTTGGGCTGCTTCGACCCGGGGAGCAGCGAGGCCGCCCGGGAGGCCGAGCGTTGCCTCGACAACGGGCTTGCAGGAATCGGGGAGCTGGCCTTCTACCACTCCGGAATGGAGGAGGCCAGCCTTGATCGTCTGGCGCCCGTCATGGAGATCTGCCGCGAGCGCGGCCGGCCGGTCTTGGTCCACACCAACGAGCCCGTCGGTCACACCTATCCCGGCAAAACCGCCAATACCCTGGCTCAGATTTACCGCCTGATTTCACGCTTCCCGGAGAACATCATTGTTCTCGCCCACTGGGGCGGCGGCCTGTTCTTTTTCAATCTCCTCAAGAAGGAGGTCAAGGACAGATTTCGCAAGGTCTACTTCGACACGGCGGCCTCCCCCTTCCTCTACGACCCCTTAATCTACTGGATCGCCATCCAATCGGTCGGGGTTGAAAAAATCCTCTTCGGCAGCGACTACCCGCTGATCGAGCCGCGGCGCTACCTCGCGGAAATGGACTCCCTGGAGCTGTCCCGAGAGGATCGCGAGCGGATCTGCGGGCTGAATGCTGCTAGCCTGCTGAAGATCTAGGCCGGACATTTCAGTGTGTCGCGGTGGCCGCAGGCGCGAGGCGCCGGAGTTCTGCCAAATGTGGGATGCTCAGGGAACTGCGAATGGCGCCCATTCCGGCCATGGGGGGCTTACGCCAGGCCAGGTCGGCTCGGTCGCAGGGTGAAAAATTTCAGTGAGAGCTGGCTTGAGTGCGTTCCAGTAGGGAGGAAAGGCTGCCCATGATCAGAGCGACCGATGCGGTGGTTCGCTATGAGAGGCCGATGGAATCCGTTCGCCCGCCGGGCATGCGGAAAACCATCCTGATCGGCAGGTGCATGTACAAGGCCCACAAGGCGAATCCGGTGATCCGGGAGCTGATCGCCGTCAAAGGCTGCCTTCCAAAGCCCATGGACCTCTTCCAGGCGCTGCGGCGAGCCGGCATCGATGCGGATGCCGGCTGGTTTGAAAACGTCGATCAACTGCCGGGTCTTTTCCTGCGGCGCTATGCCGGGAAGCCGGAGTTCGAGGAGAATCATTTTCGCATTCAGGAATAGCTGATGACCGGAGGTTTTGGATCGCCCAGCGAGATTTCAGCCGGAAACCACCGACTCTTGAATCGAGAATCTTCCCTTATACCTTTATATCCCTCAGTTTTCGCATGATCGGATCGATCTTCTCCCGGTGCTCGGGGGGCAGCATCAGCACCTTCATGGGACGGTTGGCGATCAGGCCGTTTCCGGTGCAATGCAGGGAGCCGGCGGCATAGGCTGCGCGCTTCTCCTCGCTCGCCAGAACCTCGAGCACATCCAGCAGGTTCCCGCTGCAGCCGTCAGCGTCGAGGTGCTCGATGGTTTGCAGAAAAAGCGTGTTGACAGCGAGAACCTCCTCGCCTACGTCCGCGAATCCTTTTTCCGCACACGGCACCCGGGATATGAAGCAGCGGCAGTTGAACGGCCTGAGGGCGTAAATCGTGCACAGGTCCTCAGCCAAAAGCGGGCATTCTTCGCTGGTGAATTCTTCGCTTTCCGGAGGCAAATCGTCGTCCTGGGCGCACAACTCGGCCAGGGCGTTGGTGGTGAGCGCCGGACGGAACCGTTTGAGCCCCGAGGCCTCGCGAACCCTCCGGAACAGCTTTTCGTGCTCGCCGGCCGGAAGGGTATGGCAGATCTTGTACGTCTCCAGAGTGGTCAGGCTGACGCGGGTGGTGCAGCACTGGTGGCAGTGCCTCTGACATGCACTGTCCTGGGTGCGGACGAAGTCGTCGTAAACGGCAAAAATCCGGTCAAGGGCTTTCAACTTGCGTTCGATTTCCATGAGTCTCACCCCTCATTTGGTTCGCTGCGGGTCGAGAAGTTGACGAACACCCAGTGGCACCGTTCAGCCCCGCAGATTCAGCCGCCCGAATGCCCGGATGACCTCCTCCACCCGGATTTGCTTCAGGCAATCGGCAGCCGCGCAGTTTTCGGGCGCGGTTTCAAAGCAAGGCGTGCACGCCAGCGGCGCCTGAACGAGCTTGACCGACCGCCCCCAGGGCCTCCAGCGCGCCGCATCCGTGGGCCCGAAAATCACGATGCACGGAAGGCCCGTCCAGGCTGCCAGATGGCTCACTCCGGAATCGTTGCCGACATAGGCTGCAGTGGTCCGCAGACGCGCCAGCAGCGCCAGGCTGTCGCTCGGACGGCGAATGACGGCTCCGCGGGTCTCAAGTTCCGGGAGCAGGTCCTGTTCGGCCGGGCCGATCACGAACTCCGGGATCAGCCCCTGGGCTTTGATGTGGGCCGCCAGTTCCAGGAAGCCTGCCAGGGGCCAGCGCTTGCGCGGGCTGCCGGCGCCGGGGTGGATCAGCACAGTTGTAAATCGGGTTCGTCCCGCAGAGGCGCCGGTTGGCGGCTCGAGTTCCGAAATCGCGGCTTCCGGCTCCGGGAGAAAGCCGCATCGCCGGATATGCTCCAGGGCATGCTCGGCGACGCGCACGCGGTGGTCCGCCGGCGGGCGCGGGGGGACGCGGCAGACCCGGACGCTGCCTATATGCTGCACGGATGAAGCGAGAGTCTCGGACCGTGAGAAGACCAGGACGTGCGCGTACGGGGCCAGAATGCGTCGGGCCTCCGGGCCGGCTTCGCCGGTGAAGAGGGAGGCCGTCCAGGCAGCTTCAACTGGAAACCAGGCGTCCACCAGGTTCTCGGCGGCCGCCAGTTTCCCCAGGTGATCTTGGCATAGGATGGCGATAGGCCGGAAATGGCGTCGGAGCGCCCTTATGATCGGGAAGATGCAGACGATATCCCCCAGCGCTCCCGGGTGTATGATGAGCAGTGCGGGAACCGCCGTCATCCTCTATTTGTGCGCCCGGCTCGGGCAGGCGGTTTCGGCCTTTGCGGGTGCAGCTCCCGGTTTTTTCGGTAGGACGTCGGCGCGATCGATAGGGACCGGTTCGGCATGCCAGACGTCCCGGTTATACTCGAGAATGGTGCGATCGGATGAAAACTTGCCGATCCGGGCCACATTCAGGATCGATTTCTTCGTCCACTCTTCGGTGTCGCAGTACAGGGCATCGATTTGCATTTGAGCGCGGTGATAGGCGTCGAAGTCGGCCAGGACCATGTAACGGTCCTCGTTAACGAGCAGGTCGACCAGCGGCTGGAACAGGCCGCGCTCATCCGGGCTGAAGAAGCCCTCGCGGATGAGATCGATGGCCTGCTTCAAGACCGGGTTGCCGTTGTAATAATCCATGGGGCGATACCCGGAGCGGCCGGAGGCGACCTCCTCTGCGGTCAAACCGAAAATGAAGATGTCTTCCCGGCCGACTGCCTCCATGATTTCGATATTGGCGCCGTCCAGCGTGCCGACGGTGAGGGCGCCGTTCAGGGCGAACTTCATGTTGCTGGTCCCAGATGCCTCGTACCCGGCGGTGGAAATCTGCTCGGAGACGTCCGCGCCGGGGTAAATGATCTCGGCCAGGGATACCCGGTAGTTCGGCAGAAAAATCACCTTGAGGGTCTGATTGGTGGCCGTGTCGCGGTTGATCATGTCGGAGACGTGGCAGATCAGGCGGATGATCATTTTGGCGGTGTGATAGGCGGGGGCGGCCTTGCCGCCAAAGAAGAAGGTGCGGGGGTGGATCCGGAACTCCTTCTCCTCCTTCAGCCTCAGCCAGAGGTAGACCGCGTGCAGAATGTTCAGCAACTGGCGCTTGTATTCGTGGATGCGCTTGACCTGGACGTCGAAGATGGCCTCGGCGTCCAGTCGCTCTCCGGTGAGTTTAAAGGCCTCGGCGGCCAGGCGCTGCTTGTTGGCCCGCTTGATCTCCCGCCATTGTCGCCGGCAGTCCGGATCTTCGGTGAACCTCTCGATTTTGCACAGCTCGGAAAGATTTTTGGCCCAGCCGGAACCGATGCAGGTCGTGATCAACTCGGCCAGTCTCGGGTTCGCGGCCAGCAGCCAGCGGCGCGGGGTGACGCCGTTGGTCTTGTTGTTGAAGCGCCCAGGGTACATTTCGGCAAAATCTTTGAGCTCCCGCTCCCTCAACAGGCGGCTGTGGAGTTCGGCCACGCCGTTGACGGAGTGCGACCCGATGATGGCCAGGTGCGCCATGCGCACGTGCTTTTCGGGCCCCTCTTCGATAATCGACATGGCCCGCTGGCGTTCGCCGTCGCGCATGAAGCGGATGGAGACGTCCTTGAGAAAGCGTCGGTTGATCTCGTAGATGATCTCCAGGTGCCGGGGCAGAAGCCGCCCGAACATGGGCACCGCCCATTTCTCCATGGCTTCCGCGAGAAGGGTGTGGTTGGTGTAGGCGCAGGTGCGGGTGGTCAGGTCCCAGGCCTTTTCCCAGTTCATGCCGTAGCTGTCCAGGAAGAGCCGCATAAGCTCGGCCACGGCCAATGAGGGATGGGTGTCGTTCATCTGGATGGCGACCTTGTCGGGGAACTCGTCAAAGGTCTGGTGGTTGACCAGGTAGCGCCGGATGATATCCTTGATGGAGCAGGAGACGAAGAAGTACTGCTGTTTCAGACGCAGCTCGCGGCCCTCATAAAACTCGTCGCTGGGGTAGAGCACCTTGGAGATGTTTTCGGAAACGTTTTTTTCTTCCACGGCCTTGAGGTAGTCGCCGTGCTGGAAGTAGTTCAGATCGAATTCCTTGGAGGCCCGGGCGGACCACAGCCGCAGCGTGTTGACGGTGTGGTTGTCGTAGCCGGCGATGGGGATGTCGTAAGGGATCCCCACGACGTCGCTGGTGTCCACCCATTCGCTCTTGAGCGTGCCGTCCGGGAGCATCGTCTGCTTGACGCGGCCATAGAAATGGACCGTGAAAATGACCTCGGGGTGGGAGATCTCCCAGGGGTTGCCGTAGCGCAGCCAGTTTTCGGGCAACTCCACCTGTCGCAGGTTGCGGATCTCCTGGTCGAAGATTCCGAACTCATAACGGATCCCGTACCCCACCGCCGGAATCTCCAGGGTCGCCAGGGAGTCCAGGAAGCAGGCCGCCAGCCGGCCGAGGCCGCCGTTGCCGAGGCCCATGTCCGGTTCTTCGCCGGCCATTTCCTCAAGATCGATGTTCAGCTCTTCCATGGCTCGGCGGGTTTCATCATAAATGCCCAGGTTGATCAGGTTATTGGTCAGCACCCTCCCCATCAGGTACTCGGCTGAAAGGTAGTACAGCCGTTTGACATCAGATGTGTAGTATTTCTGCTGGGTGTTGAGCCAGCGTTCGATCAGGCGATCCCGGGCCGCCAAGGCCAGGGACAGATAAAGATCGCGGTTGGTGGCCGTGTACTGGTCCTTGCAAAGGGAATATTCCAGGTGGCTGGCGAAGGAGAGCAGGATGCTCTGGGCGTCCAGCCCCTTGCGGAACGTCCCCCATTGCTGGAAAAGCTTGCTTTTCTTCATGTGGGTCTCCTCATCCATGCACCAGCGGCCTGCCGGCCCGCTGATGCACAGGTCGGCGAGATGTCAACACCCTTGGCAACCCGATCGTCCATAACCTTTATAGACTATCACGGAGGCTAAGAGCGGTCAAACCAATCGACAGGAAAATTAGATGCTTGTCGCATCCATCCATATGAATTACAATAACGACAATGCAGACGGCATCATCCAGCCTACCCGCTGTTGAGATTTCCCTGCGAGCTGCACGGCGCCTGGGGGGCGGCTATTTATGGGTGTTCTCCAATGAAATCGAAGGCCACGAAGACCAACCGGCCGCCGCCTACTGGTGCCGCTTCACCCGCGGCCGCCAAACCGTTGCCACGGGCTATTTCAACCGCCATTCCCTGATCGCCGGGAGGGTCGTGTCCTTCGGCGAGGTAAGCGATCTACCGCGATTGATGGCGGACCGGCTGCGGCAGGCGTTGATCCGACGCCGACCGCTGGCAGGCGGCCAGGCCGCACGGCTCGTGTTTTCCGAAGCCGACCTGTTGCCCGGATTGGTGATCGATTTCTACCCGCCGTTCGCGGTGATCCAGAGCCACACGGCAGGCATGGACCTCATGCTGCCGCTGCTGGAGGAACAACTAAGCGGGCTCACCGCGGAGAACCTGCAGACCCCGCTGGAAGGCCTTGTCGTGCGGTGCGATGCCGGGATTCGCCAACTGGAGGCGGTGGAGGCGTTCAGCCGGGTCTCGTTCGGGGAGCCGGCGGTCCTGTCACAGGCGGAGGTGCAGGAAAGGGGCGTTCGCTATGCCGCCGACCTGGTGGCCGGCCAGAAGACCGGCTTTTTCCTGGACCAGCGCGAAAATCGTCTGCATTTCGGCACCCGGATCCGGGAACTCGGCGGCGGCCGGGTCCTGGATCTCTTTTGTTACTCCGGCGGCTGGGGTCTGCGGGCCTTGCATGAAGGCGCCCATCACGTGACGTTTGTCGACCAGAGCCGCGAAGCGCTGGGCCTGGTGGAAAGGGGGCTGTCCGCCAATCGGATTCCCATGGAGCGGGCTAGCCTGCACAACGGGGATGTATTTGATTTTCTGGCTCGGAATGCATCCGTCTATGATGCCGTGGTGGTCGATCCGCCCGCTTTCGTCAAATCCCGCAAGAACCTGCCCCAAGCCTCCAAGGCCTACCAGAAGCTCAACCGTCTTGCTTGGCGCCGGCTTCGGCCAGGCGGCCTTCTGTTTATCTGCAGCTGCAGCCATCACATGGCCGAGGCGGATTTCCTCAGCCTGCTCGCCGCAGCGGTCGCCCGGGAGCAAGGACTGGCCCAGGTCGTTTACCGCGGCGGGCAGGCCCCCGACCATCCCGTTCTATTGTCGATGCCCGAAACCGCTTATCTCAAGTGCGTCGGGCTTCAGAAAATGGAGCCAGGGTGACCCGAGGCCGGGAAAATCGATGCGGCTCGAACATTTTGCTTGCTTTTGAAAGGCGCATTCTCTAAAAGAGACCTGCTTTGAATTCGCCCTGAAACCCGGTTGGCGGGTATATGGACGGATGATCTTCAACCGGGATAACAAAGGACAAAGGTCGTTACGGATGCAAGACGGAGACCCTGGCGGTAATCCCTGCCATCCATGCCGATTCGGCCCAAGGACCATCATGCCGTCTCGGGTTTCGTCGGCCCGGGACCGGAACGCCTGCCGGAGAACACCTCGCCCCTGATCTATGGGCGCGTTCCCGCCCCCCGTTCCAGCCTCGGCGCGACAGGATCTGGGGCGGCGAGGAACGCCCATGAACACCTCACCCCAATCGATTCCAGCGACCACTCCCCGCAAGGACTTTTATTTCCTGAGCGAGTTTTTGGGGCGCACGGTCCGGCACGGCGACGGCCGCCGCCTCGGCCGGGTCGCCGACATGATCGTTGAGAAGGTCGAACCCTACCCGGTCGTGACCGGCCTGATGATCCGGCGGGGCGTCAGAGGCCCCCGGGCGTTTTTGCCGTGGTCCGCCGTGAGCACCATCGACCCGCAGCTGATCGCTGACCTGGATGCGCTGCACATCGCCGAAACCCCCGAAACCGGCGGGAAAAAGGCTTTCCTGCGGGAGGAGGTGCTGGACAAACAGATCGTAGACACCTCCGGCGCCAAGGTCGTGCGGGTCAATGACCTTCAGTTTTTGCGCCTCAATTCCCAGCTGCGGCTGGTCCATGTGGACGTGGGGTTCCGTGGGCTGATGCGGCGGGTGGGCTGGGAAAAATGGATGTCGGCGGCATTCCAGTGGATGTTTGCCTATGATATGCCGGACCATTTCATCGCCTGGAAATACGTTCACCTGCTTTCCGGCTCGGCCCCGCTCGCCCTCAGCATAGCCCGGAAGGGCCTGGCCCAGCTGCACCCCGCCGAGCTCGCGGACATCCTTGAGGACTTGAGCGGCCGCGACCGGTCGGTCATCTTCCATGCTTTGGACACGGAGACGGCGGCGGATGCCCTCGAGGAGATCGACGACCCCCGGCTACAGAAAGCCCTGATCGAAACCGTATCGGTCGAGAAGGCCTCCGATATCATCGAAGAAATGTCCCCCAGTGACGCCGTCGACCTGCTGGCCGATCTGCCCAAGGAAACGGCCGATGAGATTCTAGAGGAAATGGAAGATCAGAGGGCCGAGGATCTGCGCGAGCTTCTGGTGCACCCCGAGGAAACCGCTGGCGGCATGATGACCACGGCCTACCTGAGCCAGCAGCCCGATGCCACGGCCGTGTCAGCCTTCCAGACCCTCAAGGAACGGTCGGAAGACCTGGACGTCATCGACTACGTTTATGTAGTGGACTTGAAAAACGTGCTGCTGGGGGTGGTCAGCATCCGCGACTTATTGACGGCCCCCCCGCTTCGTCGACTGTCTGAAATTCATTCCGCTCGCTTGGTTACCGTGGCACCCGAAGCTGGCAAGGACGAGGCCGTCGAGCTTCTGGCCAAGTACGGATTCAAGGCCCTGCCCGTTGTGGATGACCAGGGGTGTCTGACCGGGGTGATCAGCTTTCGCAGCGCGCTGGAGGTCCTTGCTCCGGAAACCGGATAACCGGAGCCTGCCATCCGCCGTGTGCCCCGAATTGGGTTTTTAAAAGTGTGAAACATGAGCGCGTTTTGGGATAAAATCGCAGCCCGGCCCTTCTGGAAGAACATCAGCATTTTTTTCATTCTGATGGGCCCGGGGATCATCACCTCCAACGTGGACAATGACGCTGGCGGCATCACCACCTATTCCCTGGCCGGCGCTCAATTCGGGCTCAGACTGGTCTGGTCCCTGATCCCGATCACGATATCCCTGATCGTGGTTCAGGAAATGTGCTCGCGCATGGGGGTTGTGACCGGAAAGGGGCTTCAGGACCTGATCCGCGAAAAATTCGGTGCCAAGATCACCTTTTACCTTATGATCGGGATGTTCCTGACCAACATGGGCAACGTGGTTTCAGAGTTCGCCGGGGTTGCCGCCGGGATGGAGGTGTTCGGGGTCAGCAAGTATATCGCGGTGCCCATCAGCGCCGTCCTAGTCTGGGCCATGGTGATCAAGGGCAGCTACAAATCCGTGGAGAAAGTCTTTCTCGTGGCATGCGTGTTTTATGTGGCCTACATCATC
>JBLMXM010000103.1:0-5006 GCA_050257775.1 Hyphomicrobiales bacterium
CATCATGACATCGAGGCTTTCTTCAAGCAGTTTCGAATACAGCTCGAGATATCTATACTTGTAAATATCGTCAGCTGTTTTTTGGAAGACCGCCTTCAGGTCGTCCGGGAGCTGTTTCCACAGCTCAAGATTCATGACCACAGTCGTGGGTGCATGCGCGCCGGCTCCGATTTCAATGATGTTGGGGGCCTGCTCGTAAAGTTTCATTTTCTCGGCGGTGATAAAGCAGAAAGCAAAGACCCCGTCGAGAATACCCCGCTCCAAGGACTGGTAAACCTCGGCAGCCACAATCGGCATTCCCCGTCCACCCATACGATCAACGGTCTCGGCACCTACCCCGTAGCCTCGTATCCTCATGCCCTTGAGCTCTGAGGCTTGAGTAAGGGGTTTTTTGGAGAAAAGTGGGCAATAATCCCAGTTGGTGAAATACAACACCTTGCAACCATTCCTCTTTTCCCACTCATCCTTGAGAGGGGGATAGCTATCGTACATTTCCTGGCAAACCTTCAGCAGCGTGTCGGCGTGGTCGCAGCCCATGAAGTACCACTCCAAACCCCGGCTAAGAGGCACCTGCGCGGGATAATAGCCGTAAGAAATCATTGAAATTTCAGAAAGCCCGTCACGTATGGCCTGCATATGCTCACCGACTTTGTGCAGCGAGGAAGCCCAATACTTTTCGATTTTGATCTGGCCGCCGGCTCGCTCCGCCACTGTGTCGAGATACCAGTTGTCCAGTTGGGCGGTGGGAGCAGAAGACTGGATGTAACAGTCGTACTTCATTGTCCAGACTTTGCCGGACGGCGGTGCGGCGTGAAGGATGCCTCTTACCGGTCCGGTGAGCAATCCTCCCATGGCAGCTGCGGCGGTTGATTTCAGAAATGTCCTTCGATCCATTCCATTACCCATGCTTAAATCCTCCTTTCTTGGGTTAGACGATCAGCGATGCTCCGTCCAATTTCGCAGTCAGGGTTTGAATACCAAAGTGGTTTGCTTCGCAACCCCATCCCCTTTCGAAACAAAATCTGCATGCAACGGCATCCCCACCCGGACCTGACCGGGGTTCTTGGCATCCACTCCGGTGATGCGTGCCACAGCCTTGACCCCCTCGTCCAGTTCGACCACGCCGACAATATAAGGGTTGTTCCGGCCGAAGCCTTCCCGGACCATCGATGGCGGCGCCACCACGATGCTGGTCAATGCTGCCAGTTTGCCCTTGCCCTTGAATTCCACCCATTCCAAGTCGCTGCCATGGCATGAAATGCAGATCGGCCGTGGCGGCAACGCGAGTGCGCCGCACTTCTTGCAACGCGAGCCCATGATCCGGCGCTCGCTGAGACACTGCTCGTAGGAGGCGTCATTTAAAGGCTTTTTCTCCATGATGTTACCTCCTCTCCAGGATGGTGAAGGTGCAGGTCCCGCCCGTTCCGCCGAGGTTGTGCGCCGCGCCGACGCGCAGGTTGGGGTTGGGGACCTGCCGTTTACCGGCCTTGCCGCGCAGCTGCGTCCAGACCTCGTAGAGCTGGGCCACCCCGGTGGCGCCCACGGGATGGCCTTTCGATTTCAGGCCTCCGGATGTGTTGATGGGCTTGGGGCCGTCGAGGCGGGTCATCCCATCGGCCACGGCTCGGTGGGCCTCCCCCGGCTTGACGAATCCCAGGTCCTCCATGTGCACGAGCTCCGCGATGGAAAAGCAGTCGTGGACCTCGGCAAACTGAACGTCCTTCGGGGCCAAACCGGACATTCCATAGGCTTCGTCGGCTGCCGCTCGTGTGGCCTCATAGCTGGTCAGATCCTTCTTGGCGTGGAGGCTGTATCCGCTGCCCTGGCCCAGACCGGCCACGTGGATCGGTGTATCCGTGAATTTGCGGGCCATGTCTTCGGCAACCAGGAGCAGGCATGCCGCCCCGTCGCTGATGGGGCAGCAGTCGAACAGGTGCATGGGCCAGGCTACGGGCGGGTTCGCAGCCGGGTCGGCGAGATAGGCCTTCTCGTCTTTCCATGCAGGGACCGGCTCCCCTTTCTTCTTGGCCCTTTCGATCCGGGCATTCATGAAATCCCGGACGGTCATGGGGAACTGGGCCTTGGGATTGAGGGGGGCGTTGTTGTGGCTCTTGATGGTGACGTTGAAAAGCGCCTCCCGGGTGGCCCCATACTTGGCGAAATAAGCCGTGGCCATCGTCCCGAAGACCCCGGGGAAGGTGAAGCCTGCCGCCACTTCGTACGGGCTTGCCGCCATGGCCAGCCCCTCGGCCACCTCTTCGGTCGAGCATTTCGACATCTGCTCGAAGCCCCCGACCAGCACGATGTCATACATGCCCGAGGCAACCGCCAGCACGCCCTCGCGGAACGCCAGGGCGCTGGACGCGCAGGCGCCTTCCGTGCGGGTGACGGGCTTAGGCACAAGCCCCAGCAGGTCGGCAATGATCGGGGCCCAGTGAGCCTGCTTCACAAAAAAGTCATTGGTGAAGTTGCCGACATAGATCGCATCGATATCCTTTGGATCGATGCCCTTTTCCACGGAGCCGATCATTTCCGTATAGGCTTCGGCAAAGAAATCCTTGCAGTTGCGGTCCTTGAACAGACCCAGCTTCGTCAGCCCGCCACCGACAACGGCAACGCCTCGGGCCAATTTGCGTTTTCTGGCCATTAATACCTCCTTAGGTGGAGTGTTGGTACTCCATGTGGCAATTATCTGAGCTGCCTTAGCTTCTGGCTGAAGACTCATCCCTTGCTAATGATATACCCCTCAGGATCCACCTCTTTGCGCAGGATCTCAAGCTCTTTCTCAGTAGGAGGAGGGGTTTCAACAATCCTCTTGGTCTTGAGCAGAGGGAAGCCGCAATTCTTCTGGACATCGTCAAAGGTGAACCCCCGGTGGATGGATTCCACCTGCATGCGCTTGCTTTGGGATTCATACCCTAAAATGGCCATATTGGTAATCACTTTGTGAGGACCGCTACCTTCAGGCAGGCCGGCCTTCTCCCGCGCCCCGGGACCATCCAGATACCCGGGTGTGGTGATAAAGCTGACTTTCTCAACGAAACGCCGGGCATCCTGCGGGGTGATCACGAGAATCCTCCAGCAAAACGAGGCGAAATCGTTGGCTCCCCCGGAGCCGGGCAGGCGCGCCTTGGGCTTTTCCCAATCCCCGATGACTGTTGAGTTGAGGTTCCCGTACATGTCGATTTGGGCCCCCCCGAGGAACGTGTAATCGACCATTCCCCGCTGGCAACTCTCCATGATGTCGCACATGCCGCTGGCCATGAGCGCCTTGTTAAAGGACCGCGAGTCCCCCACCGAAATGGGCATTCTGCACATCACCGGAGAGATCCCGCCGGCCTCGAACATGATCACCAGCTCAGGGGCGTGCATTTTCTGAGCGAGCATGGAGGCGGCCAGCGGCGCTCCCGTGCCGACTCCCACCGTGGCTCCATTCTCCAGAATGCGGGAGGCCGCAATCACCATCAGTTCCATCGTATTGCATTCAGGCATGGCATTCACTCCTTTGTGTGCTCAGGTCGATCATGTGCTCTTCGGCCCGCAGTTGATTGATCCGCTTGATTCCGCCGCAGAGCTCCAAGTAGCCCTCGAAATCATCCACTCCGTAAATGTATTTGTCCAGGAATTTCTTGAACGTCGCCGGGTCTTTCTCGCTTTCCAGCCACAGCCTCAGGTGGTCTTCATCTGAAAAGTAATCATCCACCATGTTTCCCGGAAAGGCGCCGAAGGGCACTTCGCAGACCGCATCCACCAGGAAGTTCGGGATCAGGGTGTGCGAGGGGTGCCGACGGATCTCGTCATTGTGGATCAACCGCTCGCAGGTGATGATCAATCGCTTGGACGCACGCGCCAGTTCCAAGTCGCAGATCCCTATCCCTTCGAACCGGGCATTGCCGTATATGTCCGCTTCGTGGACATGGATGACGGACACGTCCGGCCACAACGCCGGGAAAAGGCAGTAGATTTTCCCGGTGAACGGACACCGGCCGAGTTTGGCGGCACTGCGCTTAAAGGTGTCCGTACCCAGAACGTTCCGCCCCGGCAGATAGGATACACCCATGGCGGCGGCCTTCAAGCGGAGCGCCAAGGCATAATTGGTCCATTCGCAGAACTGCACCTTCCCGCTCTCCGAGTAGCGCCGGGCATTGGGAGAGAGGCCGCGGATCTCAATACCGATGATGTAGGCGATATCGCAGCGGTTGAAGGACTCCCCGGCCGCCAGGATCTGGTAATCATGGGTCGAGGTGTGGCCGCAAAAAATCAGATTCTTTTTCTTTTGCCGGGCAATTTCGTGGCAGGCCGCCACGGGCGTCCGGTTGGCGCCGAATCCGCCGATGCCCAGATAGAAACCATCCTGGACGAATTGGCTGATGGCGTCCTTCAAGGGCATCACCTTGTTGACCAAGGCTCTCTTTTTCTGGCGGAAGAAGGCGCGCGCCTTGTCGGCGTCGGGATCCATGAAAAGAGGGCCTTCACCTTGGGCAATGACTTCATACATACCAAAACCTCCTTTGTTGATGTTGCCAGCAGGTAGACGGAAGAATCGCTTTCTTGTTAAATGCCAGGAGGGGATGATTCTGGAGCGTCATCTGACTTACCGCGCCTCGCTTTGCAGGAGGAGAAGCCCGATTCAATTCGCGAATTCCCCGTGCAGGGCCAAAAGGGAATGGATCAGATCAGGGAAAGGAGCAATTGACGTGCCAATCGCGTCGACGGATGGCCGCACCAAAATGAAATGAATTTTCAATAAATTCTTGCGATCGGACACTTCTCCAGGTTCCAGCGGGCTCGAAAAAAAATTGAAATTTTGCAGTTTTGCGAAACTTTCGCAGTCCTGCAAGAAAAGGGCTGGGGAAAAACAGCTCGGCGGGAAAGAGTCGGGTTACCTGGAAAGGGCGTGTTGCTTCATCTTCCGGTAAAGGGTCGCCGGATGAACCTTGGCAAAATGGGAGGCATCTTCCAGGTTTCGGGAAAACCGGCGCAAGAGGCTTTCCAGGTATTTCCTT
>JBLMXM010000104.1:0-6720 GCA_050257775.1 Hyphomicrobiales bacterium
CGGCGTACTTGAAGTACGCCTCGTGCTGCAGGGCTCGCGCGCCTTGAGCTTGGGCTTCGGGCTCAGTCGTCGCTTCCGAGCCATTGGAGCTGTCTCGCGCTGCGGGGCTCGTGCGCCTTGATCTTGAGCCTGTTACGAAGCCATCTTAATGTGGTTGGTTTTACCTGGGCGTCAATCTCTGAGTTGCGCTTTCCCGCCTCTCGCGGGACAATGACTGCGGCGTACTTAAAGTACGCCTCGTGCTGCGGGGCTCGCGCGTCTTAAGCTTGGCCCTTTTACAAAGTCGTCTGGGCCGATGGCTTGTGCGAGTTCAACACCGCTAGGCTGGCTGCGCTTTCTTCAGCACCTTCGCCCAGGTGTCACGCAGGGTCACGGAACGGTTGAAGACCGGCCTCCCCGGCCGTGAATCGTTGAGATCGGAGCAGAAGTAGCCCAGGCGCTCGAATTGGTAGCGGCTGCCGGGCGCCGCCGCGGCGAGGCTGGGTTCGAGGCGGCAGTCGCTCAGGACGGTCAGCGATCGGGGATTGATGGCGTCGGTGAAGTGTTGTCCCTCCTCGACGTCGTTGGGGTTCTCTTTCGTGAAGAGTTGGTCGTAGAGGCGCACCTCAGCCGTCACGGCATGCGGCGCCGAGACCCAGTGAAGCGTGCCCTGGACTCTGCGGCCGTCGGGGGCGTCCCCGCCGCGGGTTTGCGGGTCGTAGGTGCAGCGCAGTTCGGTCACCTCTCCGCTGGCCGGATCCTTGACGACCTCCACGCAGGTGATGAAGTAGGCGTAGCGCAGGCGCACCTCACGCCCTGGGGCCAGCCGGTAAAACTTCCGGGGCGGTTCCTCCATGAAGTCCTCTCGCTCGATGTAGAGCTGCCGCGAGAAGGGCACCTTGCGGGTGCCGGCCGAGGAATCCTCCGGGTTGTTGACGGCATCGAGCTGCTCGGTTTGTTCCTCCGGATAGTTCACGAGGGTGACCTTGAGCGGTCTGAGGACCGCCATCACCCTCGGGGCGCGGCGGTTTAAATCCTCCCTCAGGCAATGCTCCATCAGCCCGATGTCGACCGTGCTGTCGGCCTTGGCGACTCCGATGCGTTCGCAGAAGTTGCGAATGGCCTCGGGGGTGTAACCCCTGCGGCGGTAGCCCGAAATGGTGGGCATGCGCGGGTCGTCCCAGCCGGTGACGATGCCCTTTTCCACCAGTTCGATCAGTTTGCGTTTGGAGAGAACGGTGTAGTTGAGGTTGAGGCGCGCAAATTCGATCTGCTGGGGATGGCAAGGGGTCCGGAGCGCGTCCAGCACCCAGTCGTAGAGCTCGCGGTTGATCTCGAACTCCAGGGTGCACAAGGAGTGGGTGATGCCTTCGAGCATGTCCGACAGGCAGTGGGTGAAATCGTACATAGGGTAAACGCACCAGGCGTCCCCCGTGCGGTAGTGGGCGAGCTTCTTGATGCGGTAGAGCGTGGGATCGCGCATGACGATATTGGGGGCGGCCATGTCGATCTTGGCCCGCAGCACGCACTCTCCATCCTTGAACTCGCCGGCGCGCATCCGCTGGAACAAGTCCAGATTCTCGGCTACGGAGCGATCGCGAAAGGGGCTGTTCCGGCCCGGCCGAGTGAGGGTGCCGCGGTACTCGCGAATCTCATCGGCGCTCAGATGGTCGACATAGGCCTTGCCCAGTTTGATGAGCTGCACGGCAAAACCGTAGAGCCGCTCGAAATAGTCGGAGGCGAAGAATAGCTTGTCCTTCCAGTCAAATCCCAGCCAGCGCACATCCTCCTGGATGGACTGAACGTATTCCGTGGATTCCTTGGCCGGGTCGGTGTCGTCGAAGCGCAGGTGGGTGGTGCCGCCGAACTCCGCTGCCAGTCCGAAGTTGAGACAGATCGATTTGGCGTGGCCGATGTGCAGATAACCGTTCGGTTCCGGCGGAAAGCGGGTGACCACGCGGCCGCCATTCTTGCCGGCCGCCACGTCCGCCGCGATGATTTGCTTGATGAAATGGGTGGGACCGGTGGCGGGCTCCGCAGGCTCTTTCGTCGATGCCATCAGGGTTTTCCTCCGGGTTGATGCGGTTCTAAGACGGCGAGCATCCATCCTCCGGGGGGAGGGAAAACCTCTGGGAGGTTTGCGCGGAATGCCGCGTGGTTAATTTCTGCCAAATGGTCCAAACTAATATTCTTTTTTCATAAAATCAATCGGCGCCTTTTCATTCGGGGGGTCGGCGCCGCATGCGCTGGGAGAGCCTGCCGGATGGGCGCGCCGGCGCGGGCTGTCCCAAGCCGGGTTTGGCCGGAGGTTTGCCGAAACACGGAAGGCCACCGTCTTCCAAGACAATGGCCTTCCCCATGCTCAAGCTGACCCACAGAGGAGCGTAGCGCCCACGTCAGGATTTCTTCGGCTTCAGGTGCAGCGCCTTGACGGCTGCGGCGGCGTCGATGACCCCGTAGCCCAGGTCGTAGTCCCAGCCGTCGGCTTCCAGGTCGCGGGCGGTCCGCTGCAGCACGCCCTTGAGCTGGGGCGGTTTGAGCCGCTTGACGCTGACCCGCTGCCTCAGGGCGGCTGCCACGCCGGCTGCCACCGGGCAGGCGGCGGAGGTGCCACCGTCAGCCGGATAGACGCCCGATCCCTTAAAATGGCTGCAGGCCGCCAGGTCGGGCTTGCGATCGTAGAGGCCGCCCGGCCCCTGGGACGAATAGCCCAGGCGCCGGTCGGTCACGGTAACAGCGGCCACCGTAACGACACTGGGGTGCGAGTTGGCGCCGTGAATGCTGCGGCCTCGGCCGATGTCGCCGCTGCCGCAGCGGCTGTCCGGGCAATTGGCGCCGCAATTGCCGGCCGCGAAGAACACATCTGCGCCGGCAGCCACCAGACTGCCGGTGATCTGGTTGAAGGGGTGGTCCGGGTTGGCGCTGTAGTTCTCGGGCGAGCCGATCGGCGCGTCCTCGGAGCGGTCGAACATCCCCCAGCTGTTCGTGACGACAAGCGGGCCGGGCTCGCGCTGCAGCCGATCCATCAGGTCGGCAAAGGCGGCGATGGCATCCGACAGGAAGGCCCCCCACGTGGCACCGCCCGACTGCAGCAGCGCGTAATCCAGAATGCTGGCGTCGGATGCAGCGATGCGCGCGTCGTAGGCGCACATCGTGCCGTGATCCGGCGGGGTGGTGCCGGGCGTGTAGCCGGGGGAGGGCGCCCAGCCGCCGACAACCGGCACGCGGCTGCCGTCGATGCCGGTGTCCACCACGGCGACCCTAATCCGCCGACCCGTGGCACCCACCTTGCGCAGGGCGGCCACGCCCAACTTAGCCGCTACATCGCTGTCGCGGCCGACCGCCTTACTGCCGCAGTACGGGCTCGGAAAGGGGGCAATGCGGGGGTCGGCGTAGACACCGATGACTTCCTGCCGCCGGTCGGTCCGCAGGCGTTCCACGGCTTCTTCATTCTCGAATTCCGAGCGCACGGAGTAGCTCGTGATCGGCCCGGCCGCGGAGTACCTGTAGCCTGCTGCGGCCGGCCAATCGGCGGAGACGGTGAGCCGGCCCGGAACCCGAACGGGATGGTAGTTTTCGTCGAATTGCACGCCTCCCACCTTGACGGCCGCGTCAAGAAAATCCCCGGCCGCGGAAAACGAGCGTTTGGTCCAGCCTTCTTCCAAGGCTTCATGCCTGCGGATCAATACGATGCGGCGAATCATAGCGAACCCCCTTTTGGTTTGCTGGTGTCATCTCATGGGTTGGATCCCCGTGTCGGCAAACAGCCGCACCCCGGGGATTTTTTCGGCCTTAGCTCGGGCTTCGAGCGTGGCCCTGCCGCGCACCACGTAGCGTCCGATCGCGGGGTTGATGGGGATCGGGCCATAGTTGGCGTCGATTTCAACCCCGGTGCCCTCCAGCAGCTTGCTTACGGCCTCCATGGCGAGCTTGCCTCCCGGGAAGTCAACCTGGATGATCACCGATGAAATGTCTCGATCTGGACTCATAGCCAGCTCCGGCAAGAAAGATAGGGGTGGGTCTTGCGAGTCAAATAGAAAAGTAGCCACGCACGAAGACAATTTCAAGAAGACCTTTTCCAGAATGCCTGCCGGGCCGCCTCGAAGCCGTCGCGGGGCTCAGAAGTCCCCCTGCTCCCTGGAAGCTGCTCCGGAAGGCAAAGTCACCCTGACTGTCCACCAGCGCTGCAACCTGCACGGGTACTGGGAAAGCAACAAGGACATTTCCGTAACATGATCGAGGCCGGCACCGAACCGCTGGTCGCAGGCCGTCCGAGCGAAGCTGCCGTGGAGTGAACGCTCCCTGGAGCTTTGCCCGGAGCCCGCTTTGCAAGAACAAGACCTATCCCTTCCGCCGTCAACCCTTCAATGCATGCCTTTTGAGCCCGCCTTGCATTGGCCTCTGGTGAGCCTTAGCCTAATGGGCAAGGTGCGTCTATGAATCCGATCTCAGAATCGCACCCGGCCTCCCGCGCCGGGCGGGGCCGGTGGAGTCGCCCGGGATGGAGCCGCGTGGTGGCGGTCGAACGCGGGGAATGGCCGGCTCTGTTCTGGTCCTTCAGCTATTTCTTCGCCCTGCTTTGCGGGTATTACATCGTTCGACCGATGCGGGATGAGATGGGTATTGCCGGTGGGGTGGAGCACCTGCAGTGGATGTTCAGCGGCACCTTCCTGGCGATGCTCGCGGTAGTGCCGCTCTTCGGCTGGGTGTCCCGGCGCTTTGCGCCGCGGCGGTTTCTGCCCTACGTGTATGCTTTCTTCATCGGCAACCTGCTGCTGTTTTTCGCCCTTTTCAAATCCGAGCTCACCGGTGCGTGGGTGGCTCGGGCTTTCTTCATCTGGACCAGCGTCTTCAACCTCTTCATCGTTTCGGTGTTCTGGAGCTTCATGGCGGATATCTTCAACACGGAACAGGCCAAGCGTCTGTTCGGGGTGATCGCTGCCGGCGGTACCGCTGGGGCCTTGGCAGGTCCGGCGCTGACCGCAGTCCTGGTTTTACCCTGGGGGCCGACCAACCTGCTGCTGCTCTCGGCGGCGTTCCTGGGATGGGCGGTTCTGTGCATCCACCGGCTGGTCCTCTGGCGGATGGCCGCGGGCGCTTCCGCGGAGACGGCCGGTATGCACACATCCGGCGCTGCAGGCGGCAAGGGCGACAAAGCCCTGGGGGGGTCGGTGCTGGCCGGCGTCCGGCTGATCGGACGCTCGCCGTACCTGATCGGGATCTGCCTGCTGATGCTGCTGTTCACGACACTGGCGACGTTTCTGTACTTCGAGCAGGCCCGAATCGTCCGGGACAGCTTTGCCGACCCGTCCAAGCGTACCGCCGTGTTCGCAGCCATGGATTTCTCCGTCAACGCGCTCACACTTTTTATTCAGCTGCTCTGGACCGGCCGGATCGTCAAGAAAATAGGCCTCGACTGGTCCTTGGCCTTGATCCCGCTCCTGCTGGGGGCAGGGTTCCTGTTGCTGTGGCTCGCGCCCGGGCTGACGGCCATCGCCGCCGTCCAGGTGACGCGCCGCGCGGGAGATTACGCCATCATGCGGCCCGGCCGCGAAATGCTTTATGTTGTGTTGACCCGGGAGGAAAAATACAAGGCCAAGAACTTCATCGATACGGTGGTCTACCGGGCGGGGGATGCCGTCAGCGCGTGGGTGTATGCCGGCTTGCGGGGCATCGGCCTGTCGTCGGCGGGCATCTGCCTTCTGGCGGTCCCGCTTTCCGCCGGGTGGGCCTGGATATGCCTTTGGCTCGGCCGGCGTCAGGAGCAGTTGGCCGCCGCCGAGCCGCCCCTAACCGCAACGGATGACTTCCCAAGGAGGCAAGAATCATGATCGATATTCCAATGAACCGTCGAGCCTTCATGATGACCACCGCGGCCCTGGGCGCCGGGATCACCCTCGCGGCCACCCGGCTTCGGGGCGAAAGCCGCGTGCCGATCCAGCGCAGCATCCCCTCCACCGGAGAGCGGCTGCCCGTGATCGGGATGGGCACCTCCGGCACCTTCGACGTCGGAGACGACCCGGCGGCGCGGGCCCCGCTCGCCGAGGTGCTGCAGGCGTTCTTCGACAACGGCGGCAGAGTGATCGACAGCTCGCCGATGTACGGCCGAGCGGAAGCGGTTGTGGGGGACCTGCTGAAGGCTATCCATCGCCGCGGCCAGGTCTTTGCGGCCACCAAGGTCTGGACCGACGGCAGGGATTCCGGAATCGAGCAGATGCAGCGGTCGATGCGGCTCATGGGAGTGGACGTAATGGACTTGATGCAGATTCACAACTTGCGCGACTGGAAAACGCATCTGCCAACCCTGAGGGAGTGGAAGCAGCAGGGCAAGATCCGCTATCTCGGGATCACCACCTCCCACGGCCGCTCCCACGAGGAACTGGAGCAGATCACGCGGACGGAATCCCTGGATTTTGTCCAGTTCAGCTACAGCCTGGACGACCGCATGCCCGAAAAACGCCTGCTGCCCCTGGCCATCGACCAGGGGATCGCCACTCTGATCAACCGGCCCTTTGAGCGCGGCGGGATGTTCGGCAAGGTACAGGGAAAGCCGCTGCCGGAATGGAGCGCCGACTTCGATTGCCGGAGCTGGGCGCAGTTTTTCCTGAAGTTCGTTGTGGCGCACCCGGCCGTGACCTGCGTGATTCCGGCGACCGCCAAGGTTCAGCACATGCAGGACAACATGGCAGCCGGCTTCGGCCGGGTCCCCGATGCGAACCTGCGCGGAAAAATGTTGAATTT
>JBLMXM010000105.1:0-4764 GCA_050257775.1 Hyphomicrobiales bacterium
GGGCCGCCGATCTCTGTCAGGCCGTAGGCCTCCTGGGCCTTGATGCCCATACGTTCCTCGATTTCCTGGCGCATGGCCGTTGACCAGGGTTCTGCTCCGAACACGCCCACTCGCAGGGGCATTTCGCGGATGTCGACCTTCATCTCCGCCGCGCGTTCGGCGATCGTCAGGGCATAAGAGGGCGTTGAAAAAAGCCCTGTGGCGCCGAAATCCTTCATGAGCGTGATCTGTCGCTCGGTGAGGCCTGAACTCGTGGGCACCACCGCGCAGCCGATGCGGGTGAGCCCCTGGTGAAATCCCAGCCCTCCCGTGAACAGGCCGTGCCCGTAAGCATTCTGCGCGATGTCGTCCGAACGGACTCCCGCCGCCCACAGGTTGCGCGCCATGCATTCGGTCCACTGATCCAGATCCTCCGCCGTGTACGGGCCGGTGATCGGCTTGCCGGTCGTTCCCGAGGAGGCGTGCACCCGGACGACCTCCTTGAGCGGAACCGCGCACAGGCCGAAGGGATAATTGTCCCGCAGATCGTTTTTCACGGTAAAGGGAAGCTTGGCGATATCCTCAAGGGCTTTGATGCTCTTCGGCTTCACCCCGATCTCATCGAGCTTCCGACGGTAGAACGGGATGCGCTCATAGGCCCATTCCACCGTTTCCCTGAGCTTGCGGAGCTGGAATTTCTTGAGGTCGGCAATCGGCATGGTCTCGAATTTTTCATCCCAGTACTTCCGGTCTCCTTTTTTGACTGCGCGCGATTTGGTCGGCATGCTCTTCATCCTCTCTCCGTGAGATCATCCGTGCTCGGCGGGTCGGCACGGGATATAGGTTCCAACAAAACGCTGGTCAACCCCCGGTTTTGCCGCTCGATTCAGCCTCAGGCCTTCTGGGCAGCGGCGAAGCCCAGGTCGAACGCCTTGAGATTGGCTTCCAGAAAAGCCTGCTTGGTCTTGCGTTGCATGGCGGTCTTGACGTTGTCGACCGTCAACGGAAGGACCCCGGTCTGGGTGAGCGCCCCTAAAAGGACCATGTTCACCGACAAGACGTTGCCGGCCTCCCGGGCGAGCGCCGTGGCGTTGAAGGCGATCAGCCGGGCGGTCTTGGCCCGGATCAGGTCCTGGAGTTTTTTCAGATCTGGATAGACCCCCTGGCCGATGTTGACGGTGAAGGGCATTAAGGGCGCGAGGTTGGTAATCACCACCGTGGCTTGGTTGCATTTGCCTAAAGCCCGCAGGGTTTCCGCGGGCTCGAACCCCATCAGCACGTCGGCCTCCCCGTCGGAGATGATCGTGCTCTGAGCATCGCCGAAGACCAGGGCGGACTCGACCACCCCCCCGCGCTGGGCCATGCCGTGGATTTCGCTCATGCGCATGGGAACTCCCGCCAGCAGAGCGGCCTCTCCGAGAACGCTCGATGCCAGCAGGTTGCCCTGTCCTCCGACGGCTACGATGACTAAGCGTTTGATGTTCATAGGATCCTTGGTGTTTAGATGTTTGGGTATCTATGTGTTTAGCGTTTAGTATTCAGTGTGTAGTGTTTCGTGTTTAAAATGGGTGCGCGATGTCGTGCACTCATCACTCATCACTCTCCACTCGTTACTCGTTACTTTTTCTCTTCCTTCACCGGAAGGATCGCATTTTCCGGGCAGATCTGGGCGCAGACGGCGCAGCCGGTGCACAGGTTTGCGTCGATCTTGATGCGTTCGTTCCAGACGTAAAACGCCGGGCAGGCCAGGCGGCTCATGCAGTCGCGGTGGTCCTTGCACTTGTCGCTCACGTGGAAGGGCTTGCGCCGGGGCAGTTTCAGACTGTTGGCGTAGAGGACGCACAGTTCCTGGGAGATGATCACGGACACTCCCTTGAACTGCAGAGCTTCCTTGATGGCGTCGATGCTCTTCTTCACCTTGTAAGGCTTGACGATGGTAACGTTCGGCACTCCTAAAGCCCGGACGACCGACTCGATGGAGACCCTGCCATAGCCCTCCATTTTCAACTGGGCCATGTCCACGCCGGGATTGGGCTGGTGGCCCGTCATGGCGGTGATGCCGTTGTCCAAGATAACCAGGGTGAGATTGTGGTTGTTGAAGACCGCGTTGATCAGGCCGGGGATGCCGGAATGGAAGAAAGTGCTGTCTCCGATGAAGGAGACCACCTTGCGGTCGCAGGCCTTGGAAAATCCTCCGGCGGTGCCGGTCGAGCTTCCCATGCAGATCAGGTAGTCCGCCATGGAAAGCGGCGGCAGCAGGCCGAGGGTGTAACAGCCGATGTCGCTCGGGTACACGGTCTCTAGGCCCAGGCTTTCGGCTGCCTTGCGCACTTCGTAGTAGGTCGCCCGGTGCGAGCAGCCCGCACACAAAGTCGGCGGCCGCTGGGGAACCGGCGGAACATCGGATAGGTCTACTGCGGCGGGCCGGGTGACCGCCACGCCGAAGAAGCCAGCGATGTGCCGGCAGACCATGGCCGGATCGTATTCGTACAAGCGCGAAAAAAGCTCCGGCGCTTTGCCGCGGATGGGGAGTGTGAGGCCGGCCTCTTGCGCAAATGCTTTTGCACCTTCTTCGAGGTAAGGCTCGCCTTCCTCGACGACCAGGACCTGCTCACATCCACCGAGAAATTCCTGGATCATCCGGGCCGGCAGCGGATGGGAAAAGCCGATCCTCAGGATCCGTACCTTGTCGGCAATCTTCAACTCCGCGACGGCGTCTTTGACGTAGTTGTAGCTGACTCCGTTGCAGATGATGCCCCACTTTCCGCGGCCTTCCACGATGTTGTAAGGGGATGTCTCTGACAGCTCCCGGGCCTTATCGTAATTCTGGAGCAGCTTGACGTGCAGTTTGCGCGAGACCGCCGGCACCGTCACCAGGTTCAGAGGGTCCTTGGCGAAGCTGCCGCGGGTCTTGCGCGGCCGGATCTCTCCAAGTGTAACGACGCCCGAAGAGTGGTTGATGCGAGTGGTGGTGCGCAGGATCACGGGCTCCTGGAGTTGCTCCGAGATGTCAAACGCATAGGCCACGATAGCGCGCGCCTCGTCCACTGAGGAGGGCTCGAGCATCGGCAGGCCGGAGATCTTGGCATAGTAGCGGTTATCCTGCTCATTTTGGCTCGAGAACATGGAGGGATCGTCGGCCGTAAGGATCACCATGCCGCCCTTGACGCCGACGTAGGCCAGGGTCATGAGGGCGTCGGCCGCGACGTTGAGCCCCACGTGTTTCATGACGGCCATGCTGCGCACCCCGCAGATTGCGGCAGCGGAGGCGACCTCCACGGCCACCTTCTCGTTGGTGCTGTATTCGAAATACAAGTCGCTTTCCTTGGACATCTGGAAAAAGCTGAGCGACAGCTCCGAGGAAGGCGTGCCGGGATAGGTGCTGGTGAAGGCAACGCCCGCCTCGATGGCTCCGCGGGCAATGGCCTCGTTGCCGAGAACCAGCATGTGTTCACCGGGCTTGTTGGTCAGTAGCTTGTGCATTGTCTTTCCTTTTGCAGATGTAAATGGTTTTCTACCAATCCGGGAATATCAGGCTCCCTTGAACTCTGGCCGGCGGCGGCCGACCGAGGACAGGCCCTCGAGCGCGTCCGCAGTGGCGAAAATCTCCTTCAGGCGTCCCAGTTCGGCCTCAACCGCTTCGCGCATCGAAAGATTCGCCTGCCGATCGACGACCTCGTTAGCGATCCTGAGCGCCAGGGGTGCCTTGTATCCCAGGGTTTTGGCGAGCTTGCCGGCCAGCTCGGCATTCGCACCAGCCGGAGTTTTGCCGGAGAGCAGCAGTTCGACGCTTCCGGTGCCGAAAAGGTCTGCGAAGGCTTTGAATTTCGTCGGGATCTCCCGGGAGCGGTATTTGTCCGGCTTGGGCCCGGAAGCCAAAGACCGGACAGCGGCCTCCACAGCGGCGGGCTCCACCAGTCGGGTGACGACGCCAAGGGCCAAGGCGTCCGCGGCGTTGATGGGTGCACCGGTGAAGGCGAAGTATTTGGCCAGCGCGGGCCCGACATGGCGCGCCATGCGCAGCATGCCCCCCAGGCCCGGATAGATGCCGATGCCTGTTTCGGGAAAGGCCATGGACCCGGCCGGCGTGGCGATGATGGCCTGACACGCCAGGGCCAGTTCGCTGCCGCCGCCCAAGGACAGGCCGTCGAGCAGAGCGACAGTGAGCTTCTTCGATTCCTCGATCCGCAGCAGCAGCTCATGGCCCTTGCGGGTGAAAGCGACAATGTCAGGAATGCGGCCGGCCTTGATTTTTTCCACAAAGTAGCGAATGTCGGCGCCGGCCACGAAGGCCTTCCCGGCGCCCCGAAACACGACAGCCTTGACCCGGGCATCGGCCTCGGCTTCCGAAAAACGGCGGTCGAGTTGGGCTACAACAGCCTCGTTGAGCGCATTCATGGCCTCGGGCCGGTTTAGGGTGATCCAGGCGACGTCTTTCTTGACCTCAAGGTCGACGAAGCTGAACTCGAAGGGCTTTCCCAGGCGGAGCTGTTTTTCGAGGATGGCCGGCATCTTGAAGTCCGGGTACTTGCGGCAGATCGCCTGAACGGCGCTGTGGGTCTTGGCAATGCCGATCTTGTTCATGATCTCGAAGGGGCCCATGACCCAGCGCAGGCCGATCTTGGCGCCGCGGTCAGTGTCTTCGACCGTGGCCACGCCCTCATCCACCAGCGCCGCAGCTACCCCCAGGCAGACGCCGTGGAACCTATCCACGGCGGCCTGGACCTTGGACTCGTCCACTGCGCCCTGCAGGTTCCAGTTTTCCTTCTTCTCCATCTGGGCTTT
>JBLMXM010000106.1:0-4758 GCA_050257775.1 Hyphomicrobiales bacterium
GACGATCGTCGCATTGGCCAGGCTTTACGCCGGCACTAAACCCGCTGCCCTGCTGCCGGGCCTGTCCATTCAGAGAGCTCTCGGCGGCGAAGAAACCTATCGGTTCACGGTGGCCCTGCAGACCGCCACCGGCAATATCGGGATACCGGGAGGCTCCTCCGGGGGCGAGTTCTGGGGGAAACTGCCGGGCATGGCGTTTCCCTCGCTGCCGGTTCCGGACCTCTCATCGCTTCCGGCCATACCGGTCTACCGCTGGGCGGATGCCGTGCTGGAGGGCCGCGCGGGCGGATTTCCCTCCGACATCCGCGCGATCTACAGCATCGGAGCCAACTATCTCAACCAGGGAAGCGACATCGAGAAAAACATCCGGGCTTTTCAGAAGGCCGACCTGGTGGTCACCCAGGACCTGTTCATGACGCCTACGGCACGGTTCAGCGACCTGGTATTGCCCGTCACCACGTCTCTCGAACGCGAAGACGTGGTCTTCCCGGCGGATCATTATCTGTTCTATTCCGCCCAAGCTGTCGATCCGCTCGCCGATTGCCGGCACGATTACGACATTTTCCGCGAACTGGCCGAGCGGCTCGGCTTCGGAGAGGCCTACTCCGAAAACCGAAGCAGTAGCCAATGGCTCGCGCACCTGATGGCCGAATCGGGCATCGGGGACATCGTGCGTTTCAAGAAAACCGGGATATTGGAAGGGGCCGACCAGATGAGGGTGGGGCTGAGCCGGTTTATAGCCGACCCAGTAAAGGACCCTCTTGCCACGCCGTCCGGCAAGATCCAAATCCGCTGCGAGGCCCTGGCGGGTACGGCGGCTTCCTCCCTTCCGCGATGCCGGGTTGCGGCTCCCGATCCGGAATTCCCTCTGCGCATGGTTACCCCCCACTCCAAAATCAGGATCAATTCCCAGAATTCCAATTTGCCTTGGGCTGGTAGGCTGGTCCGGCAGAGGCTCACGATGAATGCGCTGGACGGGCGGGCCCGGGGGATCCGCAGCGGCGATGTGGTCCGGGTAGTTAGCGCGCAAGGGGAGATGGAAATCGAGGTGCGCCTGACGGAGGACATCATCCCGGGATGCGTCTCATTGATCCAGGGGGCCTGGAGCGTTCGCGATTCGCGGGGCGTTGAAAAGGGCGGAGCCGCCAACAGCCTCACCTCAACCGAGCCCACGCTTCCCAGTCAGGGTTCGCGGACGCATTCCGTGTTCGTAGATGTCATCCCCGTTGTAGGAGTTGGATAAGGTCCACGTAGTGTGCAAGCTGTATATTGACAATAGGCACACATGCAATTACACCAGGCGCTATCTTCCTGTCGGGAAAAAATGAAAAACTTTGATGACGATGAAAAAGAATTGAGCGGATAGCCATCTGAGGAGGAGCACGTTATGCCCATTTACGAGTACCAGTGCAAGGCCTGCTGCCACTGTTTTGAAGAGCTGGTTTTTTCGTCCAAGGCCCCGAAGCCCAGGTGCCCCAAATGCGATTGCGCGGACGTGCAGAAGCTCATGTCGGCGGGTTGCGTGAGGCCTCAGGGAATCCCCACGGGATCCGGGGGTTTCAAAGCGCCGTCCTGCAAGCCTTCAGGCTGACGAATCTGATTCTGGCCTCTCGGTTCGAGAGGATTCGAAGACGCCCAACTCCTGCTTCTTTGCTGCGCTGGGAATGCTGACCTGCAGGGCTTCAATCGTCGCCGCATGAGGTACTCGTTTAAAAAGAAACCGCTGGCTGCGATTGCAGACAGCGGTTTCTTTAAGCTCTAAGGTTTGGTTGGTCGCAGAACCCCGTTGGCATCCCGCCGCAGCGGGAAAGGCTGCTTGGGCAGCGGGGCGCCGGGTGCTTCGGTGACGGTCTTACCGTATTTCCAGTCTGGCGGACAAATGGCGACATAGCGGGCATATCCCCCGGTCCCGCCCTCCGGTTTTGCAAATCCGATCGAGATCAGCGCGCCGGATTCGGGCACCTGATCGAGGTTGGTCACCCCTTCCGCTTGGCAGAAGTAGTTGTGCATCAGCCAAGCCTCACCTTCGAGATTCGGAGTCGTATCCGTGTCAAGCGGCTCATGCCCGTGGAACAGGATCTTGCGCTCCAGGTGCAAGAACTTCAATGCATCCAGCTTTATCCCTGGGAACGGCTTCTGGTTGAAGCGAGAAACATCCGACCATTTTTTATGCCAGTCCGAGCGGATCATGACCACGGAGCCTGCCGGAATACGACCGTGTTTTTTCTCCCAAGCCTTTATGTCTTCCACCGTGCAGTGATACCCAGGGTCTTTTTCCACCTTGGCGTGGATGTCGACGACCACCAAGGGTCGGATGGCAAAGGTGGCCGGCAGGTCGCTGATGGTGGCGCCGAATTCGTCCCAGTGCGCGGGCGGATCCAATTGGGTGCCGTACTGGTCGGTCGGGAGCTCGTAGGCCGTCGCGATAAACCCGTGCTTGGCATAGGTGTATTCCTGCCCTTTCTCCACGTAGTTCGGGATGGTTGCTCCCGCCAAGGCTGGCTTGAAAGCGGCATGACTGAATCCCGGCCAGACCGGTATGGTTGGGTTGAACGCGTGCGTGAGATCGACATACTTGCAGCTGGTTAAGACCGACTGGTAGAAGGACCAAAGTTTCGGTGGGTCCGCGCAAAGTGCAACCCCGCTGCTTGCCATCCCCGCGAGCACCAACAGAATGGTGCAGAATCGTTTCATGCGGCACCTCCTTTGGCTATCGACCTGTTGACGCATCGGTTTGATGTGGCCCATCCGCCGCTCCGGGCGCAGCTGGCGGACCTTTTAGGACGCAGGGGCCTAGATTTCAATCGCCTCCCCGGGCTTCATCACCGTGACCTTGGCTGGGGTCTCCTTCTCCACCCGTCCGGCCCAGGAATTCGGGTCCTGCTTGATCACATCGAAGGTGTTGTAGTGGATGGGCACCACGCGTTTAGGCTGGATCAGCTTGACGGCCCTTAGGGCGTCGTCGGGTCCCATGGTGAAGTTGTCGCCGATGGGCAGGATGGCCAGGTCGATGCCTTCCTCGCCGATCAGCTTCATGTCGCCGAAAAGCCCCGTGTCGCAGGCGTGGTAAATTTTCTTGCCGTCCAGGTAAAGTAGAAACCCGCAGGGGTTCCCGCCGTACGAGCCGTCCGGCAGGGCCGAGCCGTGTAAGGCTAGGGTCAGCTTGACCCGCCCCCAGGGGTAGTTGAATCCCCCGCCGATGTGCTGCGGGTGCACATTCGTGATCCCTTGCGCCACCATCCAGCTCTGGATTTCAAAGTTGGATATCACCATCGCGCCGGTGCGCTTGGCGATGGCCACGGTGTCGCCCACGTGGTCGCCGTGACCGTGCGAGACAAGGATATAGTCGGCCGAGAGCGAGTCGGCCTTGACGGGGGCCAGGGGGTTTCCTGTGATGAAGGGGTCGATTAGGATTTTAGTCTTGGAGCTTTGGATCAGGAAACAGGCATGGCTGAGCCATGTGGCTTTCACGGTCATGGAACCCTCCTTTCAGTTTAATGGATGAGCAGAAAGCCGTACCGGTTTTGTTCATCCGTGACAGCTTGACGCACGGCAATGGGATACCCGAAACGTCGAACGGTGGAGTAGACGTCGATGGCCATGGCCTCCGGCGTCGGCCGAGCGGAAGCGGGCAGAACACAGGTTTCGCGCTGTCCGGAACACTTGGCGCAGAGCACGCAGCCGGCAGGGGACAGCAGGAAAACGCGCTCGTGGCCGGAGACAAAAATGTCGCGTTCCAATTTTGAAAGCCGAGAGTTGATCTGCCGGTTCCAGGGGAGGCGGTCCTCCGCCTTGCGGAACTGCGCGACGATTCGGAACAGGACGGCGTGCCGGTATTCCCTCAGGAAACGCTCACACTCGGCGACCGTCGGTGTGTTCGGGGGGCAGCAGGCCTTGCGGCCGTAGCTGGCGCACCCATACATGCACTTCAACCTGACCCACTGGGCGGTGATGATGCGCCGAGGATCGATCCAGACAAAATCGTCCACGCCGTGTGCGGTCAGCAGCGATTCAATCTTATGGCGAGCCTTTTTCGTGAGTGCATGCCCAGGCATGCATGATCTCCTTTTGGAAGGGAGGGGTGCGACGGCCCACTCGGCAGGTCGTTATGTACGGGCCTGCTGGCGCCCCAAGACACGTATAGTACAAGGGTTGCGGGCTGTCAAAAGGACAGCGCATCGGAAAAACCGTAAAGATACAAAATTGTATGAAACTATCGATTTTTTAGACACTCTTGTATTATTTCAAAGGTGCCTGAATCTGGGCTACAAAAGATGCAGTTGTGTATAACAATATGAAATTTTATAATAATATCGCTTATTCGCGCTTTGGTAAGGGAGTGGCATGAATGTTGATTATATGAGTCAGCGGAGCAGTTTATGAAGTTTCAGCTGAAAGGAAAGACCATGAAGACCGAAGCGGTTGAGAGAGACGAGAAGAAAGAAGCCGAAGAGATCGTTAGGTGCAGTTGCTGCGACCGGACGCTGAAGAACTCTTCGGAGGCGATCCGCAGCCGCAAGAGCGTGATCTGCGTCTCCTGCTATGAGAGCCTGCTCAATCCCTTCCCGAAGTGCTGCAACGGGGGTGCGCTCATATAGCGGCTGGATTCCTGACCGGTCGTTGACGCTGGCGGGGCACCTGGGTTCCGCCGGCGGGGTCTGTCTTCCTGCCGGCCGCCATCCGGCATCTCAGTCTCGCCCGTCGCTTCGGGTTCCCATACTTCCGAATCTGCCCGCCTGATACTCCCCTTACAATCAA